>JAIUPE010000115.1 GCA_020160875.1 Pseudomonadota bacterium
TGGCACGGCGCGTCCTGGCGCCGCCGATCGGTTCGCGGACGACGCGCCGATCGTCGCGGGCGAGCACGCGGACGAGCACAGGGTCTATGGCGATGCGCTGCGCCGCTCGGCGATCGGTCTCGCCATCGCGTTTTTCGCGAGCATGCTCGCGCTCTATGCCTATCTGAGCTGGATCCCGGTGCTGCTCGCCGGGGCAGGTTTCCCGATGGATCGAGCGATTCAGGGTTCGCTGGTCTTCAACCTGTGCGGTGTGCTCGCATCTTTCGCGGCGGCCTGGGCGACGCCACGTTTCGGATCACGCACGACACTGCTCGTCGCCTGCGTCGCGGCACTGCTCGCGACCGGGATCTGCGCCGCGATGATGGCCGGCGGCGGGGCTCCGCCCGCCGCGATCCTGGTCGCGCTCGGCGCGCTGACGTGGCGCGCCGCCGGCACCGAGGCCACCGCGCCCGGCGACCTCGGCGCATCCGTCGCCGCGCCTGCGGTTCAGATCGGCGACGACGGCACGTCGTCCACCGAGATCTCGGTCCTCACCTACAACGTTCACGCTTTTCCCTGGCCGCTGCGTCTCGGCGGCGCGGGTGCGATGGAGGAGATCGGCCTCAAGCTGCAGGCGCTGCGCGCCGAAGGAAGGGGGCCGGATGTCCTGTTGATTCAGGAAGGCTTCAGCGATGACGCGCGTCGGATCGCGGAGATCGGCGGCTATCCCTTCCACGCCGAAGGCTCGACGCGCGCGGACGCGCTCCGGGTCGGAGACGCCGCGCGCGGTGAAAGCCACGTCGAGGATCTCATCAAGGGCGCCGACTGGACCAAGGGCGAAACGTTGGGGCCTCTTGTCGGCAGCGGGTTGCGCGCTTTCAGCCGGTTCCCCATCGTCGAAACCGCGGACAGCAGTTTTGGACGTTACGCCTGCGCCGGCTACGACTGCCTTGCCGGCAAAGGCGTGCTCGGCGTGCGTGTCGACGTTCCTGGCGTGCCGGGCGGCGTCGCGCTTTTCACCACGCACCTCAATGCCAATAAGCGCTCGGGCGTCTCGCAGACGCGCAGCGGCCAAGCTTATGAATTGCAGTTGGACCGATTGAAGACCTTCATGGGCGCGCATCTCGCGCCTGAGACCCCGGTGATCTTCGGCGGCGACTTCAACATCAAGAACCAGAAGAAACGCCAAACCCAGGCGTATGAACTTCTGGCCGATTTCGCGATGGTCCACCACTACTGCGACGCCAACGCGTCCTCCTGCCGCCAGGACTATCACGGCGAGCGGCGTTCCGGCTGGCTGGAACCGCGCGATGTCCAAGGCTTCCGCAACGGCACGCGGGTGCGTGTGCAGCCGGTTGCGGTCGAGGCCTTGTTTGACGGCGGGGACGACGGCGCCATGTATTCCGATCACGCGGGGTACCTGGTGACGTATCGCCTCATCTGGAAATCGCCACCGCGCGACGAGTCGTTCTGCCTCTAGGGCGCGGCGCATCCAGTCACATGTGATATGACAGCCGCACCGGTTCGTGGCAGGACAGCCTGCACAACACCGCAATCCTTCGGCTTGCCTGGATTCCCGCCTTTGTTGTCCGCGTTCCCACCTGCCAAAAAACCGGCCCACGTCTCTTTCGCCGCGCTCCGGCATCCCGGGTTCCGTCCGTATTTGATTTTCTCGGCCATGGCGATGATGGCCGACAGCATCGAGCATGTGATCAGCTATTGGGTCGTGTTCCAGAAGTTCCAGTCGCCGTCCCTGGGCGGTTTCGCCGTGCTCTCGCACTGGCTGCCGTATCTCTTTTTCTCGGTTTACTCAGGGGCGCTCGCGGACCGCTTCGATCCGCGCCGCCTGATCCAGATCGGCATGGGCTGCTTCATCGCCGCCTCGCTTGCTTGGGCTTATTTCTTCTACACCGACACGCTTGAAATCTGGCATGCGCAGGTGATTCTCGTCCTGCATGGGTGCGCGGGCGTGCTGTGGTCGCCGGCCAGCCAGCTTCTCATCCATGATATCGTCGGTAAGGAACAACTCCCCAGCGCCGTGCGTCTCAACGCGACCGCGCGTTATCTCGGTCTTCTGCTCGGTCCTGGTATCGGCGGCGGCATTCTCCTGCTTATGGGACCGGTCGCGGGCATTGCCTTCAATGCGCTCATCTATCTTCCGCTCGTGATCTGGCTGTGGAAGGCGCCTTATGGCCCGAGGTTCCGCAAGACCGCCGACGCGCCGCATCCGGCCCTGCGCGGGCTCGGCGATATCGTCGACACGGCGCGTGTGGTCGGCGCCAATCCGATCCTCCTGGCCATGACCCTGCTCATCGGCTGCGCTTCGTTCCTGGTGGGCAACGCCTATCATGCGCAGATGCCGGAATTCGCCCGCGATCTCGGTCACGGTGACGTCGGCTTTCTATACAGCATGCTCCTCGCGGCCGACGCCGCCGGCGCGCTCCTCGCGGGTATCGCTCTTGAAAGCACGGGTACGCTTCAACCGCGTCCGCGTCTCGCGTTCGGTTTGGCGATGGTGTGGTGCATCGCGCTTGTCGCCTTCGCGGTCACGCCGTTCTACGCGCTCGCCTTTGTCGCGCTGTTCATTGCCGGTTTTGTGGAACTTTCATTCAGCTCCATGGCGATGACGCTCGTACAGCTGAACGCGCCCGATCATGTGCGCGGCCGTGTCATCGGTTTCTACAGCATCTGCAGTCTCGGCATGCGCGCTTTCGCCGGCGCGACTGTTGGATTGGGTGGAACGGTGGTCGGCATCCACTGGTCCCTGGCGTTGAGCGCGGGAGTGCTATTCATCGTCATGACCGGGCTCACGCTATATGTGCCGCGCGCCGCGCCGTTGAAGGCGCCTTAACAATCCCCCGCAATAAAGCGTCCGTGCGCCACCAATAGGCGAGCGTTAATTACGCGGTCTCGCGCCGCACGCGGCTTTAGCCTCTCTATAAAAGAACGCGGCTCGCCGTGTGTCGTCAGACCGCATAGCCCTACGTAGTAGAGCATAGGCAAGCATAAGGCGTGGCGCGAGAGGGGTCGCAGCCACGCCTTCAGCCGAAGGAGGCGCCGCACACAGCAAAACACCGCCGCGCATAGGGAGCCCAGGGCTCCTCACGTTGACACATGTCTCGAATCTTGCACCGCGCTCGCGCCGAAAGCGCCGTGCCCAAGGGGAAAAGAAATGAAGACTCGCAACGCAAAAGCCGGCTCCGCTGGCTATCGTCATGCAAAGGCGCTCGCGCTCTCTACGGTCAGCGCTCTCTCACTGATCCTGTCCACTTCCGCGCACGCGCAAACCGCGGCGCCCGAACAGCTTGCCGCCGCGGCACCGGCCGAGGCCGTGCCGGTCGATGAAATCGTCGTCACGGGATCGCGCATCGTGCGCGACGGGTACGAAGCGCCGACACCGATGACGGTTCTGGACGCGGCCGTCTTTCAGCAGCAGGCGACCGCGAATATTGCCGACGCTCTCGTCCAAATTCCCGCCTTTGCCGGAAATATCCGGCCGGGCAACACGGGGACGTCGGTCAGTGCCCAGGGCGCCGGCCTTTCGATCCTCAACCTTCGCAGCATGGGCGCCGCGCGCACGCTGGTGCTGATCGACGGTCAGCGTACCGTCAGCTCGCGCGCTGACGGCGTGGTCGACGTCGCCAACATCCCGCAGGCGCTGGTGCAGCGTGTCGATATGATCACGGGCGGGGCATCGGCCATCTATGGCTCGGACGCCGTCACGGGCGTGGTCAATTTCATCCTCGACAAAAGCTTCACCGGCGTGAAAGGCGAGGTGTCCGCCGGCCTTACGACCTACGGCGATGATTTCAGCTACAAGACGGTGCTCACCGCGGGGGTGCCCTTCGCGAATGGCCGCGGGCACTGGCTCATCAACGGCGAAATCAATAACAAGGAAGGTATCCTGCACAGCAACCGGCCGTGGAACCGCTCCGCGCTCGGCATCATCAACAACTCCGCGGCCAACATCGCCGCCGGCCAGCCGCAGCGCCTGGTCCGGATTCATACGGACTCCTGGTCCACCCGCGGCGGCACCATCGCCTCGGGCCCCTTGAAGGGCATCGCCTTCGGGCCGGGCGGCACGCCTTATATGTTCAACTTCGGTCCGATCACGGATTCGACCTACACCCACGAAGGCGACTACGCCGCCGGCGTCACGCGCGTGGACACCTATTCGCTGGACCCGCGCGAACGCCGCAAGGGTCTCTTTACGCGCGTCAGCTACGACCTCACCGACACGATCGAGGTTTTTGCCCAGGCGTCGTGGAATAATTCGTGGAATACCGGCGGGGCGTTCAGTCACTTCCAACTCGGCAACGGTGCGACCATCCGTACCGGTAACCCGTTCATCCCGGCCGCGGTGCAGGCCCAGATGACGGCGCTCGGCGTCACGCAATTCCAGCTCGGTAGCATGAACTACGACCTGCCGTTCATCACCACGGAGTCCGACCGCACCACGAATAGATACGTGCTCGGCGCCAACGGCGGCTTCGATGCCTTCGCCTCGACCTGGAACTGGAATGCCTACTGGCAGAAGGGCATCACGCGCGTCGCCTACGATGCGCTGGGTCCGACGCGCAATCCCTTGCGCGCCCAGGCGGCCGATGCGGTGCGCCACCCGACGACCGGCGCGATCATCTGCCGGTCCACGCTTACCAATCCCAACGACGGCTGTGTGCCGTACAATCCGATGGGGCTCGGCGTGAACAGCGAAGCGGCCATTCGGTTCCTGCAAAGCGGCGGCGAGCACCCGCATACCAACCACCGTATCACGCAGGATGTGGCGGCCGGCTCCGTCAGCGGCGATGTGTTTGAGAACTGGGCGGGTCCTGTGTCGCTTGCGCTCAGCACCGAATATCGTGTCGAAAAGGCCGTCGCGTCGCCAAGCGCGGCGACGCTGACCAGCGACTGGTTCTCGGGCAACTTCCTGCCCTTCAGGGGTAAATACACCGTGTTCGAAGGCGCCGCGGAAACCGTCGTTCCGCTCGCTAAAGATACCGCCTTCGCCGAGGCCTGGGACGTCAGCGCTGCGGTGCGCGGCACCAAATACTCGACATCGGGCTTCGTCACGACGTGGAAGGTCGGCACGACTTACGAGCCGATCCCGGATATCCGCATTCGCGCCACGCGTTCTCGTGACATCCGTGCGCCGAACCTGCAAGAACTCTACAACACCGTCAGCGGCGGTTTTACCACCTTGTTCGATCCCGTCACCGGCGGTTCGGCCTCGCCGCTGCAGACCAACTCCGGCAATCCGAACCTCAAGCCGGAACGCGCCGATACCACGGATATCGGCGTGGTCCTGAAGCCGTCGTTCCTCGCCGGTTTCACCGCGTCGGTCGACTACTGGAACATCAGCATGAAGGATTCGATCTCCACGCCCAGTAATAACCAGATCGTTGTCTTCTGCGTGCAGGGTCTTCAGTCTTACTGTGCCGACATCACCCGCACCAACGGCATCATCACCGCCATTACCCGCCGGCCGGTGAATATCGCGATTCAGAAGACCCGCGGAATCGACGTCGAGGCCAGCTACAACTTCAATCTCGGTGACGTGATCCCGGCTTTGGACGGCAACGTCGATTTGCGCGCGCAAGTCACCAAGTACATCAAGAACTACATCAACACCACGCTCGCGCCGCCGACCGATGACGTCGGCGAAATGCCGGGCGGCGCGCCGCCGAATTGGGCGGGCGTCGTGCGGCTCGGATACAGGGCCGACACCTGGTCTACATCCTTCAGTGGCCGCGCCATGAGTTCGGGTGTCCTGCGCAACACTTACATCGAGTGTCAATCGAACTGCCCCATCGTCACGGCGCCGTTCCTGACGGTCGATAACAACCACGCGCCGGGCTACTTCTACCTCGACTGGTCGATCGGCAAGACCTTCGAGGTTTCCGGCGCCGAGGTGGAAACCTTTCTCAATATCAACAACGTGCTCAACACCGATCCGGGCATGATCCCGCGCGGGTCCGATGAAATCGGCTACGAGCTCCCGACCACGAACATCGGCAAGTACGATACGCTTGGCCGTGTGTTTCGCGCGGGCGTGCGCTTCAAGCTTTAAACGGCGCCGGGAGGTTGGCTCAACGCCAGCCTCCCCCTAGCGCCGAGGTCGTAACCGCAGCTACCATCATTCATTGCGTTCATTGAACCTGAGGGGGTCTCCATGAAAATTCTTCCGCGTTTCCTGGCCACGGTCGCCACGGTCGTGATGCTGGCGTCCGCGCCGGCGTCGGCAAGGTCCGTTCCGCTCGATCAGCTCACAATCGCCGACATCAACGCCGCCTTCGACGCCGGCACGCTCACGTCGGAAAAACTCCTGCAACTCACGCTCGCCCGCATCGCCGCCTACGACGACAAGGGGCCGTCGCTGAACGCCCTAATGGCGCTCAACCCGAATGCCCTCGCGCAAGCCAAGGCGCTCGACGCCGAACGCAAGGCCAAAGGACCGCGTTCGCCGATGCACGGTATTCCGGTCGTGCTTAAGGACAATTTCGACACGGTCGAAATGCCGACGACGGGAGGCTCGATCTTGCTCGAGGGCAACATCCCTCCTGATGATGCCTACATGGTCAAACGTCTGCGTGAGGCCGGCGCTATCATTCTTGCGAAGGCGAATCTTTCTGAATTCGCCGCCGCCGGCACCAACAGCTCCCTGGGCGGACAATCGAAGAACCCGCACAATCTCCTCCGCTCACCCGCGGGCTCCTCGGGCGGCTCCGGCGTCGCCATCGCGGCGAACTTCGGCACGGTCGGCTTCGGCAGTGATACCGGCGGCTCGATCCGCGGACCGTCGACCGCCAACGGTATCGTCGGCCTGAAGCCGACACACGGCCTTCTCAGCCGCGACGGGATCATCCCGCTGGCGCTCAGCTTCGATACCGGCGGTCCGATGACGCGCAATGTCTACGACATCGCCGCCGTGCTCGGCACCATGACCGGCGTCGACCCCGCCGACGACGCCACCAAGAAAAGCCAAGGCAAGTTCGAGAAGGACTATACGAAGTTCCTGAATGCCAATTCACTTAAGGGCGCGCGCATCGGCATCGCCCGCGACTTCATGAAACAGGATGAGGAAGTCGACTGGATCATCGAGACCGCCCTCAACACCATGAAGGCCAAAGGCGCGACCATCATCGAGGTCCGCTATCCGAAGTGGCTGCTCGACAGCATGGGCGAAATCTACACAACGATCCGTTGGCCGGAATTCCCGGTGCAGATCGGCGAGTATCTGAAGACGACGGGACCGAAGTATCCGAAGTCCTTGGCTGAGATGATCGAGCGCTCCAAGCTGATCGTCAGCCCGCGTCCGGATGGCGCCGGTCCCAATACGACGCGCTGGATCTTGTTCGAACGTGAGCTCGCGTCGGGTTCCATGAACGACTACAAATATAAGTCAATGCACGATCACATGATGCCGTTGATTCGCGATATCGTGGACGGCATCTTCGCCAGCAACAAACTCGACGCTTATGTGTATCCGACCTCGGGCCGGCGCCCCGGCACCATCGCCGAGGTTCCGGGCGGTGGCGGCGGCGGGGGGTATGGCGGCACCAACTATGCCAACCTCACGGGCTATCCCGATCTCATCGTCCCGGCGGGCTTTACCAATGACGATCTTCCCATCGGCATTTCGTTCTTTGGCCCGGCATTCAGCGAGCCGAAGTTGCTCGCGCTCGGGTATGCCTTCGAACAGGCCAGTCACGCGCGCCGCCTGCCGATCAACACGCCGAACCTCGAAGGCGAGATGATCGAAGTGCCGGATAAAAAGTAGCGTTCAGGCTCTTTAGGACGAGAGAAGGGGCGGCCGCGCATCTTGTGTGCGGCCGTTTCTCATTCCGGGCGCGAGGTCCATGTTCTCAATAAGGGTCAGTCCGCCCAGAAATTAAAGTAAAGCCTGCCGTGGGTCGCGTTCAGGCCCCTCCCGCGCGCCCCAAAGACCCGCGGCATTTCCGGAATTCAGCGCATGTTGATGGCGTTCGGGCCGCGCCGCGCATAAAAAATGCGCGCGCGGACCGGCGTGGCGCGCGCGCAACACCGGGCGCAACAAAAAGCCGGCATCCCTTTATGCATGAAACTTTGGTTGTCTGCTTGTTACGTTTCCGTACAATAGCGTCAACACGAGACGCATCTGAATGCGAGGTGCGGCGCGCTGCCGGGCTGTAAGGGGAGGACCTTCAGCCCATGTTCAGCCGCCGTGCAGGGGGAGGGATATACGCCCATTCGGCGCGCGCCGGTTGGCGGTTTCCATCGGTATTCTCTCACTCGCGATCATCCGCGCCTCGTTGGGCGGCCGCGTTCTGCGGTCCACATCAATGGGGAGACACCATGTCCACAGTAAAATCCATTCGCGCCTATCGCTCGGCCATTATGGCCACGGCGAGCCTCGCCGCCGTGTTCGCGGCCTCGGGCGCTGCCGCGCAGAGCGCGCAGCAAGCTCAAGGCGCCGCGGTCGCCGAAGAGATCGTCGTCACCGGAACGCGTGTTATTCGCGACGGTTATGAAGCGCCGACACCGGTCTCCGTGCTCGGCACGGAGGAACTCAACGCGATGGCCGTCACCAACATCGCCGATGCCGTGAACCGTCTGCCGTCGTTCGGTGCGGGCCTTACGTCGCGCAACACCTCGGGCAGCGTGTCGGGCGGGATCGGCGGCTTGAACCTTCTCAACTTGCGCAGCTTGGGCGCGACGCGCACCCTCGTGCTGCTCGACGGCCGTCGCGTGGTCGGCGCCAACGTCGGCGGCAATAGCGGTTCGGCCGTGGATATCAACGGTTTCCCGAACGGACTGATCAGCCGTATCGACGTCGTCACAGGCGGCGCCTCGGCCGCGTATGGGTCGGACGCCGTCGCCGGCGTGGTGAACTTCGTGGTCGATAAGGAATTCACGGGCATCAAGGGTGTCGTCGATACTGGCATCACCACCTATGGCGACGATGCGCAATACCGCGTCTCGCTGTCCGCGGGGTCCGCCTTCGCCGGCGGGCGCGGCCATGTGCTCCTCAGCGGCGAACATGCGTTTGAAAATGGGATCAAGGGTCAACCGCGTAAGTGGAGCGACCGCACCTTCGTGGCGCTCAACAATCCGGGCTATACGGCGACCAACGGTCAACCGCAGCTCCTCGCGCTGGAGGATATCGGTCTCGGCACCGCCACGGGGGGTGGTTTGATCCTGTCCTGCGCGGGTTACCCGGGAACGACCTGCCCCTTGCGCGGCACGCAGTTCCTGCAAGGCGGCACGCCCGCGCCGTTCCGCTTCGGCCTCGTCAGCGGCAATACCATGTCCGGCGGCGACTTCCAGATGTCGCGCGTCGACAAAACCTCCATCGCGCTTGCCCAACAGATGGAGCGTGAGAACATCTTCGCGCGTGTCAGCTATGATCTCGCCGACAACGTGACGGTCTTTGCCGACACCATCTGGGCCTATTCAAAGGCCTGGAATCCGGGCGCGACGTCGAACATCAACTTCGGCGGTATCAATATCCGCAACGATAACCCGTTCATCCCGGCGTCGATCCGCGCGCAGATGACCGCGCTGGGCATTACTCAGTTCACCATGGGTAATTCCAACCAGTACTACATGCCGCTGCTGCAGTCGCTCAACGCCCGCACGTTCCGCAGCTACGTGCTCGGCGTCGAAGGCAACTTCAACGCTTTCGACAGCGATTGGAATTGGGACGCGTCCTGGGCCAAGAGCACTAATCACCTGTCGTTCCGCTCGCCGGGCAA
>JAIUPE010000116.1 GCA_020160875.1 Pseudomonadota bacterium
CGATCTGTTCGGTCACGCGCATGGTGCCGATTTCGGCGGCCATGGAGGCGCCGATGCGTCCCGCCACCATCAGGCCAGCAAGCACCGGGCCAAGTTCGCGGGTCAGCGAGATCACGACGACATTGGCAATCGCGCTTTCGGCGGAGAAGCGCGCGAAGCCCGTGTAGCTCTGCAGCGCGAGCACCATCCCGGAGAAGATAGCCGTCAGGCCTACGACCGGCAGCGAGTAGTAGCCGATATCGATCATCTGCCGGCCGATGAGGCGCGGATAGAACGGCGGACGCACGCAGTGTGAGATCGCGGTCGCGGTGAAGATCACCAGCCGGCCGAGGTGACCGAAGAAAGCGAGGACAACGGCGCCGATGGTCGCCAAAAAATTCATGAGAACGAATTCATTTCAAATACTGCCGCGCATAGCGCGCGCCGAGGCTGGTGAGGATCTCATAAGAAATCGTCCCCGCGTCCGCGGCGATATCGTCCACCGAAACACGGCTGCCGATGAGTTCAATGGTCGCGTCGGGCCCAAGGCTTGAGTCGGGCACCGCCGAAACGTCGAAGATGGTCAGATCCATGGAAACACGGCCTGCCACAGGCACCTTGATATCGTCGATATACCCATGCCCGCGATTGGAGAGCGAACGCAACAGGCCGTCGGCATAACCTATTGAAACTGTTGCTAATTTCTCGCCGTCTTGGGCCGTGTAGGTGGCACCATATCCAACGGGTGCGGCAGCGTCAACGCGCCGGACCTGGACGATTTTGCCCTTAAGGCGCACCACCGGGATCATCGGGTTCGGTTTTCCCGACAAGGGATTCGCGCCGTAGAGCGCGACACCGGGCCGGGCGAAGTGAAAGTGATAGGCCGGGCCGAGGAAGATGCCCGAGGAGTTCGTGAAACTGCCCTTGGCATCCGGGAACTTGCTCCGGAAGGTTTCCAGGGCGGCGGCGAATTTGCGTTGCTGCGCGCCGTTCATCGGCGTGTTGTCCTCGGCACACGCGAGATGGCTCATGAGCGCGAGCGGGTGAAGGCCCACGAAGCCGTCCGGGTCGTGCATGAGTGTTTCGAACTCGCGCGCCGTCAGACCCAGGCGGTTCATGCCCGTGTCGATATGCACCAGGCTTTCCATGAGCACATCGTTGCTTTGCGCGAAACCGCGCCAGCGTTCGATCTGCGCGGGCGAGTTCAGGACCGGCACAAGGCGGAAGGCTGCGAAGTCGCGTTCGGTGCCTTTGTTGGGGCCGTGCATGACGACGATGCGCGGGCCGTCGCCGATGGCCGCGCGCAAGGTCAGGCCTTCGTCCAGATGGGCCACGAAGAAAGTCGTGCAGCCGGCGTCCTTGAGAGCCTTGCCGACGGGCGCGACGCCCGTTCCATAAGCGTCCGCTTTCACCACCGCGCCCATCTCGCAGGCCGGGCCGACCTGGCGTTTGAGCAGACGCCAGTTCTCGACGATGGCCGCGAGGTCCACGGTCAGGAACGCGCCGGCACGATCGCCCGGAGAAGAGGAAACGGGAGTGGAACGCATGCCGCGTGTATGGCCGGAACCACCCTTTTGGGCAAGAGCCCGAGCATTTTCCGGCGAAGTGGACACCGGTTCGCCGTGGAAAACGCGACCGACAAAAAGCCGCTTAATCCTCGATCGGCGGCGGGAGGTGGCTCTGATCGATCAGATCGCTGCGGAGCGTTTTAGGCTGAAGTGGAGCCCGGTTCAGCCGGCCAAAACGCGACCAACAAAACAGCCTAATCCTCGATCGGCGGCGGGAGGTGGCTCTGGTCGATCAGATCGCTGAAGTGCGTGTAATTCGGATCGAAATAGAGCCGCACGGTGCCGATCGGGCCGTGACGCTGCTTGGCCACGATGGCTTCGGCCACGTTGTGGGCCTGTTCGCAACGCTGCTGCCAGTTCGTATGACGCTCGGCGAACTTGTCGCTGCCTTCGTCGGGACGTTGCGAGGGTTCGGCGCGCTCCAGGTAGTATTGTTCACGGTACACGAACATGACCGCGTCGGCGTCCTGTTCGATGGATCCCGATTCACGAAGGTCGGCCAGTTGCGGGCGCTTGTCTTCGCGCTGTTCGACGGCGCGGCTCAACTGGGACAGGGCCATCACCGGCACATTCAGTTCTTTCGCCAGCGCCTTGAGGCCGCGCGTGATCGCCGAAACTTCCTGCACGCGGTTCTCGGATTTTTCGCTGCGGCTCGCACCGATGAGCTGTAAGTAGTCGATGACGATGAGCCCAAGGCCCGGTGAACCATCGGCGGTCTTGTTCTGGCGCGCGAGGCGGCGGCAGCGCGTGCGGATCGTGGACACGGTTACGGCCGGCGTATCGTCGATGAATAATGGCGTTTCCGCTACTTCCTGGCTCGCCACCACGAGACGGCTGAAATCGTCGTTGGACAGGCCGCCGGTGCGGATCATGTGGCTGTTGATCTTCGAACGCTCGGCCAGGATACGCGTGGCCAGCTGTTCGGAAGACATTTCGAGCGAGAAAAAGGCCACATGTTTGCCGCGGTCTTCCGCGCGGTCGGTGGTGCGGTAGTAGTGCGCGGCGTTGAAGGCGATGGTGGTCGCCAGCGCGGTTTTGCCCATCGACGGACGGCCCGCGAGGATGATCAAGTCGGACGGATGAAGTCCGCCCAGCTTCTTGTCGAGATCGAGAAGCCCGGTGGTGACCCCGGCCAGCGCGCCTTCACGGCGGTGCGCGGCTTCGGCGAGGTTGATCGCCGTGACGAGCGCGGTGCCGAAGCTTTGGAAACCGCCTTCGAGCGTGCCTTCCGAAGCGAGATTGAACAGCACCTGTTCCGAATCTTCGATCTGCTGCACAGCCGTTTCGTCCGGCGTCACGTCGAAGGCTTTATTGACGATGTCTTCGCCCAGTTCGATGAGTTCGCGGCGCAGATACAGGTCATAGACCAGCTTGCCGTATTCGGACGAGTTGATGACCGTCACCGCGCCGGCCGCGAGGCTGGCGAGGTATTTCATCCCGCCCGCGCTGGCCACGAGATCGTCGCGCTCAAGGTACGTTTTGAGGGTCACCGGGTTGGCTTGGTGGCCCTGCTCGATGAGTTTCGCGCAGGACTCATAGATCCGTCCGTTCACCGGATCGGCGAAATGAGGCGGACGCAGGAACTCCTGCACGCGCTCGTAAGCGCGATTGTTCATCAGGATGGCGCCCAGCAGCGCGCGCTCCGCCTCATAGTTGTGCGGCGGAGTCCGAAGAGCCTGGCCGGCGGCGTCGGCCGGCTCTGTAACGCGAAGAGGCGTAACCATATAAGAAAAAATGTCCCCCAATGGAGCGTAGGAAAATGCCTACTTCGGGTCCGAAGGAGAATAGCTGAGCCTGTGGATATCCCAAACTAGTGGGGATAATTCGTCGCGCGTGGGTTGCGCGTGAATAAAATATCCCTCGGCCACGCTTTCGCCCCGGACCGGAGAAAGTTCCGCCGCCTTTGCACGTTATTCCTTCAAAGACGGAGAAATGACATGGACCGCAAAGCTCGCACCTTCGCTCAGCTGCTCGGCATCGCGTTAATCATTATCACCGGCGTCGGTCTCTATACCTTTTCGCTCCAGGACCGGCTCGACGATACACAAGAATCATTTGGCGCGCTCGAGCAGGACCGCAATCAGTGGAAGTCGAAAGCCGAGGCCGCCGAAGGTCTGATCGACGGCGCGTCGGCGTCGCTCAATCAATGCAGCGCACAAGTCGATGAGCTGAAGTCGCGTCTCGCGGTCGGCATTCCGTCGCCGCGTGATCCGCGCTCATAGATGCCGTGCGCGGCGCCGCGCCCTACCATCCCGGTAACTGACACACGCATCGGTAATTGTTCCTGACGTTACACCGCATTTTTCCGCGCAGAGTGCGCCGCAAAATGCCGGTGTTTCTTGGTCAATTGCGTGCACGAGCGTATATTTGAAGGGCTGTATGCGGTGCGTGCCTTTCCAGGTCGCGTTCCGAACGACCTGATGAACGTCACGACCCGTAGGGAGGTTAACGAGGGTGAGAACCCTCACAACGGGAGGATTTAGAATGGGTGGTGCTAGTGCTGCCGTGCGTCTTCTCGCCTTAGCCATCTTTGTTGTTGCGGGCGCCGGCGTTTACGCGATGGTGCTGAAGAGCGATCTCAAGGCCGCCGAAGTCCAACTCAATACGATGGCCAAAGATCGCGACCTCTACAAAACGCGTGTCGAACAATACGCTTCTCAAAGTAAGGATGACTCTCGGTCGCTCTCGAGTTGCGAAGCTCAGGTCACCGACCTGACGGCGCAGCTTCAGGCCGCGACCGCGAAACCCGCCGGCCGCCGCTAACCGAGGCTCAAAGACCGGACCGCCGGCCGGCATCGCGGGTTGGCGGCCCGGTTTAACGGCCCCGGACGCCCGCTGCGCGCAGGTTGCGGTGGCCCGCGCCCATTTTCCTTGCCCCATGGGCGTTCGCGCCCATTTTCCTTGCCCCATGGGCGCCCGCGCCCATTTTCCTTGCTAAGTGTAACAGCCTCTGTCCTCATGCCGCCCGCTCGTCTTCCGCGGATTTTTCACACATGGATTTCATCACGTTCTTGCAGGCGGCCTTCCTCGGCTTGGTCGAGGGGCTGACCGAATTTCTGCCGGTGTCGTCCACGGGCCATCTCATTCTTCTCATCGACTTGCTCGGGTTTCAGGGCCCGCCGGGAAAGATGTTCGAGATTGTGATCCAGCTCGGCGCGATCCTCGCGGTCGTGTGGGTTTATCGCGTGAAAATCTTCAACGTCGTGATGGGCGTCTTCTCCGACCTCGCGGCGCAGAAGTTCACTCTCAACCTCATCCTCGCCTTCCTGCCGGCGATGGTGATCGGCGTGTTCGCCTATTCGTTCATCAAGAGCGTTCTGTTCTCGCCCTGGGTGGTCAGCGTTGCATTGATTCTCGGCGGCATTGCCATCCTCGTCATCGAGCGTGCGCAAAAAACCGCGCGCTATCACGCGCCTGAGGAGATCCCCTGGCCGAAGGCGCTCGCCATCGGCTTATTCCAATGCATTGCGATGATCCCGGGTGTCTCGCGCTCCGGCGCCACCATCATGGGCGCGCTCCTGGTCGGCGTCGAGCGCCGTACGGCGGCCGAATTCTCGTTCCTGCTTGCGATCCCGACCATGCTCGCCGCCACCGTCTACGATCTCTATAAGAACCGCGATGTCCTGACGACGGACAATCTTTCCATCGTTGCGGTGGGTTTTCTCACCGCGTTCCTGGTGGCGTTCGCGGTGGTGCGCACGGTGCTCGGTTTTATCTCCAAACACGGCTACACGCCGTTCGCGATCTACCGGATCGTGCTCGGCATCGTGATGCTGATTGTATTGACGCTGAGAACCTAGAGCGCGTTCCGGCGAAGTGGAAGCCGGTTCGCCGTAGAACGCGCGACCAAATAAGAATCTAGGACGTGTCGGCGATTCGACATGACTTCAACACGCCCTAGCTTGCGGCCGGCTTCGGTTTCGGCTGCTTGGCGCGGATCTCTTCCGGCCAGGTGCTCTTGATGAAGGCCAGCACCGCCCAGATGTCGTGGTCGGTGAGCGTGTCCTTGAAGAGCGGCATGTCGGTTTCATAGTCGTCGCCGAGGCCGTCCTTGATGATCAGGAACAGCCGCCCATCGGAGTGATGCCATGTATGGCCCGTCGGGTCGTGCGGCGGGGCGGGCAGTCTGCCGTTCGGCAGATGCCGCATCCAGTCCGGCTGGCCTTCAAGGTTCGCGCCGTGGCAGACCGCGCAATGATCGGCGTACACCTGCTTGCCGTGCGCGACGAGGCGCGCATCGGTGTGGTCGGCGGTGGTCGCGGGTTTGTCCTTCGTCGCCCAGATCGCCGCGGCGCCCAACACGGCAATGGTGATGGGCCCCGCGAACAGAATGGCTTTGACGAAAGGCTTCATCCCCGGAAATCCGCGAAGTGAACGGCGCCCGCTTCATTGCCGATCAGGAGACGGTCGCCGTCCGGATTCCAGGCCATGGCGGTGACGGGGCTGCCCGTGGGATCGAGGATGCCGATGGTGTTCACCGAGCCCGGCTGCCCGACGAGCACGCTGCCGTCTTCAAAACCGGCGGCCACGATGTCGAGTTTGGGATTGGCGGCCACCGTGCCCACCAACGCGCCCTCCGTCGCCGACCCAAACTCCGCCGGCGGTTTGCCCATGGGGCCGCTGCCGGAAAAAGGCCAGCAGATCACGCTGTCCGATCCGGTCGTCGCCAAAAAGTGACCCCGGCGGGTGAAGGCGATATTGCGCACCTTTCCCGGGTAACCGGTCATGCGCATATGCTCGCCGTCGGACAAACGCCAGCCGTGCAGCGCGTTCTCTTGCATGGCGGTGACGAGATAGTC
The DNA here is from genome assembly GCA_020160875.1 of Pseudomonadota bacterium. GTDB lineage: Bacteria > Pseudomonadota > Alphaproteobacteria > Rhodospirillales > Rhodospirillaceae > SHVO01. Next base: position 6,347 of record JAIUPE010000116.1, read on the forward strand.
GCCGTCCGGCGACCAGACAGGCTGAAGGTGCGAGCCGCGCCATTCCAGGAGCGAGGCGGCCGCGGTGCTCGCCAGCCACCACAAACTCACGCCATTGTAGTGGGAAACGGCGATGCGCTTGCCCTTGGGATTGATCGCGAGGCCGCCGACGGTGCTCGCGTGCGCAAGGTCGCGCAACTCGCCCTTCTTGTTCATGACGGTGGCTACTTTGCCGACCGCGAAGACGCGCACGCCCGCGCCGGCATGGGACGTCACATGCTCGACCCACTTGCCCTTGCTTTCCCACAAGGTTTCCGCCGATCCGACGGCGGCGATCTTCACCAGCTTGCCGTCGTCGCCGCCGGAGAGGAACGCGCCCTTCTCGATGTCGGCGGTAAGGGACAGGCACGCGCCCTTGTGCGCGCTGACGGCCACGGGGGCCGCGTCGGGTGTTTCGCTATCGAACAGACGGATCGTGCCGTCGCCGAAACCCATCGCCATGAGGCGGCCGTTCTGCGCGGCCGCCACGGCATAATCGCCGAACGCCCAGGAGGCCACGCGGCCTTGTGCTTTTTGATGAGCCACGGTCTTGGTCTTACGCCACGCAGGCTTCGAAGCCGGCCTTCAGCGCGGCTTCCGTGTCGGCATCGATCTTGCGGCCGATGAAGACGAGGCGGCTCTTGCGCTTGTCCTTGGCCGGCCACGCGCCGGTGTAGTTGCCTTCCGACACCATATGCACGGCCTGGAATACGAAGCGTTCGTCCTTGCCTTGCATGTTCAAGATGCCCTTGGCGCGCAGGAGATCCTGGCCTTTGGTGCGCAGGACGTCGTTGATCCACATGTCGAACTTCTGCTCGGAGACGGGCGTGTCGGTGGTCAGCGAGATGCTGCGGATCGCTTCGTCATGCACCGGATTAACCGCGCCATGATCATGATCGTGATGGTCATGATGATGGTCGTGGCCATGATCGTGGCCGTGGTCATGATGGTGGTGATCGTGCGCATGGTCATGCCCGTGCCCGTGCCCGTGCCCGTGATCGTGGTCATGATCATGATTGTGCGTCGGGTCGAAGGCATGGCCATGCAGGAAGCACGGATCGTGCTCCAGGATGCGCTTCAGATCGAAGGCCCCGCGGTCCAGGATTTTATCGAGATCGATGTCGGCGCGCGCGGTGTGATAGATGGTCGCGAACGGGTTCAGGCCGCGCACCCGGGCCTCGACGTTGCGCAAGGTGTCCTTGCTCACGAGGTCGGTTTTGTTGAGCAGCACGATATCGGCAAAGGCGATCTGTTCTTTCGCCTCACCGCTGTCGGCGAGGCGCTGGTCGATGTGTTTGGCGTCCACGACCGTGACGATGCTGTCGAGCTTGGTCTTCTTGCGCACGTCTTCGTCGGTGAAAAAAGTCTGCGCCACCGGCGCGGGGTCCGCGAGACCCGTGGTTTCCACAAGGATCGCGTCGAACTTGTCGCGGCGTTTCAGAAGGCCGGCGATGATGCGGATCAGATCGCCGCGTACGGTGCAGCAGATGCAGCCGTTGTTCATCTCGAACACTTCTTCGTCCGCGCCGACCACCAGGTCGTTGTCGATTCCGATCTCGCCGAACTCGTTGACGATCACGGCATATTTCTTGCCGTGGTTCTCGGTCAGTACGCGGTTGAGAAGGGTGGTCTTGCCGGCGCCGAGATAGCCGGTCAGCACGGTCACGGGGATCTGGTGGGCTTCAGCCATGGGAAACCTCGGAAACGGGAAAATGGGTGGGCTTATATAAGTGCGCGTTCGCCCCAAAAGCAAATCGGCGCGCCTATAAAGTCGTGTGGCCGCAGCGGGAAAAAAGTGGAAACCGGTTTTTGCGTCCGGTTGCGGCCATAAAAAGAAGAAGCCCGATCCATAGGATCGGGCTTCGGGTGTTACTTTGAGAAGTAAGGCTTTTTAGGCCTGGGCTTCTTCCGCGCCGTCTTCGGCCGGAGCTTCGTCGCCGATCAGCTTTTCGGCGTCTTCCGCGCGCTCCAGGAGCTGCGCGGCTTCGGCGATCTTCAGATTGCCTTCTTCCATCGAGCGGGCGATCGTGAATTCCACGTCGACCTTCACTTCCGGGTGCAGGCGAACCGGCGTCTTGAAGGTGCCGAGCACCTTCACCGGCGCGTTCAGCAGCACCTGGGTGGCTTCAACCGTCACACCCTGTTCTTTGAGCGCGGCGGCGATGTCGCGGGCCGAGACGGATCCATACAGCTGGCCGCCTTCACCGGCGGAGCGGACGATGATCAGCTTCATGCCGTCCATCTTCTTCGCCACGACTTCGGCTTCGCCTTTGCGCTTCAGGTTCACCGCTTCGAGTTCGACTTTCTTGGATTCGTAGTAAGCGCGGTTTTCCTTGTTGGCGCGCAGCGCCTTCTTCTGCGGGAACAGGAAGTTGCGGGCAAAGCCCGGCTTCACGTTCACGACTTCACCCATCTGACCCAACCGGTCGATGCGCTCGAGCAGAATGACTTCCATTTTTCTTCCTCCTGTGGCGCCTTCCGAAGACGGCGCGCTTTCAAAAACGCATTTCGTTGAAATGCGGCTCGTTGTTAATCCTCACGCGGTTTTGCGAACCGCGCCCGTAATTGCAACACATGATCCGCCACCGCCAAACCGATCAGCAGGACGAACGACGCCGGCACGGTCACCAGCGTCACGATATAGAACAGCACAAGCAGGACAGGGCCCTGCTTCGCCGCTTTTGCGCCGCTGTGCGCCACCGCGAAGCCTTGCAGAAGCAGCGGAAGACAAAGCACCGCTGCCGCATTGCTCGCGACGAAACCCGCGTCGCCGCTCAACACCAAGGCCGCGACGGTCGTGCCTGCGAACAGCAGGATGAACCAGCGCTGCACCTCGAACGCGCGGTAGGCGGGCGTCGGCCATACGGCCAAGCCCATCCGCGAAAGCATCGCCTGGGCCAGGGCCGCGCTGAGAAGCGCGCGCAGGCACCAGCTCCAACCGAC
>JAIUPE010000117.1 GCA_020160875.1 Pseudomonadota bacterium
GTCGTGTCGCCCGCCGGCTCCTGAGGACCCGACGCCGCCGCAACACCGGACGCTGCCGGAGCCTCTGACGCCACAGGGCCCGAACAGCTCGCAAGGCCAAGGGCTACCACGGCGGCACCTGCCGCCTTGATCAACTTCAGAGAACCTGTGTCTTTCTGGTACCGCACGTTAAATACTCCTCCCAACCGGGCTCCGTTTATCCCCACATCGCGAAAGGAAATTGCGTTTGGGCTAACCCGTTGACGAATAAGCTTCGTCGTCAATGGGGCCGCCACCAAACGCCCTCCCAGGCGTGTGCCCTCCCTGCTTAATACGCATTCGGCGTCATCCAGCGCCACGCGGGCTGACACATTTCTTGGTTTTGGCCGGAAAAATTGTTTGCCGCGCCGCACCCAAATCGGGCGCTAGAACTTGAAACGCAGCCCCATGTTGAAATACCGCCCGAACGGTTCGTAGACGTTGCGATTGGTCGGGCGGTTGAAACTGGTGGGCGGCTGCAACGAGATCGGCGGCATCTTGTCCCAAACGTTGGTGACGGTGAGGTAAAGCTGGCTGTCGGATCCGAAGGCCGAGAGGTCGTACGTCGCCGTCATGTCCGTGTAGAACGCCGCCGGCACATCATTCTCATCGACGTAAATGCCTTCCACCTTGGTCGCATCCATCAGGTTCTTTGCGATGAACCGTTCCTGGACATAAAACGCCCACGCGCCGATCTCGTAGGTAAGTTGAAGATTGGCGCGCCAGCGCGGATTAACCGTATCGCCCAGCGTCTCAAGCAGCACCGATCCCGGCGCACGGCTTTGCGATTTCGTCAGGTGCGTCGCCAGCAGGGAGAGTTGCAGCGGACGTTCGAACAGCTCGATGTCGTACTTGGCCTCGATATCGAAACCCGCGTTCTCGACGATAGCGAGATTGAGATAGGGCTTCAGGATAGTGAGCGCACCGGCGTTTAAGATCACCTTGCTGCAAAAACCCGGAACGCCCATATAGCAATTGTCGACGGTCTGCTGATCCGGAACGATGTCGATCGCGCCCTTGATCTCGATATCGTAGTAGTCGACCGAGAGTTGGAAACCCTCGAGGAAGGTCGGCGTGAACACGGCGCCGTAGGTTTGGGTCAGCGCCTTTTCCGGCTCCAAATTGGGATTGCCCATGGTGAAGGTCACCGCCGGAACCGTCGTTCCACCGGCGCTCGACGGGTAGGTCGCGTTGATGGAGCCTTGCGTCGCCGTATTGAAAAGCTCGAGCAGGTTCGGCGCGCGAATGTCGCGCGAGATCGTGCCGCGAAAACGGATATCCGGCGCCGGCTGATAGCTGCCGCCCACCTTCCAGGTCGTCACCCCGCCCGAGGTCGAATAATCGGTATAGCGGACCGCGAGATCGGTGCTGAGCGCCCGCGCCCACGGCGCGCCGGTGACCAGCGGAACGCCGAGTTCGAGAAAACCTTCCTTCACGTTGTAGGCGCCGTCGAAGGGCTGGGGATTGAAAAAACGGTAAGGACCCAACTGCCCGTTCAGGGCCGGCGGACCGCCACGCATGCCGGCGAAGCTCACACGCGTGGTCGAGAATGGGTTGACCGTCTGATCGGCCTTTTCTGTCCGGTATTCTAATCCGGTGGCCACGGAGATCGGCCCTGCGCCAAAGCCGAAATCGTCGCCGAGATCGCCGGACAGGCTGAGCGCGAAGACGTCCTGCTCAAGATGCAGATCCTTATACGCGTCACCGACCGTCCAGCCCTGGAGCTCTTTCGCGACCGAATTTGTGCCGAACAGATTGATCGGACGGCACCCAGGATCGAGCCCCGTGCCTCCGGGCACGAATGTATCGCCCTCGTAGTATTGCGAGCGGCAAACGATGTTTCCGGTCACAGGATGCACGACGGCATCGGTGGCCGCATACATGTTGCGCGAAATCGGCATGTTGGTCTGCATCAACAGCTGCCGCGAACGACCCCGCGAATAGGACACATCATAGTTCCAATAGGAATCGAACAGATCGTCGCCTGCGAAACCCACCGCCTGGCGGAACACGCGAACCTTGCTGACCACATGCATCGGTTCATATTCCTTCAGGTAGCGGCCAAGGTTGAACGACGTGATGTCGTTGGCCGACATGGCTGCGCGTATCGACGCCGGGATGAACGGATTACCGCTGTAGATCGTGTACTGGAACCGCGCGCCCGTCTCGATCGGCAGCTGACTCGGATCGTCGGCGACCGCGCGTGAATAGCCAAGCTCGGCATAGAAACGAAGCGCGTCCGTCAGGTTGTATTCGCCATGGACGAAGTGGGCCATACGCCACTGATCGTTGGCAAAGTTGATGTTGAACGTGTGCCCGTCGCCACCGCTGGTGAAGGTCGTGCCCGGACTATAGCCGTAGTTGAACGGCGTCGGGACCGCGCCATCGCCGACAAAATTCGTGCCACGCAGAAGCGTGTTGACGATGAGCCCGCCGTCGGACCCGTTCGACGCCTTGAGATTGTCAACGATCAGATTTTGCGGGCCACGGCCGGTGGTATTCGGAATCAGGCTCTTTTGCACGTCCCACCACGGGCGGTCCATATAGTCGCCGATGCGCGTGCCGTTCTGATTGAAGTAGGTGGTGCTGGCGATGATGTGCAGCCGCTCGCCCGCGAACGTGTCACCCCAGGCGAGCGACAGCTTGTGGTTTGGCAGATCATAGCGACTGGAGATGCCGCCGCCGATTTCGCCCTTCACACCGACGAAATCCGTATCAAGCACGAGATTAAGAACGCCGGCGACCGCATCCGATCCGTAAGCGGCCGACGCGCCCCCCGTGACGATGTCGATGCGCGACACCAAATTCTGCGGCATGACGTTGATATCGACCGAGTTCTGCGTATTCGTCGCGATAACCCGCCGGCCGTTGAGCAACACGAGATTCCGGTTGGCGCCAAGGTTGCGCAGGTTCATCAGACTCTGGCCATTGGTGCTACCCGACGCACCGCCGCTGTTCGTATTGCCAACGACGCTGGCGCCGAGGGCGGGCAATTGCGATAGCGCGTCGGCAACGTTGTTGGGGGCGGCGGCGAGCAGCGTACCGGCCTGGATCATGGTGACGGGCGTCGCGGTCTCGAAGCCGGTGCGCAGGCGCGAGCCCGTAACAACGACCTCCTCGATCATCACCGCGGGATCGGGCCGCGCGAGAGCGCGCAAGCTTGGCTGCGGCACACGCGGCGCGGCATCGGTCGCAAGAGGTTCTTGTATTCGCGGCCCCGGATTCACATCGGTGACGATGAGTTGTTCGCCGTTGCGTCGCAGGGTGAGGCCGGTCCCGCGCAAAAGACCGGTCACGGCCTGCACGGGCGTTAAACTTCCTGAGATTCCGGCGGAGAAGTGGTCTTTGAGCTGATCGGGCGAAAAAACGATGCTGACGCCCGTTTCTTGTTGCACGCGGCGCAGCGCTTCTTCGACTGGAACGACGCCGATGCTAAGCCGGAAACGCCGGTCCAACGACTGCGCCCAAGCCGGAGATTGAACAGCAAAACCGCCCGCGAGCACGGCGAGCGCCATCGCGGACAGCCGGCGCCGCGCGTAAGCGCCCCGCCCTCTCCCGTTTCGCTTCGATGTGTCCCCTCGCCCGTGACCGACGCGCACAAGACCTCCCCGTCCCGCATGCGGCGCTGCGATAGCGCATCAACCCATTACGCATAGGCATGATGCGATCCGCGCGAAAAAGTATGCATAGACTTCGGCGAATGTCAGTGCGGAATTCACTTATAACTGATTATAGTGTGGCGTTGTTGCAGGCATGACATGGGGGATGAGGTCAGCCGGGAATGTCGAGCGATGAGCCCAGCAAAGCTCGATTTGCAAAGATCGTTGCGACCTACGAAAAGGAACTCGGTCAGTTCCTCTCGCATTACATGGCCAACAGGGCCGACGTCGAAGACTGCGTCCAAGAAACCCTTCTCAATATCTGGCGGCAGGAACAGCGCGGCCTGCTGCGGGAAGACGCCCGCGGGTACCTGTTCACCGTCGCCCTGAATGTCGTGCGTGATTTTTGGCGCCGCGACCGGGTCCGGCACCGAAAGGCGCATGTCGAGTTGTCGGAAGACCTGACCGAAATGCGTAGAATGGGTATGGACAAGCAGGTTGCCGAGCGCGAGGGCATCAGGCTGATCGAGGCCAGCCTCGATCAGTTAAAGCCTTCAACCAAAACGGCTTTTTTGCTCTACCACGTTGAAAACCTTACACCCGATCAGATTGCAACACGCCTGGGAGTTTCGGTGCGTACGGTCGAGCGGGAGATGGCGCGAGCCTTGGAGTATTTCCGATCGACCTTGGGAGGGGTCGTGAAGGACCTTTTGGAGGAATGAGATGCTAGCCCCCGTCCCCGAAACCGCCGCCGAGTGGATCGTGCGCCTGAACGGCCCCGCGCTGAGCGCAGCCGAGCGGAAAGCCCTGTCCCTGTGGCTTTCGGAGGATTCCGCCCGTCTGAAGGAGCTTGAGGAACTGCGGATCGTCTGGCAGATCGCCGGACGCACGGTCGCATTGCCCGACATCACCGCACGCTTGACCGCCGACATGGGACAGGCCTCGCGTCCGGCCGTGCGCCGGAATGCCCGACGCATCGCCATCGCAGGCGCGCTCGCGGTCGCGGCATCGATTTGCGTCGTCGTGATCGCTGAGCGCACCGACCGTTCGGGTGCGGTCGCGCTCGCCAACGGCAGCAACGTCCAGACAGCTGTCGGTCAGATCCAGCACTACATGCTTCCGGATGCGTCCTCGGTCACCGTCGCGGCCGATTCCGAGGTTTCCGTCAAATTCACCGAAGGCCAGCGTGAAATCGCGCTCGGACGCGGCGAGTTGTACCTCCAGGTCGCCCATGACCAGGCGCGGCCCTTCACCGTCATGGCCGGAACGCACAGCGTCACGGTGACCGGCACGCAGTTCAATCTCGATTTCGACGCTGCGCGCAACGTGCTCGAAGTCGCGGTCACGGAAGGTCGCGTGAATGTCGGCCTCGGGGCCGGGCCTGATGCCCAGAAAGTCGAGAAGCTGAAGGCCGGCGATGTCGTTCTGTTTGAAGCCTCGGGTGACATGGTGCGCAGCCGTCTGACGCCGAAACAAGCCGCCGATTGGCGTCAGGGCGCCCTGCACTTCGATCAAACAAGACTGCGCGATGCAATCGTGGAAATGAACCGTTATGCCGCAAAGCCAATTGTCGCGACCGATGAGAAGATCACGACCCTCACCTTGACGGGCCGCTTCGAGGCGCGTGACACCGCCTCATTCATCTATGCGCTGGAAACGGTGTTCGGCCTCAAGACCGTCGAGACACCCCGCGCCTGGGAAATCTCGTTCCAGAATTAAGGCGTCGGGCCCGCCCGCCGCGGCGGACAGGCCCGCGCCCAATTTCTAGGGCGTGTTGAAGTCATGTCGAATCGCCAACACGCCCTAGATTCTTATATGGTCGCGCGTTCTACGGCGAACCGGCGTCCACTTCGCCGGAACGCGCTCTAGGCCCTCATATCCTTCGAGCAGATCTGAACTCCGAAGCCGTCCGGGTCTTTCACCGACACGCTCAGCTTCTCCGCGTCGACGGTGGGGTTGAGATCACGGCGTCTCAGCTCGGCTTCCACCGCGGCTGCATCCCATGTGTCGAGCGTATAGGCGATGTGGTCGACAAAAGGCTTGTTGTCCGGCTGGCGGGTCTTGCGCACCACAAAGAAGCTGTCGCCGAAGCCCAGATTGCACTGCTTGCCGTCGTCCTTGCTCACTTTCATACCGAAAAGGCCGGCATAAAAGTCGCGCGTGCGCGCATAGTCCGCGACGCCATAGGAGACATGGTTGATCGCGACGGCCTTGAAACCCTTTGCCTCCGCGCCGAGCGCGGGCGCCGCGGCTCCGGCTGCGATGCCCGCCGCGAGGGTTTGCACCAGGTGACGACGCGAAATGTGGCCGCGTTCAAATTGCTCCAGAAGACCCGAAACGACTTTCTCCATGTTCTCCTCCCGCGATGGATACCTTGCCTAGAAAATCAGACGCCTTATGCGCACTGCTGCAGAGCCATGACCGCATAAGCGGTGCCGATGGTCGAGACATAGTTATGCATGTTGTCGGCCCATAACGATTTCGTGAACCAACGTCCGGACTCGCGCTGATTGGCCTTCAGCCATGCGACGCCGTTTTGGATCTCCCGGCTGTCCACAGGCACGCCGCTCTTGCACAGGGTATAGAGCACGAAACCGGTTCCATAGCCGTCGGAAGGACCGTTCTTGTCGTTGACGCCGCCATCCTCCCGCGGCCAATTTCCGAGGCTCGCCACGGCCCAGCCGCCGTCGGGCCGCTGAAGCTTGAGCGTGCGCGCGATGAGATCCTTCTTCTTTTCCGCGTTCATGAGGCCAGGCGCCGTCAAGGACGCGCGCAGGAGGACAAGCTCACCGTGCTGGTCCCGCGCCGGCGTCACCGCGAGATAGTGATGCAACTTCTTGAGGCCCGCCGCCGCCTCTGGCTTGCGGAGATGTTCCTCCGGCAGATAGCTGGCGGAAATCGCCAGCATACTCATAACGTAGTGGGGATCGTCCTCGAGAAAGGGCAGCGCCTTTTTTGGGTATTTGAACGACCCATCCGGACTTTGCATCGCCCAGATCTGGTCGAACCTTGCCAATGTCCGCGGATCCTGCGGCACGCCGGCCTCGCCGTCAGACATTGCGAATGTGGCAGCGATGATCAGGCGATTCCAAAGAATATTATTGTTGGCGCGCTGTTTGTCGGGTGGCACCTCGGCGGTGTTCGGATTGTAGCTCGCTAGAAATTCGAACAGGGAATCACGGATTTCCTTCTCCGTCGCCGCATCCCGTTCCACCAGGAACGGTTCGGCCATGATGTGCGCAAGGTTGGTGTGGCAGGTGCCACACTTGTTCTGGCGTGTCCATTTCAAGGATACCGTCTCGAGAAAATGCGAAGCCCTGGCGATAGAGGCGGTCGCGCGCTTCGGCTCGTTGACCTCGGCCTTATAACCTTCCAGATGATTAGGTCCGATTTCGGCGCCAATCGCCGAAGCGGCCGCGAGCAGAAAGGCGGCGACTACCGCAACAAATCGCATCACCAACATCCTATCGCGCCGAAGCGACTGTCCGCTTCTCTGGTTTTTCCGAATGCAGGATGTGCGCTTGTACGAACTTCAGCTCGTGCGCCGAAGAGATGGCGGTATTTTTTCCGGTCATCGGATCTGGGTAGGCGTCGGCAAGCCGGCGCGCCGCGCGAACGATCGAGGCCAGCGCCATCTGACCATAGCTGGCATGGTGCGCCGTGCCCCAATTGACCGACAGTTGATGATGCCAGTCGTCGATATCGACGTAGGCGCCCATCAAACCCTCCGCTGACGTCGGTGTCAGCTTCAGTCTAAAGCGCGCAGCCTTGAAGGACTGATCGACGTTGGTCTGGAAGGTGTCCGCGTATGGGATCGTCAGATCCCCGGGCGCGGTGATCAGTACACCGTCCACGATCTTGCCCTTGAAGCTGTGGATATAGCGTTTACCCCAACGTTCATCGACCTTCTGCGTCGCGCCAGGGATGATGTCCTTCCCGTTCGCGCTGGTGAGCAGCGCATTGAGCCCACGATAGGTCGTCACGGTCACATCGCTGTCGTTCGCGAGATCGTCCACGTCGGTGATCTCGATCAGCACACGATTGAAGTTATAGCGGCGCATATATTCATTCTGGAAGAAATAGTAAGAGCCATCCGGCCCGCGGAATCCCGCGACACAGCCGATCACCCGGTACAACTCGTTGTCGATGCCTTTCTCGCCCTCTGGGCTGATAAAATCTTTTGGACCGGTCTTGCCGTCGAGATCGAGGCCGATGCCGACCTTACTGACCGCCTCGTGATACGGCAGCGCTCCATTCGAGGTGGCGGGTTCCTTTTCCGCCGGGAACCAGATGTCCGCCTCACGCGACAGATGCGAGTCCACAACGCGGTGCGGTTGACCTTCCGGGAAGAGCGCCTTGAACTGTTCGCGCGGCCCATCGTTGAAACCTTGCGGGCATTCGTTCTTGCCGTCGGGGGTTTGGTAAACCGCCCAGGCTTTATCGACGAGGACATAACCGATCTTCCGTCCTGGCGGGCCATCCGCATGCGCGGCTGAAATCCCCAGCATCAGGGTTGCGAGCGCGCTGAGAGCCAGTTGAGAACGATGACGCGTCATATGCGGCACTCCCGATGAACAGCCATCAACCGGCGTTGTTGTAGAAGTCGTCTCGCAGCCAGAATGCTTTGAAACCATTGCGCGTGCCGTAGAACTCGCCCAAGGCATCGCCATTCACGTCGCCGGGTTTATCGTTGAAGTAAGTGTAGACGGGACGGCCACGATACGCCCACACATGCATGACGCCGACTTGCCCCTGCACGGCGATTCGTCCCGTCATCGGATCGATATCGATTGTTGTCCAAATTCTATTGGGCGGCCGCGCATCTGCGTTTGCCGGCACATAACGCCAAGTCTTCAAGCATCGCGCGGCGTCGCCCCCGCCGCAAACCGCCAGCCGAAACTGCTGCGGTGTCGACGGGTGATCACAGGCCAACTGATCCAACGCGTCGTCGCCACAGGAATAAAGGTAGATCGTCTGGCCGTGCGCGTCGGCGAGAACGATCCCCGCGTGACTGTCCCGCTCGGTGAAACCCACCGGAACCGCGGGGGCGTGCATCATGTAGACGTTATGCCAGCCCGGCTCATCGCTGCCGATTTGGCTGCGTAGTTTGGGGTCGTCGTTATAGGTGTAAAGCGGCCGCCCCCGGAACGCCCATTGACGGACGCCCTGCGAACGCTCGAACACCGTCCACTCACCATTCGGCTGCGCGGCCCTTCCGGCAAGCACCGGCGTCCACTTCGTGAGACAATCCTTCATGCAGTTGGACGCGTTAGAGCCGTCGCCGTCCCAACTGTAGACGGAGTAGCCGTTCTGCATCACGATCATTCGCCCGCTGCCCATCTGACGGACCGCAAAGGCCGGCGGGACGTTCGAGCGCGGAGCGACCGGTTTGCGGATGGCTGGCTCGTCGCCTCCGCCGATCTTACGGTTACTGCCGCCGAGAACGTCCCCCGGGCGGACATCCAAAACCGAAGTATAGAGCGGGTAGCCGTCATAAGCCCATTGCTTGGCGCCATCGCGGCGCTCGATGACGCTCCACTTTCCGATCTCTCGCGCATTAGCCTGCGCAAGCACGGGCGGCCATACCGCTTGGCAGCTCGGACGGCTCTCGACGTCCGGCATAATGAGCCCCGCAGGATAAGGGCTCATGAGGCCAGAGCTTACGCGCTCGACTT
>JAIUPE010000118.1 GCA_020160875.1 Pseudomonadota bacterium
CGCATCGAGAACTTGATACTCACGCGCATCTATATTCGCGCGCATGTCCTTCTTCGAGCGCACGGACGGAGTAGCCTTGACCCGAAAATCCGCCACCGGAAAGTTGTAAAGGGTCTGCGTCATCGCACGGCCTTCGGCGGTCCATTTTGTGCGTCCGCCATTCAACACCGAGACACGTTGATGTCCGAAAGAGCGAAACATGAACCACACGCGCGCCGCGGCACAGGTGCCGCCCAGGTGATCATAGGCGATGACATGATGCGTGTTGTCGATCCCGAGAGCGCTTACCTTGCGGGCGAACACGTCTGCGCTTGGGAACGTGTGCTCCTTGGATCCGCGGGGTTCCGCGATATCGTTGATATCGAAGAAGATAGCGCCGGGAATGTGACCTTCCATGAATTGCTTGCGCGCCGGTTCAACCCCGCCGGGCACGAAGTAGCTGGCGTCCACGATCCGGACATTGGGATCATTCATATGATCCGCGAGCCACTGTGTTTCCACCAATGCGGGGGTCCTGTCGCTCATATTTATTCCTTCCACTTCGCCCGGATACGCTCGCGATTGAGGAAAAACCACTGTGCCATGATGAGGGTCGCGGCGTTGGTGAGCCGGCCCGCATCCATGAGGTTTTTCAATTCGTCTTCGCCCATGACGGTCGCACGGATGTTTTCATGCTCGCCGGGCAGGCCAAAGACACCGCCCGCGCCTATTGCTGAAATGCGGCCCAGATATAAGTAAATGGTCTCCGAGGTTCCACCCGGACTTGCGAGGTAGCGCTGTACCGGCCACAGATCAAGCACTGTGCGCCCAACCTCTTCTTCGGTTTCACGCCGCACCACTGTTTCCGGAGCCTCGCCCTCTTCGATGATCCCAGCCACGACTTCCAATTGCCAAGGGTCCATGCCTCCTGCGTAAGCGCCGACTCTGAATTGTTCGCACAGAACGAACTTTCGCAGGATCGGATCGTAGGGGAGGAGGGCCGCGGCATGGCCACGTTCGAAGACTTCGCGGCTCATCGGGCCGCTCCAGCCTCCGTCGAACAGGGCGTGGCGGAGCGTATAGGCGTCGACGCGGAAGTAGCCCTGGAAGACAGTGCGTTTTTCGATGATGTCTATATCAGTGGGCGGCGACGGTTCCCTCATATCTAAGGGGTAGCAGGTCCGCCTAGACTTCGCCAATAACGACTTGGTTTCGGCCACCGCGCTTGGCACGATAAAGCGCATCATCGGCGGCTTGCGTTATCTCGAGGACCGATTTTAAGGCCGGATAGGTTCCGATGCCGCAACTAAAGGTGACGCGGAACGGGCCCTTTTCGGACTCGTGTGCAAGCTCAAGTGCGGCCTCGCGCAACTTGTCCATGACTTCTTTGGCGGCCGCGGCATCGGTATTCGGCATAACCACCGCGAACTCCTCGCCGCCATAACGTCCCACATAGTCGACCCGTCGCAGGCGATTGCGGACGAGATGCGTGACACGCAAAATCACCTGATCTCCCACCGCGTGGCCGTAGGTGTCATTGACCGATTTGAAATGATCTATATCGATCATGGCGAAAGACACCGGACTCTCGGTGCGGCTGGCGACGCTTAATTCGCGTTCTAAGTTACGTAAGATATTGGTGTGGTTGAGCAGTCCCGTCAGGCTATCGCGATCAGTCAGTTTTTTCAGCTCACGGTAACGGTTCGCGCGGCTGGTCACTGCGGAAATGAGCTGACCGGGTTGCAACGGTTTCGGAAGAAAATCGTCAGCCCCAAGATGGCGTGCGCGCAGTTGCAGATCGAGCCGCGATTCCGTCGACAGGAAAAGGATTGGAATGGTGGTATAAGCGGGAAACTGCCGGACGATCTGCGCGAGATCGAGACCGGTGCATTCCGGCATATAGAGGTCCATAAGAATAAGATCCGGATCGAATCCGGAAAGCGTATCGAGCAATTTCGACGGTCGCCGAATGACTCTTGTTTCCATGCCCGCGTGTTCAAGGGCTGCCTGATAGAAAGAGGCCAGAGGTCCGTCGTCTTCAGCAATCACAACGCGGTAGGGCCGGTCGTAGTCATTTTCCTCCAGCGCGGTGATGCGTTCGACCAACTGCTCGAGTTCGAACGGTCTTGCGATGAAGGCCGCGGCGCCATGCCGCACCGCGTTGAGACGGTCCGCGAAGCCTGTTTGGCTCGAGCACAGAATGAGCGGAAGATGGGCCAGCGACATGTTGTGCCGCAGAAGTTCCAAATGCGTATCGCCGGACGAAACATCCGCAAGTACGATACCGCGCTCGCCGCGGGACAGCTCCACAGGCATGTCGTTCGAGGTCTGAAGGATTTTTGCCCGGTAGCCATAGCCTTCCAACGCGTCACGCAAGAAAGCGGCGTCGGCCTCCGATGGTCCAGCCAGGACCACTACATAAGTGGAGCGGTGATGCGTATCGGCTACCGTGGGAGCGGCACTCATGTCCTCGAGATCGATGGCCTCGCCCGGCGCCGTGGCGGCGTCCTCGAGTGCCTGAATCAACATTTCGACCTGGGCTATTTCCTCAAGCGAGAGGCTTTCCGCATGTCCTCTTCCGGCCTGCTCTGAAACCAGGCGGAATAGGCCGTCGAGCGGGGCCGCCGCGGTGCTGACGCGCGGAAACCCGAAGCTTTTACCGGCGCCCGCAAGTGTGTGAACGATGTCGTGGATTTTGACGAGGGCCGAACGTGCCTCGTCCGCCGAAGGTGCGTTGGGGATCAATCCCCAAATTCGCCGGACCTCATGAATTTTGGCCGCTAAGCTCTCGCCGAATTCGGCACTCAGGCTGGCGAGACGCTGAACGAGCGCATCGTGCTTGGCTGCCGTCGTGGCGCCGAATTTTGCGATCGCCGTCATACCTCAGCGTTCCCCGGCGATTCCTTCTTGCGAAAGCGCCTTCATCTCGCCTGGGATCAACAGTGGCGCGCGGTCCGAACCCCGTCAATATGTCTCGATTTGGGTGCCAATCTTCCCCAAACGGCGTTTAAATATTTGATCTAAAGCCCCGATTCGGAAAATGATGTGATAGTTCCGACCGCGATAAATCGAGCGCGCATTGCCCCATGGCGGCTAAGACCGACCCCATCGACATCTTTTTCGAAATGCCGCTCGACAAGTGGCAGATTTTCGACAGCAAAACGCTCGGCAAATCCAAGATCGTGTTGTTGCACGACCTGAAGCCGGTCGTTGATATGTTCAATGCCGACGGCGTCGGAATCGGCGTTCGTACCGCCTCAGAAGTCATTCGCGAAATTTCCCTCAGTCCACACGATCAGAAGCGCCTTATTTCGCTGATGAACGCGCGTAGCTTTGACGTCTACTCGGTCCGCGCGGCTCTCAACGATCACATGACGGACGCGGAGCTTGAGCAGATCAAGTTGCCACCGGAGGAGCAGGAGCGACTCCAGGGCTACATGAACAACTATTCGCGCGGGTTGCTCAAAGCGATCCTCGAGGGCACCGACGTGAAAGTAACGGGGCGATCATCGCTCTCGAGCATTCTCGAGGGCGCGAACCGCAGCGCGGTTCTAAAGAACCTTATCGAGATCGCCGCGCGGCTGAGAATCGAGCCAACCGAAATTGCGGTCTACATCTCGAAGCTGAGCGAAATCATTCTGGCGATTTCTTATTACCAGCGCGTCTATGACGGATTGCTCGCGAACTTGCGCGAGCTTCTGGCGGATACGAAGAAACTTCATGATCAAGATACGCTCATGATGCGCTTCCCCGGGATGAAAGAGGAGACGCAGGAGGCTTTGAATGCAGGCCGCCAAACGATCCTGACTCTCAACGGCTATTTCGATCAGTTCCACAAGGTCGAGAAATTTTTTGACGAGATTACGCCTGAGAAATTCAAAACGATGCGTGAGAGTGTCGAAATTCACTATCGCGCAATCGGAATGATCGTCTGTTTCTGGCAGATCAAGATCAACGAATGGCGCCGGCGCTTTTGGGATACCAAGGGTAAACGCCGCGATTCGACGTGGGAGCAGCGTTACAATTTCTTCAAGGATACCGTCTATCACAATCTCTACACGATCGAAGACAACATTGAGCTGATCAAGAATGCAAAGCTCGACCTTTAATACGTGCCGGTGTCTCAACCTCGCTTGAGCGTCGGGACAGCCGGCACGCCGAACTCAGGTGCGGGCGCAATCGCTGGAGCGTCGGCGAGCGCCGCAATGCCGATAAACCACACCGAGGCTGGCAAACTCATCGGTCAGTCCGTTGAAGACGCTTTTGGTGGCCGGATCTGCGGGCGCGACGCCGTCAATATTGGCCATGAAGACCTATAAATATTCCGGTCCGAGGTGCCGGGGGAGGCCTTCGAAGTCGCGTTGCGTCAACACAAATTCGAAGCGGTAGGACAGGGCCGGCCCTGCGCCGTTCTGCTTGTTATAGGATGCCGAGGACGCGCTCAGGCGGCCGTCCTATCGCGGCTTTTTCTCCGTTCACGACGATCGGCCGTTCGATGATTTCCGGATGCGATACCATCGCCGCGATGAGACCGGCTTCCGTCAACGCCTCAACATCGACTTTCGCGTCGGCGGCCTCTTTTTTTCGCACGATATCCTTCGCCGGGCATCCAAGTGCCTTCAAGATCCGGGCGAGCTCGGTCTGGCTCGGCGGCGTCTTGAGGTATTCAATCACGCGCGGCACAACGCCCTTATTCTCTAACAGGGCCAACGTTTCACGCGACTTAGAACAGCGGGGGTTGTGGTAGATCGTGAGCGCCACGGCGGTCTCCATCATTAGGGCGGGGAGAGTGTCGGCATGTGCGGCGCAATACAAGTAGAAACCCGGGGGCGGGCCATTCTGGCCCATCCCCGGGACGGTGGTCACCTCGTGGAACTTGGCGACTTGGACGATGTGGTGAGTTATTCCTTCACCACGCCGCGCACTTCGACGAGCTGCGAAGCGATGGCTTCATTCAGTTCGTTGTGGGCGGCTTCGAGTTCCTGAATCTTGACGCGGAAGCCGCGTAGTTGTTCGAGCTCGGAATCTGTAATGGGCTGGCGGTTCGACGCGATTGCGAGAGTCGTGCCGATATATTTTGCCTTCAGCTCGGCGACGAGCTTGGCAAGGTCGATCATTTCGCGTGGATCGATCACTTCGACGTGGCGCTTCAGGGAGCGGCGCATCTCATCCTCGATGATGTGGGCGATATGGCGCGTGAACTGGCTAGCGGTCAGCGCCGCGGGCGTTGCACGGGTCTTGTCGCTGATGGTGGGCGTCGCTTCGGATCTTGTGTCGCTCTGACGCCGGCGCACAGCAATGAAGTCAATGACGGACATAAATACTCTTCCCCATAGCCTCGGACGGCCACGCTACTCGCGGCCTCACGCGCCTATTTCAGCAATAAGCGTGCCAAGAAATTTGCCTTAATAAAAATGTTCGTAATCAGAGGCTTATGCTGTATTTTAAGATGGTGTTTATGGGGGTTAACGCGTTCAAACGAACGAACGTGCCGCGTTGGCGGGAATGCTAGGAAAGGTCTGCCGGGTCATTCGGTCACAGAGGGGCCGTTGCGGGCCACGTAAGCTATCGCTAACGTTTGAAGAACAGATGCGGCCGTACCTGGTCGAACACAGCGGGGAAAATATGTCAGAGGCAGTGGCGCGCCGCGGAAGAATCTTCATCCGGAAATCGGTCGACCAAGTGCAGCGCGAGGCTGCCAACCATCATCTCAAGCGAACGCTCGGCGCCTTCCACCTCGTTCTTCTCGGCATCGGCTGTACCATCGGTGCGGGCATTTACGTCATGACGGGCAACGCCGCGGCAAATTTTGCCGGTCCGGGCGTCATGCTTTCGTTCATTGTCGCGGGCACGGCCTGTGGCTTCGCGGCCCTCTCCTACGCCGAGCTGGCTTCGACGATGCCGGTCGCAGGCTCGGCCTATACTTATTCTTACGCCACCATGGGTGAGATTTTCGCCTGGATTATGGGTTGGCTTCTTGTGCTGGAGTACGGCGTGGCGGCCGCGACGGTCGCCGTCGGGTGGTCAGGGTATGTCACCAGTTTCCTGAAGGACTTTGGGATGGTGATCCCACCGAAATTCACAAGTTCGATGGTTCAGTCGCTGGCTGGCTCGGCGGGCCATCTTTCCTTCGACGTGACGGGCAACATCAATCTTCTCGCGACGACTGGCATTCTCGCTGTCACGGCGCTTCTCGTGATCGGTGTCTCGGAATCCGCGAACGTCAATAATGTTATCGTCTTCATTAAAGTCGGCGTCCTCGTGGCCTTTATCGCCCTCGGCGTCGGTTTCATCAACGCGGACAACTGGACCCCCTTCATTCCCCCGAACGAAGGGGGATTTACTTATGGGCTTCAGGGTGTGTTCCGCGCGGCCTCGGTGATTTTCTTCGCGTACGTGGGGTTCGAGGCCGTGTCGACCGCCGCGGCCGAAGCGCGCAATCCTCAGCGGGACGTCCCAATCGGCATCCTCGGCTCCCTGCTTGTATGCACATCCATCTATATCGTCGTCGCGGCGGTACTGACGGGTGTGGTTTCTTATAAGGAACTCGGTGTTCCTGAGCCGATTGCGCTCGCCGTCGATCGGATGGGCATGCCCGCCTTTTCGTTCCTGATCAAGGTCGGCGCGATCGCCGGCCTGTCGTCCGTGATGCTGATCCTTACCTACGGGCAATCGCGCGTATTCTTCGCTATGGCCCGCGACGGCCTTCTGCCGCGCGCCTTCTGCAAAGTGCATCCGAAGTTCCGCACGCCTTATATCGGTACCATGATCCTCGGCGTGCTCATCGCTATCGCGGCCTCCTTGCTGCCGATCACCATTCTAGGCGATCTGGTTAGTCTGGGAACGGCGACGGCCTTTGGTATCGTGTGTCTAGCGGTGATGTCGCTGCGCACCAGCCGTCCGGACTTGCCGCGCCCTTTCCGCGTGCCGTTCGGCGGCGGCTTTGTGAGCAAACCGGTCATGGTCCTGCTCTCGATCTTGATGGGTTTCGTCGGCCTCGCGATTTTCCGCTTTCTCATGCAGTCCCAGTGGACTGACTATGGCGCCGCAGGCCTGATCATTATCGCTGGTATCTGGCTCGCGTCGGTGTGGGGCAGGCGTCAGGAGAAGGTATGGATGGGCGTCGCACCCATGCTCGGCATTCTCTTCGCCTTCATCATGATCACGCCGCTGGTGGAAGATATCGTGACCAAGGCCATGAATGACGATCGGATCCCGGCCTACATTCTTGGAACTTATTTCGTGATCGGCGTGGTGCTGTACATGTTCTATGGCTACCGCAATTCGCGTCTCGCCCAAGGTCTCGATTGTGTGGACGATTCCCCGTTGCCGGGCCCGAATGAGGCGCTCGCCTATGGGCTCGATGAGCACCGTTGAACGAAGCACTTACCCCGCTGAAAATTGAAGGTCACGCCGGAGAAGATCCTCGCGACAGCGCGGAAACATACCGGAACTTTCGCAATGCCCTTGGCCAATTCGCGACGGGGGTGACAGTCATGACCGGATTTTCGCCGAGCGGCGAGCGCTTCGGGATTACGGTGACGTCCTTCAATTCCCTGTCACTGGATCCGCCGCTTATTCTCTGGAGCCTGGGTCGCGAAGGCGGCAGCTTCGCCTGCTTCCAGGCGGGTACGCCTTTCGCCGTCAATGTGCTGTCGGCCGGCCAAAAAGACCTCGCTGAACGCTTCGCCCGCGTGGGGATTCCGAAATTCGCAGGTGTTGCGATCGAAGAGGGACTCGATGGTACGCCGTTGATCAGTGGCGCTTCGGCTTACTTTGAATGCGTGGTGGAAGCACGTTATCCGGGGGGGGACCACGACATCATCGTGGGCCGTGTGCGACGCCTCTTCAATATCGGTAAGGACCCACTTCTCTTTTACCGGGGCGCATTGCGGCCGCTGGTATAAGCTAAGGTTTCTGTTTTGACTTCCGGCGCGCCGACAGCGTCTTGACGATGAGGCCGCCGAGCCCGGACGGCGAAAGATCGCGTTCGTGGCTGTTCGTCAGCACATCGAGTTGTAGGCCGGCACGAATGACCCGGTCGTCGTCGATTTCGCGTGCGACAATCTCGGCTGTGCCCAGATGAAGGTGGTCGCCCACATCGGGTTTGCCTTCAAACCGTAGGGAAAAGAAGTCAGCGATACTGAGGTTGGCGATCTCGGCGTCCACGGACAGACTGTAGAAGGCCGCGACGTCTTTAAGCAGGATGTCTCCCGTGAAGGCGAATTCGCCGAAAAACGGTTCGTTCGCCGACAGAAGCTCCGCGTGTGCCGTGAATAATTGGTCAAGTCGGCTGACGCGGTCGGGCGGCGCCAGGAAGTAGGCATAGTCGTTTGCCTTAAGGGCGCCCGCATCTCCCGCCATGAGGATGTTCTGATTCCGGATCACAAACGCGGTGCGAGCCCATTTCGGTACAACGGCGCCGTTCATCACCGCGCTTTGCGCCGACACGGGATATCCAACCATTTCCAGGGCCAATTGGCCGGGAAGATCGAGTTCCGAACGATGAACTGACGCGGCGGTGCGGGGCAGGGCCAGGCCCAGTTTCCGCGCGGTCCAGGTCAACGTCCATCCCTGCGACAGAAGAGAGATGAACACGATGACGAATGCGACGTTGAAATAAAGATCGGCGTGCTCGATGCCTGACAAGGTCGGAATTGCCGCAAGGAAAATGCTGACGGCGCCGCGCAATCCGACCCATGAGGCGAATAGTTTCTCTCGCGCTGTGAACTTCGAGCCGATGAGGCAGAGCCACACGGCGATGGGGCGTGCGACGAACAGCAGGAAAAGGCCGACAAGCGCCGCCGGAAGGGCATATGTAAGGAGCCGGCTCGGCGTGATAAGGAGGCCGAGCACAAGGAACATGACGATCTGGCTGAGCCACGTCGCCGCGTCGAGCAGCGCGCGTTCGGCGTCAGAGGTTTGGCTGACCGAGATGACCGCGAGCTTGCCGGCCGCCGCGTCGAAGTACGCGGGCCCCACGGGCTGCACTGTCGTCGAGTCCTGCTGCCAGCTCGCCCCGTCGTAGGTCCACCGGCCGGGCTGGGTGGGCAGCAACACGGTGCGGT
>JAIUPE010000119.1 GCA_020160875.1 Pseudomonadota bacterium
GAGCGTGACCGAACGGACCCGCGAGATCGGCATCCGCATGGCGACGGGCGCGCGCAAACTGAACATCCTTTTGCAGTTCAACACCGAGGCCCTGGTGGTCTGCTCCATCGGCGGCATCATCGGCATCGGCATCGGATTCCTGACCGCTTTCATTTTTTCCCAGTTCGACAAACCGGTGGAATATTCCATTGGGCCGGTCGCGCTCGCCTTCTCCTGCGCGTTCCTGACCGGACTCCTGTTCGGCTACCTGCCGGCGCGCAAGGCGGCCAGCCTCGACCCGGTGGTGGCGCTTGGAGCTGAATAAATGAGCGCGGAGTAACTCAGGTGCGTGTTTTCTTTCGTACGGCCTCGGCCGTTTCTCTCATCGCCATCACCTTGACGGCCTGCGCCGGTTATCCGCCCACGAAAGTGGAGGTGCCCAGCACTTTCGATTCGGCACCGGCTTTCGACGACGCCGCGAAGACCGCGCCCGCGCCCGACAAGGAATGGTGGTCGCGCTTCGGCAATGCCGAGCTGTCGCAATTGGTCGCGGAGGCCCGCGCCAACAATCATGATCTCAAGGCCACGGTCGCGCGCATTTTGCAGGCGGAAGCGCAGTCCTTCGCCGCGCAGAGCGCATTGCTTCCCTCCGTCGATGCAGGTTTCTCCGCGAACCGCAGCGAGCGCCAGGGCCAGACGCTCGATACCGACGGCAATACCGTCGGCACGAACCGTGTGACCTCGAGCTACAGCGCGAACCTGCGCGCGTCGTACCAACTCGATATTTTCGGGCAGCAGCGCAATGCGGCCGACGCGGCGAACCAACGTTTTGAATCGAGCCTCTACAACGGCGTCACCGTTGAAATCACGCTGATCTCGAACACGATCACGACATATCTGCAGGTGCTGTCGGCACGCGAGCGCCTCGAGCTCGCGGAACGGCGGCTCAAGAACGCCGAGACCATTCTTCAGCTTCTGGAAACGCAGCGCCGGATCGGTTCTATATCGGACTTGGAACTCGCCCAGCAACGCAGCGCCATCGCCAATCAGCGCGCGACGATCCCCGCGCTGCGCTTAAGCGAACGGCAATCCCTGAACGCGCTGGCCGCGCTCGTGGGCCGCGCGCCGGAAGGCTTCACGATCGCGGGCCGTTCGCTCGCGGACATTCAATTGCCGGAGGTCGGCGCAGGGATTCCGTCCGACCTCTTGGCGCGCCGCCCCGACCTGCGCACGGCGGAAGCGAACCTGAAAGCCGCGAACTTCGATGTCGCGGCGTCGAAGGCGGCGCGCTTGCCGAGTTTCTCGCTCACCGCGCAAGGCGGCTCGTCGTCCAACCTGATCTCCGAATTGCTCAGTCCCGGCACGCTCTTCTGGAGCATGGGGGGATCGGCCGCACAGACCTTGTTCGCGGGCGGGCGCCTCTACAACCAGGAGCGCGGCGCGAAGGCGAATTATCGCGCGCTGCTTGAGACTTACCGCCAGTCGGCGCTCAACGCCTTGCGCGACACGGAAAACGCCCTAACGGCCGTCAGTGAAAACGGCCGCCAGTACACCTTGGCGCAAGAGGCCTACACGCAAGCGGAATACGCCTACAAGCTGGCCGAACTGCGCTATCGCGCCGGGGCCGAACCGTTCCAGACGATGCTGACCGCGCAGAACAGCGTGTTTCAGACGCAAGAGTCTCTTGTGCAAACCGGCCTTACCCGATTCACAGCCGTCATCGGCTTGACTCAGGCCCTCGGCGGGGGTTGGGATGGGGTTACACCCGAGGCGCCGCCGATGGCGCTCTTGAACCTACCCGTCGAATAAAGGACACGCCCATGGTCGTTTCGAAGACCGCCCTGCCGTCCGCCCAGGAAACTCTGCCCGGACGCGCGGACGCAATGCCCGTTCCCGATCTGCACTATGTGAACAACAACCGGATGAAGGGTCCGTTTCCCGAGGGTCTGGAAACGGCGATGTTCGGCCTCGGCTGTTTCTGGGGCGCCGAACGCCTGTTCTGGAAGCTGCCCGGCGTCTATTCGACGCAGGCCGGCTACGCGGCGGGCACGACGCCGAACCCGACGTACAAAGAGGTCTGCTCAGGGCTCACGGGGCACGCCGAAGTGGTCCGCGTGATCTACGATCCCAAGAAGATCAGCTATGAACAGCTCCTGAAGACGTTCTGGGAGAACCACGACCCGACGCAAGGCATGCGCCAGGGCAACGACGTCGGCACGCAGTACCGCTCGGGCATCCACGTTTACGGCGCTGAACAGCGCAAGCTGGCCGAAGCCTCGAAGGCCGCCTATCAGCAGGCGCTGTCGGGGAAGAACGCGGGCACGATCACGACGGAGATCCTGGACGCGCCGACGTTCTATTACGCCGAGGAGTATCACCAGCAATATCTGGAGAAGAACCCCGGCGGTTATTGCGGCATCGGCGGCAAGGGCATCAGTTGCCCGGGCTTCGCGGCTTAAAAGAAAAGGCGGTGGACGCGATCAAACGATCGCACCCCTCTTTTTGAATAGGCCGCGATCGGGCGCAAAAACCGCGCGCACTTTTTGCTGATCGCGGCCTAAACCACGGCCTTTTTATTTACGCAAACCGCACCGCATAGATTGGTGCAAGATGAGCCGTCAGCAACATCCAATCATCGCCGCCGTTGGGACTGGTCCAAAGACCGCCGGTCGTTGAGCCCATGGCGAGGTGATCGCCGGTTTCATCCACCGCGAGGCCGTGGCGATACACGAGGTCGAAACACTGGCCTTGCGGAAGCCCGCGCCGGAGCGTCTCGAAGGTCTTGCCGCCGTCGCGTGTGCGGTTGACGACCATGTTGCCGTCGACGGGATAACGATGCTCATCCTTCTTCGCCGGCACGAACCAAGCGGTGTTGCCGTCCTTGGGGTGCACGGCCACGGGAAAACCAAAATGCGAGATCGGCGCGGTCGTAATCTCGTCCCAGCTTTGAAGATCGTCGGTACACACGAAGATTCCATTGTGATGCTGTACCCACCACATCTGCGGATGCGAAGGGGACTGCGCGAGCATATGCACGTCCTGGATCACGGGATCGAATTGTTGATCGGGCGGCATGAACTCGGCCCGCAGCCCTTTACCGGCGACACGCCACGTCTTGCCGCCGTCCTCGGTCACCGTCACGCCCCCGCAGGACACGGCGACCGCAACGCGATTCGAATTGCGCGGATCGACACAAATGGCGTGAAGCGCGGGATCGATCGTCCCGCCGCCGAACCACCGCGCGCGTTCGGGCATATTCCACAACCCTTCGTTCAGCTCCCAGGTCGCGCCGAGGTCTTTTGAATAAAACAGACCCGGCGTTGTGCCGGCCCAAAGCGCGCCGGGCTTGTCGGGACCGGCCCAAGCCATCGACCAGAGCTGCGCGACCGCGGGCGCCTTTTCCTTCTCCGCCGCATCGCTTGTCTCGACTTTGGGATATTTGGGAGGCTCGAGCTCGGTCCAGGTGACGCCGCCGTCCGTCGAGCGGTGAAGCTTGGCGCCGAAATGGCCCAGGTTGAGGGCGCAGAAAACCGTCTGATTGTCGGCGGACGGAAGAACGATGGACACCGGCGCGCCGAGAAAATGCGTGGCATGATGCTTCCAGGTTTTGGCGTCACGGGCGTAGACGAGCAGGCCTTTACGAGTCGAGACGTATAAACGCTCCGCCATTCTCCCCTCCCCTTGTTTCGGCGTCAGCCGCCGGACAGCGCTTGCAGCACATAGACCTCGCTGGCGGGCGTGACCGGCGCGGCCAATATGTCCTTACGCACATGCGTGCCGTCGACGAACACCGCGATATGAAGACGAATCCGGTCCTGGTCGTCGAGCACATAACCGCGCACGGCGGGATGGCGCGCAAAGACATCCGTCAGCACATCGGCCACCGTGGCGCCGGCGGCTTCCACCGGGTCAGATGGGGCGACATGGCGCAAATGCGAGGTAAAATGGACCTTAACCATCCCGCCATGGTGCCGGAGCGGAACGCCGTTTGTCGAGCGGGCTTGTCGCAGCGGGCCCGGAACAATAGAACGGCCGGGAGCTTTCACCTGCCGGAGGCGCCCTCAATGCCTGGGATCATGTGGTACTTCGTCATCGCACTGGTTGTGCTGGTGGCCGTTATTCTGGCGGTGCCGAGCGACGGCGCGGAAATTCCGCGCGGTTTCGAAACCTCCTTCGCCGCGCGGGTCTGAGCCGTGGCGGTGTCCGCCGAAAGCATCCAGGCGGCGCGCACGCGCACCGCCGGCCTCGTCGCGGTGACGCCGACGCTACATAGCCTCGCGCTCTCGCAGCTCTCGGGCGCCGAAGTCTACGTTAAATACGAAAACATGCAGCACACGGGTTCGTTCAAAACCCGCGGCGCAGCGGCCAAGCTCACCACACTCACCGATGCGCAGAAAAAAGCCGGCGTCATCGCCATGTCGGCCGGGAATCATGCGCAGGGCGTTGCCTTCCACGCGGGACGCCTCGGTATCCCGGCGACCATCGTCATGCCGAAAGGCACGCCCTTCAACAAGATGCGCAAGACCCGCGATTATGGCGGCACTGTCGTTCTGGAAGGCGACACGCTGACCGAGGCAGCCGCGGCGGCACGGCGGATCGGCGCAGAACGCGGGCTCGCGTTCATTCACCCATACGATGATGAAGACGTCATCGCGGGCCAAGGCGTGATTGGGTTTGAGATCATGGAGGCGCATCCGGATGCCGAGCTCATCATCGTGCCGGTCGGCGGCGGCGGATTGATCGCCGGCATCGCGGTCGCCGCAAAGAGTGTGAAGCCGGGCGTTGGAATCCTCGGCGCCGAATCGGCGCTTTACCCCTCCATGAAAAACGCGATTTCAAATCAGCACGCGCCAAGCGGCGGCGCGACCGTCGCGGAAGGCATCGCCGTCGCCGACGCCGGAACCCTGACAACGGCGATCGTGAAATCATGCGTTGACGACGTGCTTCTCGTCAGCGAAGCCAATCTGGAACGCGCTATCAGCATGTACGCGGGCGCCGGAAAAACGGTGGCCGAGGGCGCCGGCGCCGCACCGCTCGCGGCGCTTCTGCAGTATCCGGATCGCGTCAAGGGCAAGAAGGTCGTGCTGGTGCTCTCGGGTGGAAATATCGATCCGCGCCTGTTGTCGTCGATCCTGATGCGCGACCTGGTGCGCGCCGGACAAGTCCTGACCCTGAGCATCGCCCTGCCCGACCGGCCCGGTTCCCTGGAAGCCATTACCGCCATCTGTGCGAGCGAAGGCGCGAATGTGATCGAGGTTTCGCACCGGCGGCTGGGATTGGACCTCGCGGCCAGCGCCGCCCGTCTCGACATCACCATCGAGACACGCGATCAGGATCACGCGGCGCAAATCATTGGAAAAATCCGCGCCGCCGGATTTGAACCCACCGTCCATGAACCATGAGCAGAACAGTCAATCCGGCTCTGGTTGAAGTCGTCCGCGGCGGACTAGTGGAAAGCGTGCATCGCGGCGCGGCCTGCGTCGTCGACACCGCCGGACGTATTCTGCATCAGTGGGGCGATATCGATCACGCGGTTTGCCCGCGCTCGGCCATCAAACCCTTCCAGGCCATTCCGCTCATCGAAAGCGGCGCGGCGGATGCGGCGCGATTAAGCGTCGAGGAACTCTCGCTGGCCTGTGCATCGCACGGTGGCGAGCCCGCGCATGTCGCCCGCGTCGGCGCCTGGTTGGAGCGTATCCGCTGCACGCAAGCGGACCTGGAATGCGGCACGCACCCGCCAACGCATACGCACGCCGCCGAGGCGCTGCTGCGCGCCGGTGAATCGCCCTGCCCCTTGCATCACAACTGCTCGGGCAAACACACGGGCTTTCTGACCCTTGCCCGGCACGCCGGCTGGCCGACCCGCGGCTACACCGGCGCGAACCATCCCGTGCAACGCGGCGCGATCGCCGCGCTGGCGCGCATGGCGGGCTGCGATCCGGCCGGCTGGCCGGTCGTGCGCGACGGATGTAGCGCCGCGAACGTGTTTCTTCCGCTGCAAGCCCTTGCCCGCGCCTGGGCGCATCTTGGAACGACCGCGGCCTCCGCGCGTCTGATCGCCGCCATGAAAGCGCACCCCGTGCTGATGTCCGGTCATGACCATCCTTGCGCGGCGATGATCGGCGCCTTGAAAGGCCAGGCGGTGGTGAAAACGGGCGCCGAAGGGGTCTATGCGGCCGTGCTGCCGGACCGCGGGCTTGGTATCGCCGTCAAGATCGACGACGGCGCAGGCCGCGCGTCCGTGGTCGCAATGGCGGCGCTGCTCACATGGCTGGAGGCATTCACGCCGGAATCCGTCGATACGACTCATGCATTGCGCACGCCGCCCATCACAGCCGCGGCGGGCGCGGTGACGGGACATCTGCGACCCGCGGCGGACTGGCTTATTTGATCAGCTTGCTGAGGTCCTTGAACTCCGGCGTTCCCGCGACATGCAGCCACTCAAATACCGCCATCTCGGTGGTGATGAGGCCGACCCTCTCCGCCACATAACGTTCCTTGGCGATGCTGACGCTTTCGGGTTTCCGCGAGGTCATCGCGTCGGCAACGACAAAGACATTCAGTCCGCCGTCCGCGAAACCCAGCGCGCTTTGCAGCACGCAGACATGGGATTCGATCCCGCACACGATGAGTTGGGTTCGGCCATCCAAGGCTAGTGCGCGAATGCGCGTGTTGATGCCGGCATCGGCGGCGCAGGAGAAGTGCATCTTCTCCATCACCGGCGCATCGCCTTTCACATTGTCCAGCCGCGTGACCGTCGCGCCGAGCCCTTTGCGGTATTGCTCGGAGACCGTCACCGGGATGCCAAGACGATGCGCGGCCTGCATCAGGATCGCGCAATTCTCCACCATGCGCGCACCTTCATGCATGGCGGGAAGCAGGCGGTCCTGAACATCGACCACAAGAAGCTGGCTGCGCGCGCGATCAAGCAACATGACGAAAGAGCCCCTGTTCGTGATTTCCCACCATAAGGCGCGGCCCGCCAATGACCTATAGAAAGGTGGGGCGGCGTGCTAACCTCGCGCCATGGACCACGCCGCCGGCAGCACCATGAACCGCAAAGCCGTCATCATCCTGATGACCGTCGGTATTTTCATTGTGCTGTCCATGCTCATGCTCTTGTTCTTCGAGGGCTGGCCGCCTTGGCCCGTCATCTTCTGGTTCGCGGTGAGCCATGCATTTTTTTGTGCGGTCGTGATCCGCGTGAAACCGTTCACCGGCCCTTACAAGGAACCGATGGCCGAACCCGAACTGCCCCGGTTGGATTAACGCATGGCCAAGAAGGACAAGGGAAAGGGTAAAACCCCGCCGCCGACGGCCGAAGACGACACGGCGGCACAACGCCGTGTTGCGTTGCTGCGCCACAAGCTGACCAAGGCGATGGACGATCCCCTGATGCGCGATCAGATCGTCAAGGCCATCAGATCCATGATGATCGAGGACAAGTAGGGGATATCCCTTACTGCGCCGGGCCGCCTTTTTGACTAGCGTCAATCCTACGACAACCCGTTTCTGTTCCACTCGTCCGTAATACTGATCGGTACAAACCACCGAGACATTGGGACGTCAGGTATGAGTTTCGTTAAATCACCGTTCGCCTTCTTCAAGGCAAAATCGCCCGACCCGGCACCGGCCGACGAACGCGAGGTGGCCGACTGGTCGCCCGAGTGCGAGGCCTTCCTAAAATACTGGTCATCCCTGCGCAGGAATGACGCCATTCCGACGTCCGAAGACTTCCTGGACTCGCCGTCGTCGCGGTTCGCTGCGCATAGTTACATCCTCGAACTTTTGGACGGCGCACCGGTGGTGCGCTTGCAGGGCACACAGCTCGAGCAAGCCTGGGCCCGGGACCTGACCGGCGGCGATTTCTTCCCCGGCCGCTCGCCCCACTTCCGCGCGGCGGCCCTCGCGAACATGAACGCGGCGCTGACCCATCCGTGCGGCCACCTGGCGCGCTCGACCTATGCGACATCGAAAGGACGCAAGATCACGTCCGATTGGATCCAGTTGCCTCTTGGCGTGCGCCCGGGGCGCGCGCCGCGCATCGTCGGCGCGGTCTTTCAGCATACGGGCCGCAATTTTGGCGAAGTCGCCACTCATCACTTCGAGCTGCACAAACTGGCGTGGCTCGACGCGGGCTGGGGCGTGCCGGCGCAGGAGCCCACGCCGCTCGCCCCTTAGTTCAAGACGGGAACACGGGTTTGCGCTTGGCCATGAAGGCGGCATGACCTTCCTTGAAATCAGGTCCTGAAATCGCGCCGGCAAAAGCCGCGCGCGTCTCCGGCGTATCATCCTTCGCGCCGTCCAGCACCATCTGGACATGGCCTTTCATGGCCTTGACGGAGAACGGCGAGGCGTCGGCGAGCATCGCCACGTAAGCCCGCACGGTATCTTCAAGCCGGTCCGGCTCCACGAGGCGATCCACCAAGCCGATGGAGAAAGCTTCCGCGCTGTCGAGGATGCGTCCGGTAAAGAGCATGTCCCGCGCCCGGGCGGCGCCGACCACGTCGACAAGGCGTTTGGTGTCGGCCACGCTGTAGACCAGCCCAAGACGCGCCGGCGGAATGCCGAAGCGCGCCGTGGTGTCGGCAAAACGAAAATCGCAGCACAGCGCGATACCGCAGCCGGCGCCGACGCACGCGCCGCTGATCTTGGCCAATGTCGGCTTGGAAACGCGGTGAAGTCTCTTTTCCGATTGGTGGATGATTTCCGAGGCGGCGGGCGCGGTCGCAGGGTCCCGCGCGACCTGTCCGAATTCCTCGATGTCCGAACCGGCCGCGAACGCGCCGCCCTCGCCGGTGACGACGATCACCTTCACGGACGGATCGCGATCCGCCGCACCGACGAGGTGGAGCATCTGACGCCACATCTCGATGGTGATGGCGTTGCGCTTGGCCGGCTGATTGAAATGAATCGTCGCCACCGACCCGTCGCGGGTCATGAAAACGGCATCGTGAGTGCGCGCGTCGTCCATCATTCGGCAGCAGCGTGAGCAGAACGCATATTGAGGTGATCGCCTGTGACGTTCTCGTAGCGTCGTCCCAGACGAGTCGCGACGA
>JAIUPE010000120.1 GCA_020160875.1 Pseudomonadota bacterium
CGGCCGCATGGACTCATCTTTGTTCTTGGTCAAACCGCGACCGGGCTGGATAAGGTTCCGACGTGTTGGGTGCGTGCGCACTCAACTTCGGGGTGCGAAACCCGTCACGATTTGACAGTCTCTATGGGGATGATGACGTGGGAGCATATCATCCCCCGCCGCGCGTTCACTTTATTCAATCGGTCCCGGGAACACGTCATGAGCGATGACACGAAATTCCTATGCGAAGCCGTCGCGCTCGCCCGCGGCAACATCGTGAAAGGCGGCCGTCCGTTCGGCGCCGTGGTGGTGCGGGACGGCGCGGCGATCGCAACCGGCGTCAACGAGACCCACACCACGAACGACCCGACCGCGCACGCCGAGCTAAACGCGTTGCGCGCGGCCGGCCGCGCGATAGGCTCTCCCGATCTTCGTGGATGCACCGTTTATGCCAGCGGCCATCCCTGTCCGATGTGCCTGGCGGCCATGCGGCTCGCCGGCGTCGCCAGGGTCGCTTACGTTTATTCCAACGAAGACGGCGCGCCCTTCGGGCTCTCGACGGCGGCGGCCTACGAGGACCTCAGAAAGCCATTCGCGGCGCAATCGATGCGCATCGACCACACGCCTCTACCGGCGGACGGCCGCGCGCACCCCTACGCAGAATGGGCGAAGCGCCCTACGCCACCTTCACGCTGACCGCCACCGGCGGCGGGGACTTCAGCGTTTGATACACCACGCAGTACCGCTCGGTGAGTTTCATCAGGGTCGCGCGCTGTTCGTCGGTGAGGTCGCCGTCGATGTCGAAGGCGAGGCGGATGTCGCGGAAGCCCACGGGCGATCCTTTATCGACGCCGAGGGTACCCTTGAAATCGAGATCGCCTTCGGCGCGCACCTTCGCGTTCCGGATATTGAGCTCAAGCGCGGTGGCGACCGCGTTCAGGGTCACGCCCGCGCAGGCCACCAGGGCTTCCAGCAGCATATCGCCCGAGCAGGCGTGCATGCCGGTGCCGCCCGTCGCGGGATGAAGGCCCGCTTCGATCAGTGCTTTCGACGTCTGCACCGAACAGGTCACGCCTTCGCCGATCGAGCCCTCGGCCTTCAACGTGATCACGGCGGCGTCCGGCGTATCGCGGTACTTCGCCTTGATCGGGGCCTGCATGTCCTTGAGTTCGGTCGATTTCATCGTCGCGTGTCCTTGAATAAATGCGCCTAGTTGCCGGGTTTTTGCACCCCGGCTTTGTAGGCTTCCGGCGGAACGCGCTTATAGCCCGCCTGTTCGTAGGCGTAACCATAGGAAAGCAAAGTGGCCTCGGACCAGGGCGCGCCAATGAAAGAAAGGCCCATGGGCATGCCGCCAACGAGGCCCATCGGCACCGTCAGGAGGGGATAACCGGCCATCGCCACGTTGCGCGTGACAGACCCCGGCCCATCGCCGCGCCCGCCGGTGCGCGGCGTGCCGTCGGCCGGGATCGCGCCCGCGGGGTCGCCCGCCGGGGTGACGATGGCGGTGATGTTGTTCTGGGCAAGCAGCGCGCCGTAGCCCTCGGGGCCGGCGCGGCGTTCGACCATTTCAATGAGTTCGAGATAGCGCGGGGTCGTGAGATCGCTCGAGGCCGCGGCGGCTTCCTCGAAATACTGCACGTTGATGCTGGACTCGCGCGGGTCGGTTTTGTGGAAGGCGATGAGGTCGGCGACGTTGCGCGTTTTCACCGCCTCGGGCGCGGCGGCGAGATAGGCCGCGACGTCGTGGTTGAAGTTGTAAGCTTCCGCCTCCAGCCCCGGCACGTTGAGGTTCTCGAGATCGCCAGGCAGCTCGACGAGTTCGGCGCCTTGGGCGCGCAGCACATCGAGGGCGGTATTGAAGACGGCAAGCGCTTCGTCGCCGCGCTTCTGCGACCCGCGCAGGACACCGATACGCGCGCCCTTGAGCGCCTTCGCATCCAACATTTTTACGTAATCGGTTCTGTGGCCGTCGGCGTTCATGGTGCGCGCATCGGCCGAATCGGTCCCCACAAGCGCGGTGAGCAGCATCGCGGTATCGGTGACCGAACGCGCCATGGGACCGGCGGTGTCCTGAAACTCGGTGATCGGGACGATGCCGCTGCGCGAGACCAAACCGCGCGTCGGCCGCAGACCAACAATGCCGTTCACGTTCGAAGGACCGGTGATGGACCCGGCGGTATCGGTGCCGAGCGCACCGGCGCCGAAGCTTACCGCCACCGCGATGCCCGAGCCCGAACTGGAGCCGGCGGCGGATTTCGTGAGGTCGTAGGGATTATGCGGCGTGCCGCCGACGCTGCTGCCGGCGAAAGAGTCCGTGGTGCGGTAGCCCGCCCACTGGGAGAGATTGGCCTTGGCGAGGATGATCGCGCCGGCTTGCTTCAGGCGCCGGGTGACCTCGGCGTCCTCACGCGGAAAATTTTCGGCGAGCGCGAAGGAGCCCGCCGTGGTGGGCGTGCCGACGGCATCGATATTGTCCTTGAGGATGACGGGCACGCCGTCGAGGGGACCGAGCGTCTTGCCTTCGGCGCGGCGTTGGTCGGAGGCGGCGGCCTGTTCGAGGGCATCGGGCGCGACGAGGATGATGGCGTTGAGGGCCCCGTCATACATGTTGATGCGGTCGATGTAGCCTTGGGTGACCTGGGCCGAGGTCGCCTTGTTCGCGGCGAGATCGGCGGAGATCTGGGCCAGCGAGACTTCCGTGACGTCGTAGGGCTTTTGCGACTCTTCCTTCGAGCAGGAGGCGAGCGCGAGGCCCGACACCAAGGCGGCGCACAGCGGAACGCGGGACAACATCATGGAGGCCTTCTCCTTGGTGCGTTAAGCGGGGGTGCGTTAAACGGGGGTGAGCTAAACGGGGGTGAGTTAAACGCGGCGGGACGGCAGTGTGGCAAAAGGACACAGGGCCGCCAAGTTTTGTTGCGACACTTGCGACAGCGACACTAGCCTGAATTTGTGTTTGTACACAGGGCGTTAGGCCCAAAAATCGCGCGTTGCGACACTTTGCGACACTTTGCGACACTCGAGATGCGAGGCGCGGTGATACGCGCGCGGCCCGGGGAGGGACGCGCTTGAGACGCTTCATATTCACAATGTCAAAGAGCACATCATAGTTCGCATTATTATGCGCTCATTCGTCCAAAGAATGGCGGAAAAATTTGCGGCCGACACAAATTTCTTTTCCCCCGAAAAATCGGAAATGTGCTGCTAGCGAGTCGGCAGGGAAGCGGGCGTTTCCGGTGGTTTTACGCAGGGCGCGGTTTCCGGCAGGCGGGCGAGCACCGGCAGCACGGCGACCGCCACCACGGCGATCATCACACCCGGCATCATGGCCCAGCCGGTGCTTTCAATGGAAACCTGGGCCAGGAACGGCGTGAGCCCGCCGAAGATGGCCGTCGCGGCCGTTGCGCCCAGAGCCAAACCACTCAGCCGCGCCTCGACGGGAAACTGTTCGGCGGTGGCGACGGCGCCGACGGCGCTGACCCCGCCGGCCACGGCGGCGAGGATGATGGTGGCCGCCACGGCCTCCATCATCGATCCATGCGCCATGAGAGTGAACATCGCCCCAGGCAGGACCGCGCTCAACAGGCAGAGGGCGATCAGCACCGGCCTGCGGCCGAAGCGGTCGGAGAGCGCGCCGACCACCGGCGTGATGAGGATGACGACAAGAGCGGCGGCGGTGGACAGGACCAGGGCGGCGCGTTCGCTCAAAGAGCCGGTGGTGTTGAGGAACGCGGGCACATAGGTAATGCCCACATAATAAGTGATCGACCCCAGCGCCGAGATCGCGAAGGAGCGGGCGACACCGGCGCGGTGGTAGGCGAGCGTGGTCCGCAGCGGCTGCGTTGGAAGCGTTCCGACCAGCGCGCGGGCCTGAAACTCCGGCGACTCTTCCATGGCCGTACGGGCGATCCAGATCGCGAAGGCCAAGGCGGACCCGACGAAAAAGGGAATGCGCCAGCCCCAGACGTTGAGATCCTCGGCGCTGACGCCATAGACGGTGAGCGCCGCGACACCGACAGCAAGGAGGCTGCCGATTTCGCTGGCCGCCGAAGCGCAAGAGGTGATGAAGCCCCGGCGCTCCGGCGCCGCGCCTTCCAGGAGATAGGCGACAGCGCCCGAATATTCAGCGCCGACGGAAAAGCCCATCATGCAGCGCAGCGCGAGCAGCGCGCCGCCCGCGAAGCCGCCGATCTGCGCGTAGGTGGGCAGGAGCGCGGTGAGCAGCATGGCCGTGCTGGTCATGAGCATGGTGCGGAGCATCATGGGCCGGCGGCCGACGCGATCGCCGAACTGACCGAACACCATGGCGCCGAGAGGCTGGAACAGGAAGGTGACCGCGAAGCCGCCGAGGGTCGCCGCTAAAGCCATGCTCCCGCCGCCGAAGAACACGCGGGACAGCACCGTCGCGAAATAGAGATAGAGGGTGAAGTCGTACCACTCGACGATGGTCGAACAGGCCGCGAGCACGAAGGAGCGCTGCGAAATCCGAAGCTGTGAGGCGTCAGCGGCCGGCGGCATGGGAACTCCACACTAGGGGTGGAGTGTGGCTGGTGCGGTTAAGGGTGTCAAAAAAGGAATTCGTCCACAACCGTCCAGCACCTCATGCTTTCGCGAACCGACCTACAATTCCAGCTATCTGCTTTGCCGATGTCGCCAGCTCAGTGGAGGAACCGTTACGCCAGTAGATTTGCTCTCCGACGTAGGATACCTCCGTCTGAGGAGGAATCGGAATTACGATTACTCCGAGCCCGAAATATGAATTAAAATCCATACTAGAAAGAACGCCATCACGCAGCGCGACGGTCAAGGCAGAGTTCTTTATTGCGTCCCTCCACTTCGCATAGTAGCGATCCATAGAAATCTTAAGTCGCGAGGCCTCTCTATCAACGCCAACGACAAATCGTTTCCCGACTTTCTTGGGCTCAGTCCCGTACAGCTTTTTTATGCGATCCGCGTCAGATTTCTTGTCCGTCACGCCTATTATTATCTTGCCCGCACTCCTCGGACCATTGTTGGCGATTGCGCAGATCGTATTGACGACCTTTTGCAAAATGTGCGGATCCTGAGCGGCACCTTCATCAAGAACAAGCAAGCCTTGCTTCAATTCGAAATTTGCCAATTCTATTTCTGACCGGCGAATATCCGAATCTATGTCTAAGGTCGTATGGTCGCTGTAAATCTTATCTGCAACCTTGTCTTTCTTGATAAAATTCGCGCTTATCAGTCCCTTCACAGCGTCTATGTTTTTCCGACGCTCTTCCGGAGATGTCGCTTTGCGCCCCGCTTCCAAGCGATTAGCCAACCCGTGGAGGGATTTTTTTACCCCTTCGTAATCAGTAATCAACTTGCTTTCGGCCACTATTAATTCGTGGAATGCGAGCAAAATGACGGCAAACACTGATGGAAAGGCGTTCGTATTTCCTTTCTCGAATATCAAGTTGCGAAGCTTGTCATCGGCCCCGGTGGCGCAGACCTTCAATAGTTCATTGAGGCAGTATTTAATCTCATCTGAGACTTTGTCGCTTCCATATACTTCGAGCGCATTGAGTATTCGCTCTGAGTCCGCCGTTCCGCTCACGTAAATTTCATCGAGCGCGTCCTTAGACCGCTCAATCGGCCCGCCGCTGACGATGCAGGCGATGATATCTGCGATGTATTGCTCATCTAGGCTGTCTCGTAAGTCTGTCGAGCGGAGAATCCCCTGATTGACCCAAAACACTTCGTCAGCCTTTACCTCGTAGCCGTGTTTCGACATAGGCAAATCAATACTGATGGACGGCATCAATTGGAGAGGGAGAACATCGACCGAAGCATCTCCCCGTAACAAACACGCGAGTTTGCGCACCGTGGTAGAGAATTCATTTTGCACCCCAGCCTGTCGTCTTTCCTGATCGCTGAGGCGATGGCCATACGTGTTAATTCTGTCGAACACGTCGTTTACTTCTAAGTCTGTCGCATTTCGCATAACAGAGAGTGCAAGGGAGTAATCAAGGACCGTGGAAACTTCCTTTACGTTTAGTAGTGGGACGTCCACCGCGATATCAAATAACCCTTCGCCTGCGGCCGCTTTGGCGGTCGGGAACTGATCAACATTGAAATACTTATCGCCCTCTATTGCGAACGCGTTTTCAATGAACGAGACGATGGAATGAAGACGTTGCAAGCCGTCAATGATTTCATAAGTACCTGCTTCACCGTCTCGGGCGGCCAGCAACATCGCAGGTATGGGATACTTTTTTAAGATCGACCCGATGAGTTTCTGCTTTTCCTCTAGCGTCCAAACAAGCTTCCGCTGATACCGCCTGTTCACGAACAAGCGTCCTTCACGGTACCAACCATAGACCGTCTGTACGGAAGTCGTTTGCGACGATAGCTCGGCCATGAGTCCCCCAGTCGCCCCGCACCTATCGGAACGAGTCCTTGCTAAGCTGTAGACGTAGGCGGCGAGTATAATGAGGATCGTCGGACAATTGAATCAATCTCGCGCTCTTCGCCCAATACACCGCTAGATTTGTACTCCTACGACCCCGGGTGCAGCCCCGGCGCTTCGTGGCCGGTGCGGGCCACGTACTCGGTATAACCGCCGCCGTATTGGTGCGGGCCTTCCGGCGTCAGTTCCAACACGCGGTTGGAGAGCTGGGCGAGGAAGTGGCGGTCGTGGGAGACGAAGAGCATGGTGCCTTCGAATTCGGCGAGCGCGGCGACGAGCATTTCCTTCGTGGCCATGTCCAGATGGTTGGTGGGTTCGTCGAGCACGAGAAAGTTCGGCGGATCGAACAGCATCTTGGCCATCACAAGGCGCGCCTTCTCGCCGCCCGAAAGGACGCGGCAGGGCTTTTCGACATCGTCGCCCGAGAAACCGAAGCAGCCGGCGAGCGTGCGCAAGGTGCCTTGGCCGGCTTGCGGGAAGGATGAGTCGAGGGATTCGAACACGGTGTCGTCGCCGTCGAGGAGATCCATGGAGTGCTGGGCGAAGTAGCCCATCTTCACGCTGACGCCGAGTTTCACGCTGCCCTTGTCCGGCGCGGTACCGAGATTGGGATCGAGCGCGCCCGCGACGAGTTTCAGGAGGGTGGATTTGCCCGCGCCGTTGGCGCCGAGCACGCACCAGCGTTCCTTGCGGCCGAGATGCAGATCGAGGCCTTCATAGATGCTGTGTTTGCCGTAGGCCTTGTGGACATTCTCGAACGTGACGACGTCATCACCGGAGCGCGGCGGGGAACGGAATTCGAATTGCACGGTTTGGCGGCGCTTGGGCGGCTCGACCCTTTCGATCTTGTCCAGCTTCTTCACGCGGCTTTGCACCTGAGCGGCGTGCGAGGCGCGCGCCTTGAAGCGTTCGATGAAGGCGATTTCCTTGGCCAGCATCGCCTGCTGGCGGTCGAACTGCGCCTGGCGCTGCTTTTCGCTGAGTGCGCGCTGCTGTTCGTAGAAATCGTAGTTTCCGGAATAGGTGGTGAGCTCGCCGCCGTCGATCTCGACGATTTTATTGACGATGCGGTTCATGAACTCGCGGTCGTGGGAGGTCATGAGCAGCGCGCCGTCGAAGCGCTTCAGAAAATCCTCGAGCCAGATCAGGCTTTCGAGATCGAGGTGGTTCGACGGTTCGTCGAGCAGCATGCCATCCGGACGCATGAGGAGAATGCGGGCGAGCGCGACGCGCATCTTCCAGCCGCCCGAGAGCAGGCCGACGTCGCCGTCCATGCGTTCCTCGGAGAAGCTGAGGCCCGCCAGCACCTCGCGCGCGCGATCCTCGAGCGCGTAGCCGTCGAGTTCTTGAAACCGCGCCTGCACTTCGCCGTAGCGGACAACCAGCTCTTCCATCTTGTCGGCCTGATCGGGATCGACCATCGCCGCTTCGAGCTGCGCCATTTCGGCGGCGAGCGCGCTGACGGGACCGGCCCCGTCCATCACGGCGGCGACCGCGCTCTGACCCGACATCTCGCCGACGTCCTGGCTGAAATAGCCGATGGTCATGCCGCCCTCGACCAGCACACGGCCGTCGTCGGGCTGTTCGGTGCCGGCGATCATGCGGAAGATGGTCGACTTGCCGGCGCCGTTGGGGCCGACGAGGCCCACCTTCTCGCCCTTCTGGAGGGTCATCGACGCGTCGATGAAGAGAATCTGATGGCCGTGCTGCTTTGTAATGGAATCGAGACGGATCATGGACACGCGAGGGGGGTGAAAAAAGGCGCCCGGTTCTTACGGCCCATGAGGCGCCTTGTCAAAAGGCCGCAGTGCCGTGCGAGAGGCGCGGCGCTCCCTAAAAAGCCTGTTAGGGTGCGTCCGGGGCCGCAATTTTAAGTTGGTCGAATCGGGGTGTCCCCCGTACGGTCGTTGGTCGCAGGGGACCCGCGGATGACGGATAAATCATCACTGCTCAGCCAGTTGAAGATCGACCGGTCGGCCCCGGCGGCGGCGGCGCGCCGGCCGTGGACCCTGTGGGCCGGCACCGGGGGCGTCCTTGTGCTCCTGATCGCGAGTTTCCTTGTTCTTTCGGACGGTGACGGCGTCCCGGTGAAAGTCGCGGTCGCGCGTGCGCCCACGGCGGGCGGCGGCGGCGGCGCGTCTCTCCTGGATGCCTCGGTTTCCGTGATGATCGAGGCGCTGCTGCTGGCCGGAAGCGGCGCGTTGATCGGCGCGGCGGTCGCATGGGGCATTTTCAACAACCGTCTGTTCTATACGCCGGGT
This sequence comes from Pseudomonadota bacterium, assembly GCA_020160875.1. Classification (GTDB taxonomy): domain Bacteria; phylum Pseudomonadota; class Alphaproteobacteria; order Rhodospirillales; family Rhodospirillaceae; genus SHVO01. The sequence continues at coordinate 8,674 of JAIUPE010000120.1, forward strand.
TGGGGCGCGTTCCATATGAAGATGGATCTCGAAGTCGCGGGGCTGGCGGCGCTGATCGCCGTCGTCGTGGGCGGGATCGCGGGGCTGTTCCCCGCCATCCGCGCGGCGCGGGCACCGATCGTGATGGCGCTACAGCAGCGGTGATGGGCCGGCAACCTTGCTTCCACAGGCGGGCCGATCGCCGTTGATGTGCTCGCACGCCGCGGAGCCGACACAACACGGGATCATCACCGAGACTGTCCTGGGATAAGGTCGCGCCGCCCGTCGCCGCGGACGGACGAACCCGTCCCTTACAGCGCAATCTTGCCGAGGCCCCATACGACCGCGCCGCTGACGGCGGCG
>JAIUPE010000121.1 GCA_020160875.1 Pseudomonadota bacterium
CGGTCGTGAACGGCCGCGGCGACACGCCGAACACCCATGACATTCTCACCGGCAGTCAGGCCGATGGCCGCGCCTTTGCGGATAGCGCCGATCACACCTGCAAGAATTGGACGAGCAGCGCGGCCGACGGCAGCGCTAATCTCGGCCACCACGATCGCCAGGGTGGCGGCGCCGATGGCACCTCTTGGAATGGCGCGCACGCCTCGAGGGGCTGCGGCCAGGAAAACCTCGTCGCCACCGGCGGTGCCGGTCTCTTTTATTGTTTTGCCACGAACTAGGAGTTCGATTTGTCCGACGCGCGCATTGCTCAACCCGGCGACACGATTGTCATTGCCAGCGACCACGCCGGCGTGGAGCTGAAGTCCCAGATGACCGACGACTTGAAGCGCATGGGCTTCAGCGTGAAGGACCTCGGCACGAACTCTTCCGACTCCGTCGATTACCCGGACTTCGGTCACGCGGTCGGCAAGGCCGTGGAGACCCATGAAGCCAAGGCCGGCGTCGTGATTTGCGGCACCGGCATCGGCATCTCCATCGCGGCGAACCGCCATAAAGGCGTGCGCGCCGCGCTGGTGCACGACGATATGACCGCGCGCATGGCGCGCGAGCACAACGACGCGAACGTCATGGCCATCGGTGCGCGCATCGTGCCGGCGGATCAGGCGCGCGCGCTTCTCAAGACTTTCTTCGAAACCCCGTTTGAAGGCGGACGTCATGCCCGCCGCGTGGAGAAGCTGGGCTAATCCAGCCGCACGTCAACATCTGTAAGGACCGAAATGTCTACTCCCTTCTTCTCGCAGAGCCTCGCTGAAGCCGATCCGGATGTGATGAAGTCGCTGACGCTGGAACTCGAGCGTCAGCAGACCCAGATCGAACTGATCGCCTCGGAAAACATCGTCAGCCGCGCGGTGCTTGAAGCCGTCGGCAGCGTGCTCACCAACAAGTACGCCGAAGGTTATCCGGGCAAGCGCTACTACGGCGGTTGCGAATTCGTCGACATCGCCGAAAGCCTCGCCATCGAGCGGGCGAAGAAGCTGTTCAATTGCTCCTATGCCAACGTGCAGCCGCACGCCGGCGCGCCCGCCAATGAAGGCGTGTTCCTCGCGCTCCTGAAGCCGGGCGACACCATCATGGGCATGAATCTCGCTTCCGGCGGGCACCTCACGCACGGCGCCCCGCCGAACATCTCGGGCAAGTGGTTCAATGCGATTCAATACGGCGTGCGTAAGCAGGACGGCATCATCGACATTGATCAGGTCGAAGCTCTCGCCAAGGAACATAAACCCAAGTTGATCATCGCGGGCGGCTCGGCCTACTCGCGCATCATCGACTTCAAGGCGTTCCGCCAGATCGCCGACAGCGTCGGCGCGCTGTTCATGGTCGACATGGCGCACTTCGCCGGCCTGGTCGCGGCCGGCATCCATCCGAGCCCGCTGCCGATCGCGGACGTGGTCACCACCACCACCCACAAAACGCTTCGTGGACCCCGCGGCGGCATGATCCTGTCCAACAACGAAGAGATCGGAAAGAAGATCAACTCGGCGATCTTCCCGGGCCTCCAGGGCGGCCCGCTGATGCATGTCATCGCCGGGAAGGCGGTTGCCTTCGGCGAAGCGCTGAAGCCGGAGTTCAAGGTCTACGCCCAGCGCGTGGTCGACAACGCGAAAGCCCTCGCGGAAACGCTTCGTAAGGGCGGCCTCGAGATCGTCGCCGGCGGAACCGATACGCACCTCATGCTCGTCGATCTGCGCCCGAAGAAGCTGACCGGCAATGTGGTCGAGCATCTGCTCGAACGCGCGGGCATGACCTGCAACAAGAACGGCATCCCGTTCGACCCCGAAAAGCCGACCGTCACCTCCGGCGTGCGTCTCGGCACCCCAGCGGCGACCACCCGCGGCTTCGGGACGGCCGAGTTCACCCAGATCGGCCAGTGGATCTGCGAAGTCATGGATGCCCAGGCGGCCAACCCGGGGAATACGGGTTCTGTCGAGGCTGAAATCCGGGGCCGAGTCCAGGATTTGTGTCGCCGCTTTCCGATTTATCAATAATTAGCGTTCACAAAGGGACTATAGTTCATAGGACCCGGCCGCCCTCGGCCGGGAGTCAGGGCATAAAGGGGTCGGGGACATGCGCTGTCCGTACTGCGGGCATATGGATACTCAGGTGAAGGATTCGCGGCCGACGGAGGATAACTCCGCCATTCGCCGCCGCCGTTCGTGCCCGGCATGTGGTGCGCGTTTCACCACGTTCGAGCGTATCCAGCTTCGCGAACTCACGGTCGTCAAGAAGGGCGGCCAGCGTATCCCGTTCGATCGCGACAAGATCGCGCGCTCCATCATCACCGCCTGCCGCAAGCGGCCGGTCGATGAAGAACGCATCGAGCGCGTGGTCAACTCGATCCAGCGCCGTCTCGAAAGCATGGGCGAGTCCGATATCCCGTCCAGCGTGATCGGCGAAATGGTGATGGAAGCGCTGCAGGGCCTCGACAAAGTGGCCTACGTGCGCTTCGCTTCCGTGTACAAGAATTTCCGCGAAGTGAAGGATTTCGAAAGCTTCGTTGAAAACCTGACGGAACCCGTCATCTCCGATAACACCTGATGCAGCCGCGCGCGTCCGCCGACAACGAGTTCATGGACGTCGCGCTGAGCTTGGCGGCGCGTAACCTCGGCGATACCTGGCCCAATCCCTCGGTCGGCTGCGTGCTCGTGAAAGACGGGCATGTCGTCGGCCGTGGCTGGACACAATCCGGCGGCCGCCCCCACGCGGAAACCGAGGCGCTGGCGCGCGCGGGCGATAAGGCGCGCGGCGCGACCGCTTACGTGACCCTCGAACCTTGCAGCCATCATGGAAAGACGCCGCCCTGCGCCGACGCGCTCGTCGCGGCGGGTGTTTCGCGCGTGGTTTCCGCAACGGCCGACCCCGATACGCGCGTCAACGGACGCGGGCTGGCGCGTTTACGTGACGCGGGCATTGTCGTCACCGAAGGTGTCTGTAAAGCCGCCGCCGACCGGTTGAATGCGGGTTTTTTCCTGAAAGTCGGGCAGGGCCGTCCGCTGTTCGCCCTCAAGACCGCGACGAGCCTCGACGGCCGCATCGCGCTGGCTTCGGGCGAAAGCCGCTGGATCACCGGTGACACCGCCCGCCGCGCCGTGCATGCGGTGCGCGCACGCTATGACGCCATTCTCGTCGGCTCGGAAACCGCGCTCACCGACGATCCTCTGCTCACCTGCCGTATGGACGGATACGAGGGCCGCGCCAAGGTACGCATCGTGCTGGACCGCCGCTTGCGTCTTGCGCCGAACGCCGCGCTCGTCAAAACCGCGCGCGAAATCCCGACCTGGGTGATCACCGCCGAACAGTCCCTGGCTTTGCCGCGCAGCGCCGAACTCGCGAGGAGCGGCGTCGAGGTCATCGGCCTCACGGATGTGTCGGATCATGCGACCTTCACCATCGCCGTCGGCAAGGCGCTCGCGGACAAGGGATTGACGCGCGTCATGATCGAGGGCGGCGGGCAGGTGTCCGCGGCCTTCCTGCGGGCGGGGCTCGTCGACGAAGTGGCTTGGTTCAAGGCCGCCAGCGTCATCGGCGGCGACGGCCGGGCTTCGATTTATCCCATGGGACTCATGAATTTGGCCGATATGCCCCGGTTTAAGGTCCGGGAAAGCCTCAAATTCGGTGAAGACACCCTGGATATCCTGGCCCGCTAACCCCTATATACGGCCCCATGTTCACTGGAATTGTCACCGATCTCGGCACTGTCATGGATGCCGCCCAGGGCGGCGGCGCGGCGGCGCGCTTTCGCATCCGTACGGCTTACGACATGGACGGCGTCGCCATCGGCGCGTCCATCTCCTGCAACGGCTGTTGCCTGACCGTGGTCGAGAAGGGGCCCGACTGGTTCGCGGTCGACGCCTCGCGCGAAACACTGGACCTCACGACGCTCGGGAGCTGGACCGCAGGCATGCGCATCAACCTTGAACGCGCCTTGAAAGCCGGTGACGAACTCGGCGGCCATATCGTCTCCGGGCATATCGATGGTCTCGCGCTTGTCGACGACATCCGCGACGAAGATGGTTCGAAGCGTTTCACCATCGTCCCGCCCGCCGACTTGAACCGCTTCATCGCGCCCAAGGGCTCCGTGGCGCTCGATGGTGTTTCTTTGACGGTGAACGAAGTCGGCGGCAATAGTTTCGGCGTCAACATCATCCCGCACACCCAGGCCGTGACCACCTTTGGGACGCTGCGCGTGGGGGATCGCCTCAACATGGAAATCGACCAGATGGCGCGTTATGTTGCGCGTCTCCTGGATACGCTTCAAAAGTAGAAGGCACCGCCTTGGCCGACGCTCTCGAAAAGCCGCCCGTTCATGCCGATTTCCTCTCGTCCATCGAAGAGATCATCGATGACGCGCGCAACGGACGCATGTTCATCCTGGTCGACGACGAGAATCGCGAGAATGAAGGCGACCTGATCATCCCGGCGCAAATGGCGACGCCCGACGCCATCAACTTCATGGCCAAGCACGGCCGTGGCCTCATCTGCTTGTCGCTGACGGCTCAGCGCGCCGAGCATCTGCGTCTTCCGCTGATGCCCGCGCACAACCAGTCGCGCCTTTCCACCGCCTTCACCCTCAGCATCGAGGCGCGCTCGGGCGTGACGACGGGGATCTCGGCGGCCGACCGCGCGCGTACGATCGCCGTGGCCATTGATCCGGCGTCGACGCATACGGATATCTGCACGCCGGGCCATGTGTTTCCGCTGATGGCGCGCGACGGCGGCGTGCTTGTGCGTGCCGGGCATACGGAAGCGGCTGTCGACGTCGCGCGTCTCGCGGGTCTGATCCCCGCCGGCGTCATCTGCGAAATCATGAATGACGACGGCTCCATGGCGCGCATGCCGGACCTCATCAAGTTCGCGCAGTTTCACGGCCTCAAGATCGGCACCATCGCCGATCTGATTGCGTACCGCCGTAAAACCGAACGCCTTGTGAGCCTGCTCGCGGAATCGCCGTTCACCTCGGGCATCGGCGGCGACTGGACTCTCAAGATCTACGCGGACTCCGTCTCCGGCGCCGAGCTTCCGGTGCTGGTCAAGGGCGCGGTGACCGGCAATGCGCCCGCGATGGTGCGCATGCATCATCTGAATATCCTTCCCGACGTGCTGCTCGATCGGGCCTCCGCGCGCACCGGCGATCTCCAGGCCGCGATGCAGATGGTCTCCGACTTCGGTCGCGGCGTGATCGTCCTGTTCCGCGATCCGATCTCGGGTGGTTTGTCGGAACGCATCCGTGCGAAAGCAAAGGGCGAGGAAGAAACCACCAAGCGGCTCGTCGACTACGGCGTCGGCGCGCAAATTCTCACCGATATCGGCGTGCGCGACATGATCCTTCTCACCAACACATCGAAAGTCGTGGTGGGGCTTGAAGGTTATGGCCTGCGCATCGTCGACCAGCGCAGCATCAAGGCGAAATAAAGATGGCCACGCCTCACATCCTCATCATCGAAGCGCGTTTCTACGACGAGAACGCCGACCTGTTGCTCGCAGGCGCGAAGAAGGAGCTGAAGAAGGCCAAGGCGAAGGTGGATGTCATCACCGTTCCCGGAATCCTCGAATTGCCGGCGACGCTCGCCTATGCATTTTCCAAAGGTAAGAAGGGCGCCAAGACGCCGCGCTATGCGGGCGCCGTGGTTCTGGGGTGCGCCGTGAAGGGCGAAACCGACCACTATGAACATGTGTGCCGGGAATCCATGAGCGGCGTGCAGCAGGTGGCGCTTGAGCTGAAAGTCCCTGTCGGCAATGGCATTTTGACCTGTCCGACATGGGAACTCGCGCAAAATCGCGCCGATCCGGCCGAGGGCGACGCGGGCGGGCGCGCGGCGCGCGCGTGCATGCGTCTTGTTGAGCTCAAGAAGCGCTTCGGGCTATAAGCACGCGCCGCCCCGGAAGGCGCGGCGCTTTTCTTTCTTAAGTTGGGTTTTGAATCGAATGTCAGCGAGTGCTGATACGCCGGAACGTGCTCCTCTCGACCAGCAAGGCCGCAGCTCCAGCCGCCTGGCGGCCGTGCAGGCGCTTTATCAGATCGAAGTCACCCAGGACCCGTCCGACCGGATCATCAAGGATTTCCTGACGGCGAAGGTCGGCGGTCTCGCCGTCGCGCAGGATATGGAGACCGAACAGGAGTCCGTCGTCGCGCTGGCCGAACTCGACGGCGAGCTGTTCATCAACCTCGTGCGCGCCGTCGATACGCGCGGCACGGAGATCGATGAAATGATCAAAGGCTCGATCTCGTCCGATTGGCCGTGGGAGCGCCTCGAGATCACGCTGCGCGCCGTCTTGCGCGCCGGTGTGGCCGAGCTTCTGACGCGCACGGATATCCCCGCCAATGTCACCGTCGCCGAGTTCGTCGACGTTGCCAAGGCTTTCTATGCCGGTCCTGAATCCGGCATGACGAATGCGGTGCTCGACCGCATTTCCCGTGCGCTGGGACGCACCAGCGGGATTCGCGCCCGCGCCGGCAAGTAATGGGCCGCGCGCGCAGCGAGTTCGATGTCATCGCGGCGCTGTTCGCGCCGCTCTCGAAAAACGCGCCGGGTGCTTTCGATCTCAAGGACGACGCGGCCGCCTTCGACGTGGGCGCCGGCCATGAGGCCGTGATCACGGTCGATACCGTGATCGAGAGCGTCCATTTCCTGCCCGACGATCCGCCGGACCTGGTCGCGCGCAAGGCGTTGCGCGTCAATCTGTCGGACCTCGCGGCCAAGGGCGCTACGCCTGTCGGCTTCTTGCAAGCGTTGTCGGTGAACAGCGCCGTGACCGATGACTATCTCGCGCAATACGCCAAGGGGCTCGCCGCCGACGTCGCGCACTTTGGCATTCCGCTTCTGGGCGGCGACACGACCTCCGGCCCCGGACCGCTCGCGGTGTCGATCACCGCGATTGGATCGGTGCGCAAAGGGGCGATGATTCGCCGCGGCGGCGCGCGGGCCGGCGATGTCCTCTGTGTCACCGGTACCATCGGCGATGCCGCGCTGGGCCTTGATCTCCTGCGCGGCAAATTGAAAGTCGCCAGCCGCGTGAACGCGGTGCATCTCGTGGCGCGGTACAGATTGCCGGAACCGCGCCTCTCCGCTGGGGCCGCGCTCGCGGGAAGGGCCGGGGCCTGCCTCGACATCTCCGACGGTCTTGTCGCCGACATCGGTCATATCTGCGCGGCCTCGGGTGTCGCGGCGCTCATCGAGCGCGACAAAATTCCGCTATCCAACGCCGCTCGCGCGGCTGTTACGCTGGAGCCGGAACACTGGCCGCGGGTTTTCGGCGGCGGCGACGACTACGAACTCGCATTCACGCTCCCCGCGCCACACGCGGCGGACCTGCCGCGCTTGGCCGAGGAAGCCGGCGTGCCCATGACAGTCATCGGTCGCATTGTCGGCGCCGATGATGCTAAGCTCGGATCCGTGACGGTCCTTGATGGGGCAGGTCATCCGGTTGAAGTGCCCGTGGGGGGCTACCTGCACCGGTAGAGGGTTTGCCGTACCGATGAAACGCGTCATCGTCATTATTCTTGTCATCCTCCTCGTCGCCGGCGGCGGCGCGGGCGGCCTCATGATGATGGGCGTTATCCCGAACCCCTTCAATCCAACGCCGCACAGCGGGCCGATGAGCGACGCCGAGAAGGCCGCAGCCGATCTCGCCGCGAAGAAGAAGTTCCAGCCGCCCGCCGCGCAGCTCGATCTCGTCAAACTCGACGATATGATCATCCCGGTGATTATCGAGGGGCAGGTGACGCGCCGGGTGTTCATCATCGCGCGCTTGAAGGTGAATGCGCCGGCCAATGTCACGACGGTCGAAAGCAAGCTCAAGCCCTATCAGAGCGCGGTGCTCAGCGACCTCATTCCCTTCTTTCAAAATTACTACCTGAGCAACGACGCCGCCGACGCCGTCGTCGTCAAGGAACGCTTGACCGCAAGCGCCAAGAAAATCTTCGGCGATATGGTCCCGGAAGTGCTGTTGATCAACGTGTTCGAGCAGGTCAGCCCGCGCCAGCGCTAGAACTGTTCCGGAAAAGGGCCGCGCGCGAAGACGCGCATCATGAGGAAGCCCGCTTTCGCCGGCCGGGTTTTCCGATAAGAACCGGCTCAAACAAAAGACATTCCGGACACCGTAGATTCAATTCCGGCGGAACCTGCTCTAGGCCTTTTGGTAGGCCTCTAAACCCACATTTAGTCTGGCTGTTGCTTACGAGGGGGTCTTTCTGGCACTCTCGCGCAGCGCAAGGGGGGAATAGCGCCGATAAATCACATCAGTAATTACATCATCACATAACCAGGCCATTCGACGCCTGGCGTTCCCACGACTCTAAACGGAGTGAACATGACACCAGGTTCTTTACAAGTCCTCGTGATCGCGTGCGGGGTGTTAGCTGTGTTGTATGGCATCTTCGGAGTAATGCGCGTGCTGGCCAAGCCAGCCGGTAATGCTCGGATGCAAGAAATCGCCCACGCGGTGCAGTTAGGGGCCGCCGCGTATCTTAATCGTCAATATCTCACCATCGGGATCGTCGGCATCGTCGTCGCCATCATTCTTGGCGCCGCGCTCGGCGGTGTCGTCGCCGTCGGCTTCCTGATCGGCGCGGTGCTTTCGGGCATCGCCGGTTATGTGGGCATGAACGTGTCGGTGCGTGCGAACGTGCGCACAGCCGCCGCCGCCATGAACGGCGGCCTGGCTCCAGCACATGCGGTCGCGTTCCAGGCCGGCGCGGTCACCGGCATGCTGGTGGTCGGTCTCGGGCTCCTGGGTGTCGCGGGCTACTACTTCGTGCTCAGCGCGCAAGGGCGTGA
>JAIUPE010000122.1 GCA_020160875.1 Pseudomonadota bacterium
GGTTTGAATGTCGGCGGGGAAGAACGCGTAGTCGCTGCGCAACGTGATATTGGCGGGATTGAACTGCGGACAGCACCGCGTATAGACGTTCGCGTAATTGTACGAGCCCTGCACGAAAACTTCGAAAGCCTCACTGAACTCATAGCTTGCGCGTCCGAAGATGGACCGGAAGTTCTGGCGCGAGTCGATGCTGTTGCCGCGGTATTGGCGCTGCTCCGAGGCGCGCCATTCGCCGCCTCGCATGTTCTGGCCCGCGACGAGATCGCCGTAGGTATAATTGTACGGCACGGTCCCGGGTCCGAAGGCAATGCCCTTCAAGGGACCGCCGGTAATGAGCCCGCCTTGCGCCCACTGCGCACCGCCGACACTGGTCAACACCAACCGTTCCGGCACACTCGTGCTCTGCCCCGCACCGGTTCCGTACGCCGGGTTTTGGATTGTCCCATACCCGGTGCTGTTCCAATCGCGCTTTGAAAGATCGAAAATTCCGTCCTTATGCGTGATTTCCGTACTGAGGAGGGCATGTCCACGGCCGCTCGCAAACGGGGTGCCGCCCGTCAGCGAAACCTTCCAATTGGCGTTGTCGCCATATGTTGTGAGACCGCCGGACGCTTCTCCTTTGAGGCCGGTGAATTCGCGATTGAGGATAAAGTTAACGACGCCCGCCACGGCATCGGAACCATATGCCGAAGAAGCGCCGCCGGTCACGATGTCGACGCGCTGAATCAGCGCTTGCGGAAAATTATTCACATCGACGAGACCCGTGACCGTGGACCCCACGGACCGCTGACCATCGAACAGCACGAGCGTGCGTTCGGCGCCGGCGTTGCGGAGGTTAAGGGTGTTCACGCCCGCCGTACCGGCGCTCACGCTCGACTGCGACGTCGAGGGCGAATTGCTACCGGCGAAAACCGGCATTGTGTTCACGAAGTCAGCCACGTTGGGCTGCGAGAATGTTTGCATCTGCTCCGCGCTCATCACCGTCACCGGTGTCGGCGCCTCGTAACCGTCGCGTACGATCCGCGACCCGGTAACGATAATCTCATCGACGGTCGTGGGAGCTGCGGCGGACGTGGTTTGCGCAAAAGCTGGAGCGGCGGCGAGGGTGGAAAGCAGCGCGGCGGCGCTGACGGACGCACGTACGCGGCGCTTGGCCGCATATGAATAACGAAGGCCCTGAAACGCAGATGACTGATCGGAAATCATAGCCAGTTCCCCTTTATAATGGACGGCCTCTCCGCCCGAGATTGATGACGCTCGCTAATCCTCCAGTTGTGCGCCGGGCGACCCCTCACCCATGCGCGCTCCCGCGGCCGCTCCCGCGGACCGCAAAAAAGTGCCGGAAAAAGACTTGCCGATTGATGGCCAGGCTGGTTCCCTAAAAGCAGCCCAGCCACCCCGTTCTCACCCAATTGTGATAAAAGACTGACCGAATAACCCGATGAAATCAATGATTTCTTAGATTTTCGTATATCACACAGGCTCGTTACAAAGCCTCTCAGGAGCCCGATGGCAGGGTCCATAAAAGATACCCCCCAGGACCTGTTTAGGAGCGCTACGGCAGCCCATCAGGCCGGTCAACTCGACAAAGCCGCCCGCCTCTACCGGCGTATCCTGAAGGTTGGGCGGGGATATCCGGACGTGCTGCACCTCTTGGGGTTGGCCGAGCATCAGCTCGGAAATCACGCCGCCGCCGCCAGTCTCATCCGCGAAGCCATCGGGCTTGAAGCGGGTCAGCCCGCCTATCACAACAACCTCGCCTCGGCGCTTGTCGCCGTGAAGGACTTCGCCGGCGCAATTGAGTCGGCGAAACGCGCGCTCGTGCTTGTGCCGGGCTACACACAAGCACAAAACAATATCGCGTCCGCGCATTATTGGCGTGCGCGCATCGCCCAGGACGAGCACCGTTATGCCGACGCCGCCGCCGACTATCGCGCGGCGCTCGCGATCGATCCGTCACTCGCCGAGGCGCACTGCAATCTCTGCTTTGTGCTGACGATGATGGAGGATTACACCGGCGCCGTCACACATGGACGCGCTGCGATTTCGCTCCGTACCGGTTATACCGACGCGCACAATAATCTCGGCTACGCCGAACACATGTCTGGCGACCTCGACGCCGCCGAGGCGAGCTATATGCGAACGCTGGCCATCGATCCCGAGTATGCGCCGGCACACAATAATCTCGGCAACATCTTCAAGGAACGCGGCCAGCAGGACCGCGCCGCCGACGCCTTCCGGCGCGCCATCGTCTGCGTGCCCGATTTCGCCCGCGCGCACTTCAATCTTGCCGACGTCATCACGTTCACGCCGGATTCGGCCGACCTTGAGAGGCTTCGCGCCCAGGCAAGCCTGATCGCGGCGCGCGCGCCCGAGCAAGCACGATACATTCATTTTGCGATGGGCAAGGCGCTCACCGACCTCGGCGAGCCGGACGCAGGCTTCCGGCACTACCTCGCGGGCAATGCCCTCGTCCGCCGCATGATATCTTATGACGAAGCGTCCGTGCTGAAGCAGATGCACGACGCACCGTCGCAATCCGTCTCCGGCGTTGGCGCGCCCTCCGATATTCCGATCTTCATCGTTGGAATGCCGCGCTCGGGGACAACATTGGTCGAACAGATTCTCGCATCTCATCCGGCTGTGCGCGGCGGCGGTGAGCGGCGCGACTTCGCCGCGGCCATACGTGCCTGCGGTCTCGGCGATCCGCGCCGCCTCGGCGAGACCTACCTTGCACGCCTTCCGGCGTTAGGGGCCGGTCAAACGCGGATTACCGACAAACTGCCGGCGAACTTCCTTCACGCGCGGCTCATCCATGCCGCCCTTCCCGGCGCGCGTATCATTCATGTGATGCGCGATCCCGCCGATACATGTGTCTCCAACTTCTCCAAACTCTTCGATATTGGGCAGGAATTCACCTACGACCTCGGTGAACTTGGCCGTTATTACGTGGCTTACCACCGGCTCATGGAAACATGGCGCAGGGAATTGCCGCAGCGGGCCTTCACCGACATTTCCTACGAAACCCTTGTCGGCGATCTTGAGGGTGAAGCGCGGCGCCTGCTGGAGTTCTGCGGCTTGGCCTGGGACCCCGCCTGCCTCGCTTTCCACAAGAATGCCCGTATCGTGCAAACCGCCAGCGCGACGCAGGTCCGCAAGCCGCTTTACAGAAACGCCATAGGGCGCGCGAACGAGGTCAAAGCGCATATTGCCCGACTCCTCACGGAACTCGCGAAGCTGTAAGCTTCAGTGATGCGTTTCGCCGCAGTCGCTCTTTTCGGGATATTCGCCTTCGCCGCGCCGGTGATGGCCGCCGCCATTGGCGATAACGCCGCCGACGTCGGCGTGAAAACGCCTGCCTATGAAAAGGATAAAGGCCCCATCGTCGCCGTCGATGCGGGCCATATGAACTATCATACCATCGACAGCCGCTTCGGGCCGTTCGCGAAACTGCTCTCGAACGACGGCTTCCGCGTCATGCCGCACCTGGGCGCCTTCACGGCCGAAGCGCTCTCCGGTGTCTCGATCCTTGTCGTCGCGAATGCGCTCAACCCGGTAAATGCAAATCAATGGTCGCTGCCGACACCGTCCGCGTTCACCACGGATGAAATCGCCGCGGTGAGGGCATTCGTCGCAAACGGCGGTTCCCTTCTCCTGATCGCGGACCACATGCCGTTTAGCGGCGCGGCGGCGGATCTTGCCGCGGCTTTTGATGTGACGTTCTTCAACGGCTTTGCCTTTCACATGCCCGAACCGCGTCCGGTGGATTTTTTCGCGAGCGCCGACGGATCGCTCGGACAGGACTTGATCCTCGCCGGACGTTTGGACACCGAGCACGTCGCGCGTGTCGCGACATTTACGGGCTCGGCCTTCCGCGTGCCGGAAAAAGCACGGCGCCTGCTTGTGCTCACGAACGACTACCAGATCATCATGCCCCAGACGGCTTGGGTCTTTTCACCGCAAACACCGCGCATCGACGGTGGCGGCCTTCTGCAGGGCGCGGTCATGCCCTACGGTCGAGGACGTCTCGCCGTCTTCGGCGAAGCCGCCATGTTCACCGCGCAAGTCGAAGACACCAACGGCAACCGCATCGGATTCACCGTCCCCGGCGCCGAAGGCAACAAACAATTCGTCTTGAACGTGGCCCACTGGCTCGCGGGTTTGCTCGGGCCGTAACTCCGCCGGGGCGAAAAAGAAATGGGACCCGATCCCTTTTCTTCGCCCCTTTTCGCGTTGCCGGCATTAGCCTGCTACGGCGCTCTCTCAAACCGCCCGGCATTCACATGCTGGTAAATCTCGCTCGCCTTCCCGCTTGCATCGACCTTGAAAATATACCGGTTCGCCGCGCCGAAACCGGCATCCAATTCCAACGGATGATCGAGTGTGAAGGTGTTCGGGCCCGACGGACGGAAGGTCCCGCGTCCATCGATGATCAGCCCGCCGTCGCCGCTGTCTTTCACTTCCATCGGCGGGCGTACCTGGCCAGAAGTCGTCTGCGGCTGACGCGGGATGTCATTGTACAGTCCGGTGTACCTCGCAAGGTCCACTTTCGCGTTCTTGTCGTATGGCAGCGTACCGAGAAAGTGACTCAGCACCAGGTCGCGCATTCCGGCGTGGGACATCTGCGGCAGCACTTTGCCTTCGACCTTCACACCGGCCTTGGGGATTTCGGCATCCGGGCGCGGCGCGCCGCCGCCGACGAGAGTCATGAAGATCCCAACATCCGAATCTGGCATCAGGAAGAACATCGAGTAATGTTGCAAGCTTCCGTACTGCTCCATCAACCGTTCGCCGTTGTAGTCGTAGGTGAAGAAGTGCATGCCGAAGCCGCTCGCGCCCGGAATGCTTTGACGGTACTGCGTGTGTACGAGGTCCCACGTCTTCTGATTGAGGAGCGCCTTTCCCGTACCGTTGCCTTCCATGATGTTGGCGATCAGCCATTTCGACATATCGGCGGTGGTCGATATATTGCTGCCGGCCGCGGCGAGATGGGGGCTCAGTGTCGGATACGGCAGCGGCACGGCGACGCCGTTTTCGACAAATGCGTACTGCACCGCCATGTTCGGCGGCGGCTGATCGCCGATCGCGAGTTCGGTGTTGGTCATGCCGAGCGGCTTATAGATATTGTCCCGCAGGTAATCCGGCAGGCCCTGCCCCGTGATGTCCTCGATCATGAAACCAAGGACGCCGCTGCAGATATTGCAATAGACCGAGACGGAATCGCGCTTGCGCCAGAAATCCGGCATGACGCTCTTGACGATGTCGGCGGACAGCGGCGTTTTCGTCGTCTCGGGGGCGATGTCGAGATTCTTGCCGTTACCCGCGAAGCCGCCGCGATGGGTAAGAAGATCCCAGATCAACACATCCTCGCCGTTGTTCTTCGGCAGTTGGAAGCGCTTGAGGTACTTGTTCACGGGATCGTTGAGCGAAGCGATCTTGCCGCGTTCCAGCAACTGCGCGACGGAGACGCCGATGAACTGTTTTGTTGTCGAGGCGATGCGCGTTTGCGTGGTGGTCGGATCGAACGGCTTCCTGCTTGCCACGTCCTGATAGCCGTAGCCTTTCATGAACAGGACTTTGTCGCCCTGAATGACCGTGAAGCCCAGGCCGGAAACCCGGTGGTCCTTCACGACTTGCCCGAAGACATCGTCGGCCCATTTTTCGATGGCGGCCGGCCGAAGTTTCGCGGCGGGCACCTCGGCGGCTCCGGGCCGGACGGCCATTAACGCGAGGGCAAGGACAAACAGACTCCGTGTTTTCGTCAAGGCTGCCTCCTGTCTTGGATGTTCATCACATATTGAACCGCACGCCCGCACGGAACATACGGCCGAGCACGTCGTAAAGTCCGGGGTTGGTCGGGGTCGCGGCATACGGAAATCCGCCGGGTCCGGTCGCGACGACCGGCGGATCCTTATCGAGCAGGTTGCTTACCGTCAGGAACAAGTCGACCTCCGGTCCCTGCTCGCGCGCGTGTATTTTGTAGATCGCGCCGGCATCGAAATAGAACGCCCCCTTGATGCGGTTATCGTTGATGGTCGGCGCCGCCAGGGTCGACGCCGGACAACCGCTCGCGCACATAATGTAAGGATAATTGTTGATGCTATAGACGCCTTTGCTGACGCCCCGGCCCGTCAGGACAAGGGTCAATGGTTTGTTCGAATAGATGATCGAACCGTTATACGCCCAGTTGGGCTGACCATTTCCGATGTTGCTGCCAACCGTGTCATACGGCGGATTGATGCCGTCATCGGTGTAGTTCTTCAGGTAGTGTGTCGCCAACACGCGAAACGTCAGAAGTCCACCCAGGGCGCCAGAAACGCGCTCAAGCGCGATACGGTAAGTCGCTTCGAGATCAAGGCCACGGGCGGTCTGCGCTGTAAAATTGAAAGGTTGCAGCCGGATCTGGGTAATCACGTTGCCGCCGGTCGAAGACACGCCGCGCGTAATCGCCGAGCAAAACTCCGTCACACCTTGGAAGCAGCGATCGACGATCGTCTGCGCACCGACGTTCTGAATTCCGCCCCGGATATCGATATTGTAGTAATCCGCGCTGGCCGTGAATCCGCGCAGGAGCGACGGCGCGAAGACGATACCCACGCCGGTGGTATCGGCCTGCTCGGGCTCGAGCAGCGGATTGCCCACCTGAAGTCCCTGATATGTCGTGACCGATCCATTGTTGAAGGGATCCGTGACGTTGCTGGTGTTGGCCGTGCCCGCCTGAAACAAATCATTGAGGTTCGGCGCGCGGATATCGCGCGAGCGCGTCACGCGGAAACGGATGTCGCTGCCTGGCTGGTAACTCGCCCCGATCTTCCACGTCGCAACGAGGCCCGAAGTCGAATAGCTGGTCGCGCGCACCGCCGCGTTCAATTCGATACTGTCCGCGAAGCTCGCATTGCGGGCGAGTGGCACCACCGTTTCCGCGAAAGCTTCCGTCACGTTGTAGCGGCCATAGGTGGGCAGGTAATTGCCTGCGAACCAGCCATTGAGCAACGAGATCGGGTCGGCGCGGCCGCTCACCTTCTCGAGGCGGTGTTCAGCGCCGAACGCGAGGGACACGGGCCCGGCCGGAACCTCGAATGGCTCGCCGTTCACCGTGAGCGCCATCACATCCTGCGCGAAGCGCTGATTGCGCTGTGGGTGTTCAGGATGCTTGAAAACATAATCGATGGCGGCCGTGGAGTTCACGCCGATGCCGAACACATTGTAGGGCACACACCCATTGCTGGGGTCGCTCAGCGTCGAGCGGCATGCGATCGCTCCGTTCGGCGCACGCACCGCGTCCACGGCCATCCCGAACTCGGTCTTGGCGGTAACGAAATGGCCGTTCTCGGATGTGCGAGAAACGCCTTTTTGATAATAGGCCGCCCACTCCCAGGGTTTCGCGAAAGCGTCGAAGCTTCCGTTCAACCCCACGACATACCGGTTGACGGTCCGCTCGTTGTCGAACGTGATCGTCGGCAAGTCGATATTGTTGGTCCCGAGGGTGAATTGCGAGAGGCCGAGCGCCCGCGCCTGGGCCGCGACCGAAGCGGGAATAAAAGCATTATCGGCCCGGACGATGATATTGCCGATATTGAACTGCTTCAGGGCCCAGCCGATGGAGTGGGCAAAGCCCCACTGCGCCTGTGCGAACACCCGCACATCGTCCGACACGTCATAAGCGGCGCGGAAGAACAACCCTTCGCGGGTGATCCGCTGATCCAAGGTGCTGTGGTCGGTCATCAGCGTCGATTTCCAATCGCCGCCCTGCATGAACGGATCGCTGACCAGCGGACCGAAATGGAGCTGCGCCGGTACGCCGCCGGGCCCGAAGTAGATCCCACGCAGCGCCGTGTTGACGATGATCCCGCCCGGCGTCGCCATGCTCAGGCCGGCGCCGGACACGAGAAGCCGCTGCGGCTCTCCGTTATTTGGCGTATAGCGTGGGTTGTTCATAATCAGCCAGCCGTCGCCGTTCCAATCGCGCGGCACGCCGAAAGTGCCCGCACGTCGGCTCCACTCACCGCTCATCAGCATGTGGCCGCGGCCATTGGCGAAATCGGACCCGGCGCTCAGGGTGATCTTGGAGGACGGGTCATCGCCGTAGGTCGTGATCCCGCTCGACACCTCGCCCTTCACACCGGTGAAATTCTTGTTCAAGACAAAATTGACCACGCCCGACAGCGCGTCCGAGCCGTAGGCGGCGCTGGCGCCGCCCGTCACCACATCGATGCGGTTGATGAGCTGTTGCGGAAAATCGTTCACGTCCACGAGGCCCGTGATCGTGGACGGCACCGACCTTTGACCGTCGAGCAGCACCAGCGTCCGGTTCGATCCGATACCGCGCAGGTTCAAAGTATTGAGGCCGGCGAGACCGCTGGAGAATTGCAGGTTCGACGATTGCGGCGTCGCGCTGCCCACCACCGAGGGTAAATCGTTCACGAGATCGGCGACATTCTCCGGCGCGGCCGTATCCATCGCCTCCTGGCCCAGCACCGTCACCGGCGTCGGCGATTGGAATCCATCACGCAGGATGCGCGTTCCGGTCACGACGATCTCATCGACAGGATCGAAAAGAGATGGCGGCGTCACCGGCGCGGCGGCAGTGCGCGTTTCGGCGCGCGGCGCGGGCGGCGGTTCCGGCATCGTACGGGCGAAGCGGCTGTTCTTGTCCCGCAGGGTGATGATCTGCCCGTTGTCGCTCGCGATCTCCAGCGACGTGCCCGCCAAAAGCTGACGCAGCGCCTCGCGGACATCGTGATCGCCGTTCAGAGCGGGAAGCTGCACACCCTTGAGGCGATCCGCCGGCGCGATGATCTGCACACCGGCTTGGCGCGCGCA
>JAIUPE010000123.1 GCA_020160875.1 Pseudomonadota bacterium
TACGGTCTTCCACCTTGCGTACCGCCCAGGGCTGGCCCAGGAACACCGACCGGTCCATCTCCGGCGGCAGGTAGGCGCCGCCCGGCAGGATCAGCGGCTGGACCTCCAGCGTACTGGCCGAGTAGTAGGCCAGCGGCAGGATCTCGACGGATTCGCGCGGCGTCCAGCGCAGCACGCCGCCGCCGCCGACGTTGTCGTACCAGCCGTTATAATCGTTAGGGCCGATCAGATAGGCGATGCCGCCCGCAAAACCCAGCTTGTCCTTGATGATCGGCGTCACGATGTCGAGCGAGGTGAGCGATCCGCCGATGGGGTCCGAATACTGCTCCGCGAACGAGACCACGCGCCGCGCGGCGGGCATGACGATCGAGATGTCCACGATGCCGGTGGGCGCCGGGAAGGGATAGGACTGTGCCGACAGGCCCACCCGCATGGTTTGGCTGCGCTGCATGCGGCTGCCGAACAGACCTTGCTGATCGTAGTACAGCCCTTCGATGCGCATATTGCCCGCCAGCTGCGGGTTGAAGCCGCGCGCGCTGGTCGCGCTGTAGAGGCCGACATTCTCGTTGCCGACGCGTGTGCCGAAGGCGTCTTCCGCGGCCGAGACCGCGTTCTCGTCGGCGCGCTGGGCCTGGGCGGCGTCCGGCGTCACGGCCCAGCCGGCCACGCAAACCCACGCCCACCTGCGCCAGGATATCTTCATGCGGCCCCCATCCGTCAGGGGCCGCAACTTGAACAAAACGCGTCACTCCCCAACGCGCCGGTTTATACCAGCGGTGCTCCGGCGATCAGAAGTGAATTCACGCGCGTGACGAACGATCGGCGTGCGCATCCCGCCCCACGTCGCAAGGGGCGGGATGCGCCGCGGGCGCCTACATCCTGAACCG
This sequence comes from Pseudomonadota bacterium, assembly GCA_020160875.1. Taxonomy (GTDB): domain Bacteria; phylum Pseudomonadota; class Alphaproteobacteria; order Rhodospirillales; family Rhodospirillaceae; genus SHVO01. The sequence continues at coordinate 888 of JAIUPE010000123.1, forward strand.
CACGCCCGCAAGGAACATGCGGCCGAGACGGTCGTACTGCGTATTGGCCTGGCCGGCATAGTAGGTGCTGCCGACGGTGCCGCCGATGAAGGGCGGATCGGAGTTCAACACGTTCTGCACCGTCAGGAACACCTCGGTGTCGTCGTTGTCCGGCAGGAATTTGTACTTGATTGCGATATCCCACAGGTTGTCCGCTGCGATGCGGTTGTTGTCGATGGTCCGGTTGCCGGTGGGGCATCCCGATTGGCATTCCGTGAAGGCATTGTTGTAGACGCCGCCCGCGACATGCCGCCACGTCACGGTGAAGGAGAACGGATCCAGGGCGTAGTTGGCCGAGACGTGCGAGCGGAATTTCGGGGTCGTAAGACCCGAAAAACCGGTGCCGCCGAAACCGCCGACCACGCCCACGCCGTCCACATTGCCGAACTGCGTGTCGATCGAGCGAAGCTCAAGCACATAGGTGCCGAGCGCGCGCAACGTCAATTCCCCACCCCAGCTCTCGTTGATCGTCTCGAGGGGCAGCGAGTAACTGGCTTCGATGTCCAGGCCTCTTTGAATTTGTTGGGCGATGTTCTGTGGGCTCGTGATCACCGTGTTGATGATGCCGTTGACGCGGATGACGTTCACGCAGAGGTCCGGCTTGTCCGAATAACAACCGTTGATGACGGACTGGGCGTTGGGCACCTGCGTCGCGTTGCCGATGTCGATGCTGTAGTAATCGACGGAGGCCTGCAAACCGGGGATGAACTGCGGCTGAACGACGACGCCGAAGCCCGTCGTATCGGCTTTTTCGGGGCCGAGCGTCGGGTTGCCGCGGCTGAGCGAGAAGCCGCCCGTGGTGGTCGTGCCGTTGGTCGGGTCGAGGAAGGTGTTCCCCGACGCCGCGGTGCCGCCGGCGAACAGCTCTCCCAGATACGGCGCGCGGATATCGCGTGAACGCGTTCCGCGGAAGCGGATATCGTCCGTCACCTGCCACGTCGCGCCGACCTTCCAGGTCGTGACATAGCCCGACGTGCTGTAGTCCGTTCCGCGCACGGCGGCATTCACTTCCAGCGAGCGCGCCCAGGCGGTGTCCTTGGCCAGCGGTATGACGGTTTCGACATAACCTTCCGTCACGTTGTAGCTGCCGAGGTTGTTGCGGTAGTTCCCGGTCAGGAAGTTCTGCGCTTCGTCGTCCGGCGTATTGATGCTGCGCACGCGTTCGTAGCGATGTTCGATGCCGAGCGCGAGCGAGACCGGCCCCGCCCACAGCTCGAACGGCTCGCCGTTCAAATTCACGGCCGTCGCATCCTGACGCAGGGAGTCATAGCGGTAGCTTGTGCCGAAGGCGTAATCGATCGCGCCCTGACTGTTCACGCCCTGGCCCATCGGATTGTACGGGATGCAAGGATCCGACGGATTGGTGAGTTTCACGCGGCAGACGATCGAACCGTTCGGCGCGAGGACCGCATCCCAGGCAAGCGCTAGCCGCGGCACGTTGCCGACGCTGTCGGAGCGCGAGGACAGGCCCTGCGTGCTTGTCTGATAGTAGGCGTCCCAGGACCATTCGGTGCCCATGGCGTCGAACTTGCCCTCGAGGCCCCCGGCCATGCGCGCCAACGTGCGGCGGTTGTTGGAGTGGAAGCGCGGCACGTCGCCGTTGGTCGAGCCGATGGTGATCTGCGTCAAACCCAGGGACGTCATCTGCGCTTGGACGCTGGCCGGAATGAACGGGTTGCCCGACCTGATGGGCACGTTGGCCAGTGTACGGTTCGGGTTCGAATTGGCATTCGAGTGCGAACTCGCCCATTGCCACTCCGCCCAGGCGCTGACGCTATCGGCGACGTCATAGCTGAGGCGTGTGAAGGCGGCCTGGCGCGTCAGCTCGGGATCGATGTCGAGTCCGTTGTCGATGCGCGAGATCTGCCAGTCGCCGCCCACATGCGTGTTGCTGCCGGTGACAACGCCGTAGTTGAACATGCCGAGCGGCTGTCCGCCGGGGCCGAAATAGATGCCTTTCAAGGGGCCGGAGGTGATGATGCCGCCCGGTGTGCCGGTGCTCACGCCGACCTGGCGGCGGACCCAGTAAAACGGTTGTCCGTTGGTCGCCGTATAGTTCGGATTGTTCACGACGGAACCGCCTTCGGAATTCCAGTCGCGCGGCGTGCCGATGATGCCTTCGTTGTAGTGGGTTTCGCCGAACGCCATGAAATGGCCGCGTCCGCCGGCGAAGGGTGTGCCGACCGCGACGTTGACCAGATAGTTCTTGTCGTCGCCGTACGTCGTGACCCCGCCTTCGACCAAGCCCTTCACGCCTGTAAAGGTCTTGTCGATGACGAAGTTCACGACCCCGCTCAAGGCATCCGAGCCATAAGCGGCCGACGCGCCGCCGGTCACGACATCGACGCGATTGATCAGGCCATGCGGCATCGAATTGACGTCGACGCCGGTGAAGCCGTTGCTGAGCGAGGCGTTGATGACGCGCTTGCCGTCCAGCAGGACGAGGGTGCGCTGAGACCCCATGCCGCGCAGGTTCAAGAGGTTCACGCCCGCGGCGCCGGACGTCAGATTGGCGGTCGCGGTGCGTCCCGAGACGGCGTTGCTGAACACGGGCAGCTGGCGCACGGCGTCGGCGATATTGGTGTTCGCCATTGCGTTGAGTTGGTCGGCGCCAAGAACGGAAACCGGCGTCGGGGCTTCATAGCCGTCGCGCACGACGCGCGATCCCGTCACGACAATTTCGTCGATGGCTGCCGGCTGTTGGGCGGGTTGTTGCGCTTCGGCGAGTTGCGCCGTTGCGGCATTCATAAGGATGGCGATCGCAGACGTCGTGGCAAGCGCGCGCGCTTTGACGTGAACTCTCATGGTCATGTATCCCCCCTAGGTGTTGAACCGGCCGCGATAACACGGGCATATCTCAGGTGCCCGTGCTCACACCCGGCATTCTGAAAAAAATCGAGACTCCCTCTCCGTCGCGTGCCTGTGTCTCCGGCGCGCAATGCATGATCCGACCAAACGTCGTGACTCTCCCGCAACGAATGTAGCAGCAAAAGTCGGATCGACGAAACTAAGCCTTCACAGGATGTGTGCGGCCGGTCTCGGCGGAAACCCGCCGACTGCGCATGAAAGAATGGAACCGATATAAAAAGCAGCGGTGAAGGCGGCGGCGGGTCGCGTCATGGTCATTGCGGATTTCGCCATAAGCGGGAACTTCGCTATAAATACCGGCCAATGCGCTCATCCGCTTTTTCCTCGCGTCATGTTGCAACTGCTCAAGCTGCTGCTGCCCGCTCTGATTCCCTCCTGGAATTTCTTCGACGAGATCGCGGCATCGCCGCGAATCGAATACGCGGTGCTGTCTTCGCCGGATGACGTGGGCGATTGGCGCGAGTTCCGGCCCCGCCCGTCACGCGTGGCGCTCTTCGCCATGATCGGCCGCGTGTTCTGGAACGCGCGGTGGAATGAGACGCTCTTTGTCGTGAGCTGCGCGGAACGCCTGCTCGCGGAACCCACGGCGCACAGCCAAAGCGAAATTTTCCACCGCATCGCCCGCGAGATTCCGGATAACGACGCCTGGTTGCGCTTTCGCATCTCCCTCGTCGGCGAACGCGACGGCGCGCTCGTCCGCGAGATGGCCTTCATCTCCGAGGCGCGCCGCGTTCCATGACCTTCGACGCCGCCCTTCGGTTGACGGAGATCCTTCTCGCGCTCGCCTTCATCCAGCAAAGCCTCGAGCATCTGCGCGCGCCGCGCGGCGAACAGCTCCTGTTCCTCGTGCGTATTGCGCTGTGCCTGGCGGTGATCGCGGGGATCGGCGCGCCCTGGCCGCTGCTCGGCCTCGCGCTCCTGTCGTTGTTCGTGCTTCAGCGGTTCCAAGGCCCCTACAACGGCGGCAGCGACCGCATGGGATTGCTCGCGCTGTGGTGCGTCACGCTTGCGCACGTCTTGCCGCCGGGCAAAGCGCGCGAACTCGCCTTCGGCTATCTCGGCGCGCAGCTCGTCTTGTCCTACCTCATCGCGGGTTGGGTGAAGCTCAGAAATCCGCAGTGGCGAAATGGGCAGGCGCTGCGTCAGGTGTTCGCCTTCTCCACCTATCCCGTCAGCGAAAGTCTGCGCGGCTGGGCGGCGCGGCCAAACATTCTTCTCGCGGCGTCCTGGGCGGTCATTCTGTTCGAGCTCTTTTTTCCGCTCGCGCTGGTCTCCGCGCCGACGCTGATGGCGGGCCTCGCGCTTGCCGCGGCCTTTCATTTCGCCAACGCCTGCCTCTTCGGGCTCAATCGTTTCTTCTGGACCTGGATCGCGGTCTATCCCGCGATCATCTGGCTGCAGGATCGCTTGTTCTAGCGCGGGCTCCGGCGAAGTCGAAACCGGTTCGCCGTGGAACGTGCGGCCAAACATGACTCTCGGGCGTGATGACGATTCGACATGACCTCAACACGCCCTAGATCACGCGGTCGGCGATCTCCGGCGAGGGGGTCCAGCAGGTTGCGCGCCGGCCGAACAGCGCCGTGCGGTTGCGTGCGATGAGATCGTAGAGTCTGTCGCCAAGGGCGGCGGGCAGTGCTTTCAAACCCGCCGCCGCGCGCCACGGGCCGCCGAGGCGCGTCATCACCTCGATATAACCGGCAAGCTTCCCGTAGGCGATGCCGTCGATCACAACGAGATTGGTCTCGAATGTCACGGCGTCGAGACCAAGGTCGCGGTAAAGCGCTTGACCCAGCGGACCTTGCGCGGACGTGAATCGGAATAGCCGGTCGCGGTCATGCCGGATCACCCATTGCACGAAGCCGGCGCACAATACGCACATGCCGTCGAATACGATCAGCGGGGCCGCCGTTGGCGCCGGAATCGTGACGCGCCGGACGAAGGAGCGGGCGAAGATCATCCCCGCGGCTTATCCTGCGCCTTGCTCATATCAAACTCCGCTTGTCCAATCGTGTTGAACCAGGCGCGGATCTGTTCCGCGTCGTCGCTGAACGTCAGGCCGAGCTGCAACAGGATGCGCGCCTTCTGGGGAAGCAGGTCGCCGCCGCCGATGATGCCGGGCGCGGCGGCATCATAGACACCTTCGCCGCCGGTGCGGGTGGTGCTGACGAACACGACGCCTTTCTTCACCGCGTCTTTCTGCGCGTCCTGCTGAAGGTAGGAAAGATTGCCCGGTCCATGGCCTGCCGTGACGATGCCTTGTGTGCCTGCGGCGACAAGGCCGCTGATCGTCGCCGCCGACGCTTCGATATAACCATAGGCGATATCCACGCGCGCGAATTTCTCCGGCACGGTCTTGGTGAGGTCGAAGGGGCGCGTCCACGCCGCCGTGCCGCACTGCATGACGCGCGGCGTGCCGCGCATCACGCGCACATGGTCCTCGTTCACCACGCCTAGCGCGCCGTAATGGCGCGCCTCGAACGTGTCCATCCTGAAGCCATCTGTCTTGGTCACATCGCGCGCGGCGAAGAACTGATCGTTCAGCAGCACCACCGTGCCGAAGCAGGTGGTCTTTCCGCTCGCGGCCAGACGAATGGAGCTGAACAGGTTGGTGTAGGCATCGTAGGTGAATGTGCCGTACTGATGCATCGCGCCGGTGACGACGACGGGCTTGTCGGACTGGACGGTGAGATCGAAGAAGTAGGCGTCTTCTTCCATGACATTCGTGCCGGTCGTGACCACCACGCCGTCCACGTCGGGCTGCGCGAGCTGCGCGTCGATGGCGCGGGCCACATTATATAAAGCGGTATTCGTCACACCGGACGAGCCGCCTAGGCCGCCGGCCGTCATGACCTTGATATTCGCCGCCGCGCTCAACTCCGGGTACAGATCCTCCAGGATCTGCTTCACGCCGCCTTCGACGTTGCCCTGATAGTGCTGATAGCTGATCCGGTCGCGCGCGCGCGCGGTGAGGGTGCCGCCTGCGTCGATCACCACCACATTCTTCTTGGCCGCGTCGGGCGCCGGGCCAAGGGCCGTGATCGGGAAACTCTCCCACGCCGGACCCGCTGGCGGCGCCTGTGCCGCGCCCACCGGGCCCGCCGCGCAGGCGCCGAGCGCTGCCGCGGTAAGGCCTATCAGAGCACCGCGGCGCCAAGCCTGTATGGATCGTGAGACAGTGGTCATGGGTCGGTCCCCCTTGCTGAATGACGACGCGTGGCGCGCTCATGCGGCGCCGATGGCTTGGCCCGTCCACGCCGCTCTGGGCGGCGTGAGCCCGTCAGGGCCACCGGCTTTTTACCGGTCCTTACAGTAAGCATTCGCTTTGCGGCTGCAAATATAAGGGACATGACCGGCGGCATGGCCCTCGAATGGTGCCGGTCTGCGGCAATTGCCCGGATGCGCGCGGTCGGTGAAAGGGATTCCGACGCCGCAGCCGAATGCGTGGTCCCCGGCGTCGCGCCCGGATCGCGAAAGACGTGCGAGCCGCCGCGCGTCGTTTTTCACAATGCAATATCTTTATGACGTTGGCGTACGATCGGCCGTCATTGGTTACGGTTCTTACGACATCCTCGGTCTGCGAGTCGCGATCGGCCTTCAAGGGTCGCGTGTCACGATTTAAACGGACGATGTTTGACGCTGGTCAAACCGTATTCGCAGCAAAACCATAAAACACTTCAAGTGCAGCGGTGATGGACATCGCGTCGTCGCCATATCTTGCAGACATCGCGCGCACGCGAATTGGCGTGAGCAAGCTTTCGCTGCCTGATATGGTCCGCTGCTCAACTTTATTCAGAATGCGTGTCTCGCGTGCTTGCGATTTATTACTGCGTTCGTGACCAACACGATCTTCGCCTGGTCCTCCTGGCCGGATTGATTTGCATGGCGTCGACCGTCGCGGCGGTCATGCTGCTGCGTCAGGCGCAAAGCACATCTGTGCGTGAAAGCCGGCGCTGGCTGGCGACCGCGGGCATCGCGACGGGTTTTGGCGTGTGGGCCACCCATTTTGTCGCCATGCTGGGTTACGATCCCGGCGTCGTCATCGGCTACGACGTGCAGCTGACGCTCGCCTCGCTGCTCATTGCCGTCGTCACGACCACCGCAGGCTTCCTGCTCGCGCTCAAGGAGCGCACGGTTTGGGGCGCCGGCGGCGGCGGCGCGCTTGTCGGCGCCGGTATTGTCGCCATGCACTACACCGGGATGACCGCCGTCGAGTTTCCCGGGCAGTTTATTTGGTCGATGTCCTATGTCGCGCTGTCGGTTGCCGGCGCGATCGTGCCCTCGATCCTCGCCTTACGCCTGGCCATCGGGCGCCACACCCTCGCCACCGGCATCGCCGCGAGCGCCGCGCTTTCCCTGGCGATTCTGATCCTGCACTTCACGGCCATGACCGCGCTGACGGTGATGCCGAGCAACGAGGTCAATCCCCACGGTCTGATCTTCACGCCGCTCACCATGGGCATCGCGATCGGTGTCGCGTCTCTCACGACGCTGATCCTGTGCATCGGCGCCGCGCTTTTTGGCGGGCGCGCCAACGCGGTCATTCGCGCGCGCGGGCGCGAATTCGAGATCCTCGTGCAAGGTATCACCGATTGCGCGCTCTATATGCTCGACAAATCCGGCCGCGTCGCCAGCTGGAACGCCGGTGCGCAGCGCCTGAAGGGCTATACCGCCGACGAGATCATCGGTCAGTCGGTTTACCGCTTCTACGACGGCGATGACATCAGCGCCGGCAAGCTCGGCCAGGCCTTGCAAACCGCCGGGACGCACGGGGCCTTCAGCGCCGAATGCTGGTGCATGCGCAAGGACGGCAGCCGGTTTTGGGCGCACGTCAGTATTGAGAAAGTGCGCGACCAGAAGGGCGTGGTGCTTGGTTTCGCCAAGATCACGCGCGACATGACGCGCTTCAAGGAAGACTGGTCTGCCCCCTTTGAAGTGGTCCTCCCTTAGGTATGAATTTCACCAGGAGGATAGGATCAATGGCAAGGAAGCGG
>JAIUPE010000124.1 GCA_020160875.1 Pseudomonadota bacterium
ACGGTGACGCGGCGGCCGTTGACGGTGAGATGGCCGTGGTTCACGAGCTGACGCGCCGCGAACGGCGTGATGGCCAGCTTCATGCGATAAACGATGGCATCGAGACGGCTCTCGAGAATGCCGATCAAGTTCTCGCCGTTGTCGCCCTTACGGCGCATGGCTTCTTCGTAGTACTTGCGGAACTGCTTCTCGGAGATGTTGCCGTAGTAGCCCTTCAGCTTCTGTTTCGCCATGAGCTGCACGCCGTAGTCCGACGGCTTCTTGCGGCGCTGGCCATGCTGGCCCGGGCCGTACTCACGCTTGTTCAGAGGGCTTTTGGCGCGTCCCCACAGGTTCACTTGGAGACGACGGTCGATCTTGTACTTCGACTCAGTACGTTTGGTCATTTCAGGTCCATTTATATGTTTGTTGTTGTCCCGGTAGGGCTTCTTGCGAAGCCGGTATCAGATCCCCTTCATTTTTGAAGGTTAGGCCCGATACGCGTTCCCGGAAGTAAAGCGGGCCGGAGTTTAGGGATGGAGGGCGTGAAGTCAACACCCATAAGCGCTTGAATTATTTGATAATTTAATATCGAATAACCTATATAAATTATTGTATTGCAATAATTTATTTCTGCGATACTAATTCCCCGGCACGCCACCCTGGGGGACGCCGATGACCGAAGCACCCGAATCAACCGGACAGACGCCCGAAACCACGCCGGCCCCATCCCTTTCGCCGGGTTTCGACCGGGCCCGCCGGCTCTCGCGCGCGCTCGTGGTCGCCCTCACCGTCTGCCTCGTGCTCGGCGTCATCGGCTTGATCGCCTTTACGATCTACATGCTCTCGCCGGACTTCCAGGAACTGGTCGCCCGTCACACCACGCACCACCTGCCCGGCAAGGGTAAATACGCCTTCGCGCTGATCGCCGCGATTCCTTACGGCCTTGCGCTCATCTACGCCCGCAAGCTGTTTGCGCGTTTCGCCGCCGGCGAGGTCTTCACCGCCGAGACGATTGGCATCCTGCGTACGGCCGCGATGTGGCTGACCATCTCCGGCTTCCTGCCGTTCCAACCTCTCACGCTCATCGCCGGCGTGGCCACATATGTCGCGGCCTACGTCATGGTCGAGGCCTGCCGCCTCGCCGACGACAGCGCGAGTATCGTCTGATGATCGTCGTCCAACTCGATGTGATGCTGGCCAAGCGCAAGATGCGCTCAAAAGAACTCGCCGAACGCATCGGCATCACCGAGGCCAATCTCTCCCTGCTCAAGTCGGGCAAGGTGAAAGGCGTGCGGTTCGAGACCTTGGAAAAGATCTGCGACGCGCTCGAATGTCAGCCCGGTGATTTGCTGGAGTACCGCAAGGCGTGACGTTCCTCGCGTGACCGCCCCCCGCGTGATTTGGGGTCAGGTTTCACATCGATGCAGCTGAATGCAATGACAGCCGTCGACCCCAGATGTGGAATCTGACGCCAAATCACGCGGTTTTTCGCAGCTGATCCGCTCTTAGAACCAGTCGACCGGCGCGTCGAACATCGGATGGCCCGCCGTCGAGCGGCGCTCCTCGGGCGCGAGGGGATAGGCGGCAAGGCCCGCATCGGCCCACATCAGGTTGTTCAGGGCTTCGATCGCCTCCGTGAGGGTCGCCCGAGCCGCCGGCGACTGTACATTCTCAAGTGCGCCCTGCAGCAGCGCGATGTCGCTTTTGAGCGTGTGAATAACGTCTTGGCCCATAAACAATTCCCCGTGGTGAGCGGGGAAATCGTAGCGGCGCCTCTATGACCGCAACATTAGGGAATACCCGTAGTACGAGCAATTATCTGTGGATAACTTTGCCGGCGGCCCCGCCACAAATTTACCTAGAACTCGCCCCGATCCACCACCGTCTCGCCGCAAAGAACCCAACGTTGTGCGGCGAAATGAGCCGCATACGGGGGGGTCGAAGCCGGCATCCCCGGACTCATGGCCAACAAGAACAGATCGGGGAGATCAAACACATGATGCGTAGAATGTGGCACGGCATGGCGGCGGCCATTGTGATGTCGTTCAGTCCGGCGCACGCGGACGAGACGCGCGAACGCCAGATCCCGCAAGACTCCCTCAAGAGCGTCCCGCAGATGGCGCCGGACGCGGTGCCCGGCCGCGAAAAACCGGCCGCCTATCTGAACGGCACGAACATCACGGTGCTCGCGCCGATCTACGAGCACGCGGCCGGAAACGTCTCATACGTTCGGTTCTACAATCAGAAGACCAGCACCTCGACGATCTCGGTGCAGGTGGTCGGAACCCCGACAGGCCGCGTCTACGGCACGGCGTCCGTGACCGTGCCGCCGAAAGCCTCGATCCAACTCGCGTATACACAGATCCTGCAGCGCGCCGGCGTCGCGCGGGACGGCTACATCGGCGGCGACGGCGGCTTTTCGTTCTACATGAACGCCGGATCGAACAGCAGTCAGTCGTATCAGCACGTCATCCACAACGCCGACAACGGTTTCTTCGAGAACATGAGCGTGTGCCAGTGGGACGAGACGGGTATCGAAGGGCTGATCGACGCCAGTCTCATCAACGTGCACACCACCAGCCCCTACATGACGCAGTATCCGAGCCTGATTTCGTTCCATCACTACGGCAACACGTCGGCGCGCTACCGCATCCGCATTTACCGCGCGACCGACGGCGCCCTCATGGAGAGCTACACCGTCACCATGCGTCCGAAAGAAACATTCCTCGAGGACGCCGCATGGTATCAGGACACCTGGAAGCCGCTGGACGTTGACTCGCACATGAACATCGTCTTCAGCCGCGACGATGGCGGCAATTTTGAAGGCATCCCCGCCCACTATGTCGTCAATGGCCGCCTCGGCGCCGTGCTCAACATGAGTCAGTTCTGCCACATCGGATACACGCCGGTGAAATAATGGGCTAAAGAGGATCAAGGAGGGCGCGCGCGCCCTCCTTTTATGAGGAATCGCAGCGCCCGCCATGACCGCCGATCGCAACCATTTCAACGCCGGTATAGCGGCACTCGAAGCGCGTGATCTTGACGCGGCGGCAACAGCATTCGAACAGGCCCTCGCGGCCGATCCAAACGATACCGAAGCGCGCTACCGCCTCGCGAATGCTTACCGCGACCTGCGCAGGCTCGACGAAGCCGAGCACGAGATGCGCGAAGTTGTCGCCGTCCGCCCTACGGATGCAAAAGCACGTTCGGCGCTTGGCGTCATTCTGACGGAAAGCGGGCGCCCCGCCGAAGCGGTACAAATCTTCGCCGAAGCGATGGCGGTCGATCCCATGTACGGCCAGGCCGCGGCCAATTGGCTCCACACCCAACAATATGTCCCCAATACGACGGACGAATCATTGGCGCGGAATCACGCCCACTGGGCCGCGCTGCACGCGCCCCCGGCGCCGCGCCAGGACTTTGCAAATCCGCCGACGCAGGATCGGCCCATCGTCGTGGGCTTTGTGTCGGGCGAATTCGGGCAGCACCCCGTCGGGCGTCTCAGCGTTCAGTTGTTCGAGAATTTAAGGCCTCACGAGATCAGGCCCTGTGTGTTTTCCACCCGGCCCGCCGAATTCGAAGATGAGATCAGCCGCAGGATCGCGCGGGTGACCCGGTGGACATCCGTCTTTGGCCTTTCAGATGCCTCGCTGGCCCAATTCATTCAGGCCTCGAAGGTCGACATTCTGATCGACGTCTCCGGTCATACGGGCGCGGGGCGCCCCAACCTCTTCGTACGCCGCGCTGCGCCGGTACAGGCCGCCTGGCTCGGCTATCCCAGCACCACGGGTATCCCGGCCATGGACTACCTGCTGACGACCGGGACACTGGCGCCTCCGGGTTTCGAGCGCTTCGCGAACGAGCGCATCCTACGGCTTACGAGTACGCACGCCTGCTTCGAAGCACCGGATGCGCCGCCGGTGGCGGCGCGGCCCGCCGCGCGGAATGGATACATCACGTTCGGCTGCTTCAACAATCCTGCGAAGATAAGCGACGACGCGATCGCATCGTTCGCGGCTATTTTGAAACGCGTGCCTTCAAGCAGATTGAAGATCCAGTATCAGGCTTTGCGCGCGCCGGGGCTCGTGGCGCGCCTCCACGCGAAGTTTGAAGCGCACGGCATCGCGCGCGGTCGCGTCGACCTGTCGGCGGAAACGTCGCAGCAGGCATTTCTGTCGGGATACAACGATGTCGATATCGCACTCGACAGTTTCCCTTACTCGGGATGCATGACCACATGCGAAGCCCTGTGGATGGGATGTCCCGTTGTCACGTTTGCCGGCGAGACCATGACGGGACGGCAGGCCGCCAGCATTCTTGCCGCGGCAGGTCTGTCGGAATTCGTCGCGCGTGATCGCGCGGATTTTGAAGATATGGCGGTGTCGTTGGCCAACGATGCTCACCGGCTCACGATTCTACGCACGGGCCTTCGCACGATCCTCGCGCGCGCGCCGCTGTGTGACGGCGATCTGTTCGCCCGGGAGTTTACGCGGGCGGCACGGACGATGTGGACCGATTGGTGCGGGCGCGCCAGCGCCTAATCGCTGCTTTCGTTCGTGTCGAGCTTGTATCCGGGCTGCCGCTTCGGCCGGTCCGGACGGCGGCCATAACGCAGCTCCTTCACCATGCCGTGGAAGGTGCGCACTTCCTGTTCCGTGAGTTCCGCGCGCTGCAGCATATTGCGGATGTTCACGATCATGCCGGGCATCTTCTCTTCGTTGCGCAGGAAGCCGCAGATCACCAGTTCGCTTTCCAGATGCTCGAACAGCCCGAGCAGCATTTCTTTCGAGGCCGGTGTGGTACGGTTGAAGGTCATCATCTCTTGCGGGCCTTCATAAGCCGCCTGGAACCATTCGTAGCCCACGATCAATACCGCCTGTGCGAGATTCATGGACGAGTGCTCGGGATTCAGCGGCACTTCGATGATGGTGTTGGCGAGGGCCACCTCGTCGTTGTGCAGGCCGTCCCGCTCCCGGCCGAACAGGATGCCCAACTTGAGATCGGTACGCGAATGCATGTCCAGCGCCGCGGCCTTCGCGCTCATCAGCGGTTTCACCATTTCACGCCGGCGCGCGGTCGAGGCGTAGACCGTATGCAAATCGGCAATGGCGTCCGTCACCTTCTCATAGCGTTTCGCGCGCTCAAGGATGCGCTCTGCGCCCGACGATGCGGCGATAGCTTTGTCCGACAGCCAATCTTGTTTGGGATCGACGAGGCGCAATTCTTCCAGCCCCGTATTCATCATCGCGCGCGCGGCGGTGCCGATATTCTCGCCCAATTGAGGTTCGACCAGGATCACCGCGGGCGGGTTTTTCCCCACCCGCGCGACCAGGCGCGCCTTGTCGGCGTAGCCGCGGGCCGGCTTGTCGTTAGCTGCGGTCATAGGGAGGACGCGGAATGCCCTGGTGGGCGGCCCGCAGGGCGTCGGACCAGCGTGAACGCAGGTCTTCGAAATAGGGGTCGCCGGCTTCGATGCGCTTGTTGAGTTCCAGGCGCTGCGTGTCGCGGCGCATCACGGCGCAATCGAGCGGCAGGCCCACGGCGAGGTTCGAGCGCATCGTGGAATCCATCGAGATCAGGCTCAGTTTGAGCGCATCATAGATGTCCGTGTCGTAACCGACAGCGCGATCGAGCACCGGCTTACCGTACTTATGCTCGCCGATCTGGAGGAAGGGCGTATCGGGTGTCGCCTCGATGAAATTGCCCGCGGCGTAGATCATGAACAGGCGTAGGCGGCGCCCCTTGATCTGCCCGCCGAGCAGCATCGCGATATCGAAGCGCATGTGATGCTGTTCGAAACTCTCACCGTCGATGCGGTGAATCTCGCGCAGGGCCCGGCCAACGAGTTGCGCCGCCTGGAACATGCTCGGCACATTGGCGAAAGTCTCCGGCTCGTCCGAGTTCGGACTCAGCAGGCCTTCGTTGATCAAGCTGAGCACCGACTGCGTGATCGAAAGGTTGCCTGAACTCGCCAGCGCGATCATGCGCTCGCCCGGCTGCTCATGAATATGAAGCTTGCGATAAGTTGCGATGTTGTCGACGCCCGCATTGGTGCGGGTGTCGGACAGCATCACCAGCCCTTCCTTGAGCAGCACGCCGACGCAATAAGTCATGAGAGGTTTCCTCGCTGAGAGGGCTTATAGCCCACCCTGGGAAAAGGCACAAACTTTCGCAGGGAACCTTCGGTTCGGGCGATGGGTTTGAAAGAGCTGTGGACGCGCCGCGTTAGTTCTGCTGCTGGCCTCGCGCATGGTCGACCGCCACGCTGACTTCGAGGCGTTCCTCGCTTCCACCGCTGCGGGAGCCACGCACCGGCGCGGCGCCGAGATAATCGAGCCCCATCGCCACGCGTACATGTGCCGCCGTGGGGCTAATTCCGTTCGCCGGGTCGAAACCGACCCAGCCGAGGCCCTGCACGTAGGCTTCCGTCCAGGCGTGCCCGGCCTCCTGCATGACCGTCCCGTCCTCGTGCAGCAGATAACCGCCGACATAACGCGCGGGGATGCCGGCACAGCGCGCCGCGGCGATGAAGACGTGGCTCAAATCCTGGCACACTCCGTGCCGCCCCTTGAAGGCTTCGGCGGCGGTGGTCGTCGCGGTGGTTGGGCCGGTTTCGAATTTCATGTCCTTTTTCACGGCCAGGAGCAATTTGTGCAAACCGTCGAGGCCGGTATCGCCGCCCATCACATCGCGCGCGAACTCTTTGATCGCCGCGTCAGGCTGCGTCAGGGGCGTCTGGCGCAGAAACAAGCCGGGCGGGAATTTCTCCACCGCGCCGCTGACAACGCCCACGGTATCATCCGTTTCCACTTCGCCGTCCACCGTGATGGCAAGGCTGTCCAACGGCCGGTGCAGCGACAAGATATGCACGATGTTGCCGAAGGCGTCTTCGGTCTCCTGCAACCGTGCATCCTGATCGAGGTCGATGCGCCAGCGCCGTACGCGCTGGCCATCGTGATCGCGCGGCGTCATCCGCAGGAGTTCGGCGATCGAATGCACCGGCTCGCCGTAGGCATAGGCCGTGCGGTGTTTGATGCGGATGCGCATGTCAGATCAGATACTGCTCGGAGATCGCCGCCCCGATGCGGTGATTGTCCGAAACGAAATGAGTCAGGAATTCGTGAAGTCCGGTATGGAACACCTTCTCGATACTGCCGTTTTCGAGGGACGAATGGAGCGAGCGCGCGAGGCGTTGCGCCCGCCCCTGACCGCCGTACGCCGCTGCGAGACTGTCGAGTCCGTCCACGATTTCACGATAACAGGAGGCCAGCGAGCGCGGCAGCTCCCGGTTCAGGATCAACAGATCCGCGATCAACCAGGGGCGCAGGCTCTCGCGGTAGACCCAGTGATAGGCCGTCAGCGCATTCACCGACCGCAGGATCGCCGCCCACTGCGAGTAATCGAGGCCGCCGCCGACGGAGGCGCTCTCCGGCAAAAGAATATGATATTTCACGTCCAGGATACGGGCCGTGTTGTCGGCGCGTTCGAGGAAGATGCCCAGGCGCGAGAACCAATAGGTGTCATTGCGCAGCATGGTCCGATAACCCGATCCGTCGAAGCGCAGCGAGATATCTTTCACCCACTCTGTGAACCGCGCGAAGCGTGCCGGCGATAATATGGATTGATCCATGCGCTGTAATTCAAGCCATGCGCCGTTGATGGTTTCCCACATTTCGACGGTGAGCGCCGTGCGCACCGCCCGTGCATTGAACCGCGCGACCTCTAGGCACTGACGGATCGACGATGGATTCCGGTCCGAGAATGCGAGGTACTGGATCACATTTTCAGCGCTCGGCGTGCCGTGCTCTTTCATGAAGGAATCGTAACAACCCGCCGTGATCAGCGCACCGGCCCACTCATTGCCTTGTGCGCCGTAAGCGGCCGGCAGCGCCGCGAGACGCGCCGTCGCTTCCAGCACCCGCGCAAGATAATCCGCGCGCTCCACATAACGCGATAACCAGAACAGATTGTCGGCGGTGCGGCTCAGCATCTAGATGTCCACCACCCAAGTATCCTTCGTCCCGCCGCCCTGGCTGGAGTTCACGACCAGCGAGCCTTCCTTCAGCGCGACGCGCGTCAGCCCCCCCGGCACGATCTTGATCCCGTTCGCGCCCGACAAACAGAAAGGCCGCAAGTCCACATGGCGCGGCGCGACGCCGCTGCCCACGAACGACGGACAGGCCGATAAGGACAGCGTCGGCTGCGCAATGTAGTTCTCAGGATGCGCTTTCAGGAGGCCGCGGAATTTCTCGATCTCCGCTTGGCTCGCGGCGGGACCCACGAGCATCCCGTAACCGCCGGATCCGTGTACTTCCTTCACGACCAACTCCGGAAGATGCGCGAGCACATGCGACAGCTCGCTCGGATTGCGGCAGCGCCATGTCGGCACGTTCTTCAGGATCGGATCCTCGCCCAGATAGAATTTCACGATCTCGGGCATATACGTGTAGATCGCCTTGTCGTCGGCGGCGCCTGTTCCGACCGCATTCGCAAGCGCTACGTTCTTCGCCGCATAGGCGTTGAACAGTCCCGGCACGCCGAGGAAGGAGTCCGGGCGGAACACAAGCGGATCGAGGAAGTCGTCGTCGATGCGCCGGTAGATCACGTCCACCCGTTTCGGCCCCTGGGTCGTGCGCATGTAGACGAAGTTGTCGCGCACCAGGAGGTCCCGGCCCTCCACCAGCTCGATGCCCATCTTGTCGGCC
>JAIUPE010000125.1 GCA_020160875.1 Pseudomonadota bacterium
GATGGCGCCGTTGGCGTTACGTACGGCGTCCACGGCACGCGGGAACAGGACGTTGTTGCGGGTGGCGACACGGAGGTTGTTCTTCGCAAGGCTATATTGCCCGAAGACCTCCCAGGTCCACTCTGTGTCCATGAGGTTCGCGGTTCCTTCAAGGCCGAGCGAATAGACCCAGGTGCGCCGCTTGAAGTTGGAGGACAGGTTAGGAATGTCGAGATTGAATGAACCCATGGTGAACGACGTCAGGCCCAGCGCCGTCATGCGCGCCGCGACGTCGGCCGGAATAAATGGATTGTCGGCGCGGATGGTCAGGTTGCCCTGTGAATCGTCCAGTTTCGAAAGACCCGCAGTCTTCGAATAGTGGTTGATGAACTGGCCAAAGAGAGTGACGTTGTCCGCGAGCTCGTAACTTGCCCGGAAGAATATGTTTTCCTGCCGGCTGCGGGTGGTGACGTTCTGTGAATATTGCGAGGTATCGTTGAGCGGCGCCATGCCGCCGGCGATGAAGCCGGCGCCCTGGACGTCGGGATAAATGAATTGAAACGGCACGCCTTCTTTGTTGAAGGCCGTTCCCTTCAGCGGACCCGCGGTGATGATGCCGCCCGGCGATGCGTTGATGAGGCCGGTATTGCTCCGAATAATGAACTCCGGAACGCTGGTGCTTTGACCGGGACCGGTGCCGTAGGCCGAATTCGTGAGCATTTTCCAGGCGACGCGATTCCACGCGCGGGCGCTCATGGGGAAGAGGCCAGGATCGAAACTCCAGTCGTAACTCGCAACGACGTGACCGCGGCCGCCCGCGAACGGCATGCCCGCCGCGATGTTGGATTTGCCCGTCCAGTTATCGCCGTAGGTCGTGATGCCGCTCGAAATCTCGCCCTTCACACCCGTGAATTCCGTATCGATGACGAAATTCACAACGCCGGCG
The DNA here is from genome assembly GCA_020160875.1 of Pseudomonadota bacterium. Taxonomy (GTDB): domain Bacteria; phylum Pseudomonadota; class Alphaproteobacteria; order Rhodospirillales; family Rhodospirillaceae; genus SHVO01. The sequence continues at coordinate 926 of JAIUPE010000125.1, forward strand.
AGCGCATCGGAACCGTAGGCGGCGGAAGCGCCGCCGGTCACGACGTCGACACGACTGATCAGCGGCTGCGGAAAAACGTTGGTGTCTATGGCGCCGTTGAGGTCCGACGAGACGATTCTGTGCCCGTTAAGAAGCGAGAGAGTTCGCGTTTCACCCAAGTTGCGAAGGTTAAAGGTATTTTGCCCCTGCCGCCCCGAGGAGACGGAGTTACCCCCGGCTCGCGTGCCCTCACCCGAAGTCCCGAAGGCCGGCATTGTCCTGACGGCGTTGAAGAGGTCGGGGAAGCCGGATTGTTGAATCTGATCGACGCCGACCACCGTAACCGGCGTCGGCGCTTCGTACCCGTCACGCACCACGCGCGATCCGGTTACGACGATTTCGTCTAGGGACGCGGCGGCCGCAGGGGCCGCGGCGGTCTGCGCTTGCGCGGTCTGAATCACGGCGAATGCCGCCGTCAGCATTGCAAGGGCGCTCACCGTAGTCATTGCGTGCAAACGAATCCCGCTGCTCCGCTTCGCGCCCGCGACAGCATTGATATTCAACATGGATGCTCCCCCTAGATGGATACGGATTGAAAGATCAACTCGATGTCGGCAACAAAACCCTGAGTTCAGATTGGTGACCGAAAATCGCCTCCCAGCGATCAGATATCCTATAGTCTTTGTCGGGACCTCCTTAGCGATGCGCGAACGCACCCGCGTTCAAACACCACAGCTTCGTCGTCGTGTTTCGGACCACGGGCGACGCCTCCCAGCATCACCCGCGTTGGTGCCGTGAAAGCCGGCGGCTTCTATCTCGAAGCAACTTCTTTCGGCGGATGCTGGATGAACACTTGCGTGAACTTCACAGCGAGCGCCGACGAGATCGCGGTGTTCTTACCGGTCTTCGGATCCGGATAACCGTCCGCGAGACGGTGTAGATGTTTGTAGAGCGAGGGCGACGACAGTTGGCCGTAGCTCTGGTGGTGCGTGGACCACGAGTGATTGAGCTGCCGATACCAATTATCAATATCGGAGTAGCCCGCGAGCAGCCCTTCGGCGCGCTCAGGCGTCAGTTTGAGTTGGAAAACGGCGCCCTTCATATGATCTTCGCCGGGGATCTGGTTGAAGATCGCATGCGGTAGCGTGACATCGCTTGGCTGGGTGGTGAGCACACCGCCTTCGATCTTGCCCGTCAAGCGCTGCACGTATTTTTTGCCCCAGCGCATATCGACGCGGTTCGAGCCGCCCGGAATGATGTCGTTGCCGGTTGCGTCAGCCATCATGCGATCGCGGCCACGCAAGATCGTCACATCGACATGCGGGTCGTTGACCATGTCTTCGACGCCGGAAATTTCGATCAGCACGCGATTGAATTCAAAGTCGCGCAGATAGCGGTTCACCAGAAAGTGCAGAATGCCGGTAGGCCCGCGGAACTCCTCGATGCAGCCGATAGCGCGATAGAGCTGGTTATCGATGCCCTTCACCCCGTCCGGCGTAATCTGGTCGTCTGCATCGACACGGCCGTCCAGATTCACACCATAGGAAATATTGCCGACCGGCCCCCGAAACGGGAACGGGTCTTCCCCGAGTTCGGGGTGCCATATCTTGGCTTCCCAAGCCAGTTGCGCTTCCTCAAGCGTGCGCTTCTTTCCATCATCGACGAACATCTTCTTGAACTGCTCGCGCGGTCCCCAGGCATTGAGCCCTTCCGGACATTCCTGCTTACCTTCCGGTGTCTGATACACGGCCCACACCTCGTCGGTGAGGATGTAGCCGATGACACCGTTCACCGGCGCCGCCGCGGGCATATCGTTCGAGGACGCGGCCATCGGTGCGGTAGAGGCGCTCATCGTGAGACCGGCCGTGAGGCCCAGCGCGGCGGCGAAGTGTGTGGTCTTCTTCATTGTCGTTCTCCCTCTAACGCGCCTTACGAAGCGTTATTGAAATAGTCGTCGCGGAACCAGATCGCCTTGAAGCCGTTGCGTTGGCCTTGAAACTCGCCCCAGGAATCGCCGTTGATATCGCCGGGCTCCTTGTCGAGATAGAAAGTGTAAACCGGACGATCGCGCCACGCCCAAACGCGCAGGGCGTTCGCCTGCTCCGCGCTCGCGCGGCGGCCGGTTTTCGGATCGATCGTCATTACATGCCATGCGGCGTTGTCGCTTTTAGCGTCGCGGCTCGCGAGCACGTAGGGGAACATCTGCATGCATTTTTCCTGACTGCCGGCACCGCAGATCGCCAGTCGATAGGCTTGTGTCAGGTCGGGATGATTACAGGACTGCTGATCCCAGGCATCGTCGTTGCAATTGTAGGCATAGACGGTCTTGCCGTTTCTGTCGGCGAGCACCTGGCCCGAAGGCGCATCCTGTAGTGTGAAGTCCCTGCTCGGGAACGGCGTGGCCTGGGTATAGACGTTGTGCCAACCTGGAACGTCGCTGCCTTGCAGGCTCGCATTCCGTCCTTCCGGCGATAGCGCATAGGTGTAGAGCGGCTTGCCGCGGAAGGTCCACTGACGCACGCCGGGGGAGCGCTGGATAACACCCCATTCACCTTGCGCTTCTGCAAACTCCGGCGCGGTGACCGGCGTCCATTCATCGGCGCAGCGATCAAAGCAGCTCGATTTATTGGGAGCGTCGCGGTCCCAGGAATAGACCGACTGGCGGTCGGCGGTGGCGAGCAATCGGCCCGTTGCGACTTGAATCACGATGAAACCCGGCGGAACCAACGGAGGCGGGCCAACGGGTTCGCGCAGAGCACCCGAGGCATTGCCGCGATTGGCACGCCGGCGTGTCCCACCGTTCACATCGCCCGCCTTCTTATCGAGTAGCGACGTGTACATAGGATAACCATCGTAAGCCCACTGCATCTTGCCGCTGGGATGCTTGATGACGGTCCACTTGCCGACGTTCGCCGCACCATCGGGCGCCCTACGGGTGGCCAAAGCTCGACGCAGCTCATGCGCGTGTCCGCGTCGGGCATGATGAAACCGCCCGGATAGGGACTCATCAGGCCCGCGTTCTCCTTAAACAGCGTATCGGTGCAGGTCGGTTTGCCCTTTTGATCGCCGGCATCGCCGTTGCGCAACTGGATGAAGGGCCACTGATACAACGTCTTGCCCTCGGTCGTTGCAAACAGAGGCCCCTCTTCATCGGTCTGAATGACCTGAATACCAGCCGGCATCGGCGTGCGCTGATACTGTTCCTTCGGCGCGCTTTTCTGCGTTTGCGCATATGCGGCGCCGGCCACAAGGGCAACAGCAAGCGTCAGGACGGAAACTTTATGCAAATGAGGCATGATCGATGTCCTGCCGTGCGCGTTCACGACGCATTGTTGAAATAGTCGTCACGCAGCCAGAAGGCTTTGAAACCGTTCCGTGCGCCCTGGAATTCACCCCAGGAATCGCCCTTGATGTCGCCTGGCTCGTTGTCGCCATAGAATGTGTACACCGGACGATCGCGATACGGCTCCACGCCTGACTATCGCTTTTGGCGTCTTTGTCGGCGAGCACGTAAGGAAAAGTGCGCATGCACTTCTCCTGACTGCCGCCACCGCACACGGCGATCCGATACGCCTGCGTCAGGTCGGGATGATTGCAGGACTGTTGATCGATAGCGTCGTCATTGCAGTTATAGATGTAAACGGTCTTCCCATTGCGATCAGCGACGACCTGACCCGAAGGCGCATCCTGCACCGTGAAGCCTTTCGGCGGGTTCGGTGCGCGCTGCGTATATACATTGTGCCACCCCGGCACGTCGCTGCCTTGGAGGCTTGCATTGCGACCCTCCGGCGACAGCGCATAGGTGTAAAGCGGCTTGCCGCGGAAGGTCCACTGACGCAGGCCGGGCGAGCGCTGGATGATACCCCATTCGCCGAGCGGCTTCGCGAACTCCGGCGCCAATACGGCCGTCCACTCGTCTTGGCAGCGGTCATAACAATTGGATTTGTTCGGTGTGTCGCGGTCCGATGTGTAAACCGAAGATCGGTCGGCTGTTGCCACCAAGCGGCCCGTCGCAACCTGAATGACGATGAAACCCGGCGGGATCACCGGAGGTGGACCAACAGGCTCGCGTAGCGCCCCCGCCTCACCCGTAACGCGGCGGCGCGTTCCGCCGTTCACGTCGCCCGGTTTCTTGTCCAGGATCGATGTGTACATCGGAAAGCCATCGTAGGCCCACTGCATGGTGCCGTCCGGACGTTTAATCGCAGCCCACTTGTCGACGCCCTTGGCGTCGGCCGGTGCGAGAACCGGCGGCCACAGCTGCGCGCAAGAAAGGCGCTTGTCGACGTCAGGGAGAATGAAGCCGCCCGGATAGGGGCTCATGAGCCCGGCATTTTCCTTGTAGACGGTGTTATCGCAGGTGGGCTTGCCCTTCTGCTCGCCGCCGTCGCCATTACGCAGGGCGCGGAAAGGCCACTGGTAAAGCGTCTTGCCCTCGGCATTGGCGTACACCGGACCTTCGATGTCCGTGATGATGACTTGAATTCCCGGCGGCAGCGGTTGGCGCTGATAATCCTCGACCGGCTCGCCGCGCTTCATCTGCGCGCCGGCCGCGCTCGCCATCAGAGCGGCGGCCGCCACCATCGAGAAAACTTTTACCGTCCGTAGTGGCCGCATGTCCCTGTCCCTCCCGACAACGAACTTGGACTTCGGTTAAATCGAGGGTTACACCAAGATTTCGCTGACCTCCTTCGAGGTGTTGTTCGACTTCGTGCCCCAAGAAGGGATGTCGAGGCCAAAAACCTTTTGGATCGTGTAGCCCAGACGCACCACAGTCGAGCCTGCGCCGGCCACATGCAGTCCGGTTTTGATCTTTCCGCACGCCTTGCCGGCCGTGAACATCGGCACGCCGTCCAGGCTATGGATGCGCGCGAGCGACTGGTCGGTGGTTCCATAGATCAAGCAGTTGTCGAGCAACATGCCGTCGCCTTCCTTCACTTTGGTGAAGGCTTCGACGAAGTAGGCCCAGCTTTCCATCGAACGCTGGGTGAACCAGGACACGATCGGCTGGTAGCCCAGCTTTTCGTCGAGCGGTTCTTCATGGGTGGTCGTGTGGTGCGGCTTCTCATAACCGGCCTTGATGGTCGCAGATTGGGCTGCCGAATAGGACATGTTGAAGACGCGCGTCTGATCGCACGCGATCGCCATCACGAGAATGTCGGTCATCAGGTTGTGGCGGATCGCCGTCAGCTCGGTGTCGCCCCCCGTTTTAGGGTCTTCACCGGGCTTGCCTGCAGGTTTACAGGCGGCAATCGGATCTGGCTTTGTCAATTGCTGATCGAACTGGCGCTCGAGATCGCGCAGATTGCTGAAATACTGGTCGAGACGCGCGCGATCTTCCGCGCCGACTTTCTCGTGCAACACTTTCGTCTGATCCATTACGCCCGAGAGCACACTGCGGCGCGCCATTGTGCGCGGGTTCGGCGTGAACGTAGGTGCGTTCGGATCTTGGAAGTCCGGACCGAAGACGCGCGTGTAGAAATTGACCGGCGACCATTCCGACGTGTTCGGCGAATTCGCGTTTTCATAAGAGAAGGTATTGCGCACGTCGCCGGTCGCGGTCGCGGTGATTTGCTGGAAGCGCGTGGTACGGCCAATTTTCTTCGCGATCGTCACATCGATGGTTTCACCAGGACGATGATCGCCGCTCTCGGGAGCCTGGCCGGTGCGATTGCAAATCCAGGCCGTGTAGTGACAGAGGTTCGGTGCCGTATCCTTGAAGGCGTTGAAGCCCGAGAAGATGTTCAGGTGCTGCTTCACATTGCGCAGCGAAGCGATCTCCTCCGGCAATTCGTAGTTCGCACCGACTTTCTTGGGCACGAACAATTTTTCGTTCATGCCGCAGCCCCAGAACCATGTTCCGAAGCGCAAAGGCATGGGCGAGCCGTCGGCCATCGCGTTGCCGTTTCCGTTGAGGAAGCAATTCAGCAGCGGAATGCCGACAGTGACCGCTCCACCGTTCAACATGCCGCGCAGCACACGCCGTCTATTCAGGCCGTCCATTTCAAACCCTCCTCGGTCCGAAGCTCGTCAGGCACGCGTACAACAGACAGAATTGTCGTCGCTTTTTTGCAATGCCTATATCGTGTAGGAAACCTCCGGCGACCAAAATATGAGGCGGTTGAATGCCCCATTTACGTCCTGACTTTCACCCGACATCCGCGCCGGCGCTTTGCGCCCCTTCCACGCGGTCAATACAGCGACCTTACCGGCAATCAAGGGTAGGCCACAATTCTTTTTGATTTTACACGAAATCGCCAAATCTGCTTCTACGTTCTGTGTAAGCAGAGCGGCATTTTACAATCGTCTCCCCGGTCACTTCTCCATAGCTGACAGGGTATTTTCCAAAATACAGGAGAAACACATGAAAAAGTCAGGATCAGCGGCTTGGCGCGGCGGTCTTAAGGATGGCAAAGGCAGCATCTCCACCGAGAGCGGCGCGCTCAAAAATCACCCTTATGGGTTTACCGCCCGCTTCGAGAATGGCCCCGGCACAAATCCGGAGGAGCTGATCGGCGCAGCTCACGCCGGCTGTTTCAGCATGGCGCTGTCGAACATTCTCGGCGAAGCGGACCTGACCGCGAGCGAGATCAGCACCAAAGCCGACGTGACTCTGGAGAAACTTCCCGATGGTTTCGCGATCACGGCCGTACATCTGACGCTGCGCGCGAAAGTGCCTGGCGCGAGCGCGGAGAAATTCGCCGAACTTGCCGGCAAAGCAAAGGTCGGTTGCCCGGTGTCGAAGGTCCTCAAGGCCAACATCACCCTTGATGCGGCGCTGGAAAACTAAGTTCCATTACGTGCCGTCGAACGGTTATCCTTTGTTCGACACCACGCGGGGAGGCTCCAATTAAAGTTCTAATCACCGGCGGAACCGGGTTCATCGGCTTACGTCTCGCGCAAAGTATTCTCGCGCGCGGCGCTCTCGCCGGTTCTTCCGGTGCTTCCCAACCCGTGGATGAGATGGTTTTGTTCGATACACCATCGACCGCCCCCCTTCCCCTCAATGATGCGAGGGTGAAGGTGGTGCGCGGCGACATCTCGGACCGCGACGCCGTCGTGAAGCTGATAAATCGCCCCGATATGTCGGTCTTTCACTTGGCATCGGTGGTCAGCGGCGGCGGCGAACTCGATTTCGATCTGGCGATGCGAGTCAATCTTTATGGCCACTTACATGTGCTCGAGGCCTTGCGTGCGCTGGGTTCAAAGCCGCGCCATATCTTCGCGAGTTCCATGGCGGTTTATGGCGGCGCGACGCTGCCGAAAGAAGTTTCCGATTCCACACGCCACGTTCCTCAAACCACCTATGGCATGACGAAGTCCGCCGGGGAGCTCTTGGTGAACGACTACACGCGCAAGGGATTCATCGACGGCCGCTGCGCGCGTCTCCCTGCCGTGATCGTGCGCCCGGGTGCGCCGAACAAGGCGGCGTCGGGGTTCGTCAGCGGTGTGATCCGTGAACCGCTCAACGGTGTCGACATGGCCCTGCCGGTCGCGCTGGAGACGGCAATGGCCGTCGCAGGCTATCGCAGCATCGTCGACAATCTGATCGAGCTGCACGAACTCGATGGCGCGAAGATGGGCGATGACCGTGCGGTCAATCTTCCCAACCGTACCGTGACCCTGCGCGAGATGGTGGAAAGCCTGCATCGCGTTGCGGGCGGGCGCACACTCGGTAAGGTGAGCGTAGCGCCGGATGCCTTCGTGGAGAGGAT
>JAIUPE010000126.1 GCA_020160875.1 Pseudomonadota bacterium
AGGGCATCTGGTGTTGTATGTGTCGTCATGAGGCGCAACTGGGTCGCATTTTTGGCGCGCGGAGGCAACATCAGCCTGCCTCTCCGGGTGAAGCTGCTGTCACGCTTGAGCGATCTGCAGAACGGAGTCGAAGTGTCCGTGCCATGAGAATTCCGGATGCGCGCGAGCCTTGTCTCCCGACCGCTTCGCGATCGCATGCATATCGTGCGTGGCGAAGATATCCGCGATGGTCATTGTTCCCCCGGGCCCGTAAGGCACGTAATCGTCTTCGGAAAAATTCTCGGCGATGCAGGGGTTTGTATCGGTGATCACGCAGGCGTCGTAGAGCATGCCGACGGTCACGCGCTCATGAACGTTGCGCGGATAACTCGGGCTGCAATTGAGGATCGCGCGGCTGTTGGCGATGATGGCGGCGGTTCCGGCCGCGCGCTGAATGCCGACGAATTCGACCTTCGGGTCGATCTCGAGCCCTTTGGCGGGGTTGCCCAGAACGGCGACCTTGAGGTCTCCAATGTCGCGGAGCAGGGACTTGACGACGCGCGTGCGCCGTTCATGCCGGACATAGCCGTCGACGATGCTCAAGGAACGCAGGAGAGCCGGAATGACTTTGGGGTGTTTGGACTGGAGATCGGCCGGTTCCGCGCCGGTCTCCGCTTTCATGACGTGCGTGAAGACATGGAATGGATTTTGAGAAAGATCGCTGCGGACAATTTCATAGGTGGCCATTACGCTGCGCGAGAACCATCCGTCGCCGATGCCGCCAAGAAGCGTCTTGAGATTCAATTTGCTCGTATCGATCAAAAGCAGCGGCAGCACGAGGTCGTAGTCGCGGCGGTCGAATTCAATATAGCGCTGATCCTCGAAGCTCACCGGGGCGACGAAGGGCTGATGGACGAATTCGGCCTCTTCCAGCGCCGGATTGATGAACCGCATTTCATCGGGGAACGTGTTGTCGATGACGATGAATTTGGTTTTCGGATGCGCATTGCGCACCATCTCCTGCATGAAGTCGGAGAAGGGATGGTCGGAAACGGTGGCGATGGTGCGCGCGCGCGCGAATTCCAGGGCGTGGCGGACCTTTTTCACCGCCGGAGACGTGTGGACCTTCAGGTCGTAGAGAAAGGAATGGAAATGGACGAGGCAGTCTTCGTCCATGAGGTTGGCGAAAAGGCGGGCAAAGAAGTCGTCGTCGGCGTAGCGTAGGACTTCGGTCTCCATGCCCCGGGCCGCGCCGATTTCAGCGATTTTTTCCGCATAGCAGGTCAGATGACCATAGGCGTCGGCCACCGGCGGAGGAACGCAGACCGCGATTTTCATTAATCTTTTCCCCGCAACGTGAACCCCAGGATCAAAATAACGGAAACGCGCCGTCGCCCGGGATTAGGGAATCCCTTACGCACCTCCCGCCTATCCGCTCTGGCGTACGAGAGGTATGGGTGCTCGGGAAATCAACCAATGGAAGAGCGCTTGCCGCGTCACAGCATTGTGCCGAAAGTTGATCGAATCCCGTTCACGCTGGCGACGACGGTCGGCCGCGAACGCGTCTATATCGAAGAAGCGCTGTCGGCCGGCGCACTGACCGGTGACGGAAAGTTCACAGGGCTGTGCGAGCGATGGCTCGAGCGCACCTTGAACGCGCATCGCGCGATCCTGACGCCCTCCTGCACGGCCGCCCTGGAGATGGCGTCGCTGCTGCTGGATCTAAAGCCCGGCGACGAGGTGATCATGCCCTCGTTCACCTACGTCTCGACGGCAAATGCGTTTGTGCTGCGTGGTGCGGTTCCGGTCTTCGTGGACGTGTGCGCCAATACACTCAACATTGACGAGACCAAGATCGGTGCGGCGATTACGCCGCGCACGCGCGCTATCGTCGCGGTTCACTATGCGGGCGAACCGTGCGCGATGGATGCGATCGTGGATCTGGCCGAGGACGCGAAGCTTGCGGTGATTGAAGACGCCGCGCAGGGACTACTGTCCAGCTATCGCGACCGTTTTGTCGGCACCATCGCCCGGTTCGGGTGCTTCAGTTTCCACGGAACCAAGAACACGACATGTGGACATGGCGGCGCATTGATGGTGAATCGCCCCGAGGATTGCGCGCGAGCGGATGTAATCCGCGACCGCGGTACGGACCGAAAGAAATTCCTGGATGGCGATGTCCAGAAGTATTCCTGGGTCGACGTCGGTTCATCCTATTACATGAGCGAACTCAGCGCCGCTTATCTGCTCGCGCAGCTCGAACAGAGCCGCGCCGTGGTGCTAAAGCGGCAGAACATCTGCCGCGCCTACCGGAGCGCGCTGGAGCCGCTCGCGGCGCGGGGGCATGTCCGCCTGCCCGGCGCGGAACCGTTCGGATCGGGCAACGGTCACATCTTCTATCTTCTCACCCAGGATGCGGACGTGCGGCATAAACTGTTGGCCCACCTGGGCCAGCACGGGATCGACGCGGCGTTTCATTATACGCCGCTCCACATGACGCCCGCCGGACAACGCTTCGGCCGCGCGCCGGGGTCATTGCCGGTGACCGAAGACGTCAGCCAGACGATCTTGAGGCTGCCGGTCTTCGCCACCATGGACCGTTCGCAGCAGGAACGGGTCATCGACGCGGTGCTGGGTTTTTACGCCTAACATGCGATGCCGGCCGCGGCGATCGAACCATCCGCGACATGGGCGCCTTGCATCGGGACCATGGCACACATAGCCAAGTGCTATTGCGCGGCCGGTGTGCCGATCAAGCGCCGCACCGCCGGCGCGATAGCTTTCAAAAGCTTCAAAGCACGGTCTTCGGCGAAGGAATTAGAGTTCGGCCCATTGGCGTAGAAGATTGTGATAGAGGCCGGTCAGGGAAATGACGGACGGATGGGTCGGGTTCTCGGCGCCCAGTCGTTGAATGGCGACATCCATGTCATAGAGTATTGCGCGATGGCCGTTGTCCCGCACCATGCTCTGCAGCCAGAAGAAGGACGCCACGCGGCGGCCGCGCGTCACCGGCGTGACCTGGTGAAGGCTCGTGGACGGGTAGAGGATGAGATGGCCCGCCGGCAGCTTCACCGTCTTGCTGCCGTAGGTGTCTTCGATCGTGAGTTCGCCGCCGTCGTAGTCCTCGGGTGCGCTCAAGAAGAGCGTGCAGGAAAGATCGGTCCGGATCCGCTGGCCGTTCGGCAGGACGCGGATCGCCCCGTCGATATGGGTGCCGAAGGTTTGCCCGCCTTCATAGCTGTTGAACATCGGGGGCAGCACATGCAAGGGCAGGGCCGCCGACATAAAGAGTTTGTTGGCTCGCAGCGCGTTGTTGATGATCTCGCCAACCTGGCGCGCCGCGGGGCTGCCGGGCGGCAGTTGCGCGTTGTCTTTGACGTGAGCGCCCTGATGGCCGGCCGTAATACGCCCGTCGACCCATTCGGCGGCATCGAGAATTTTGCGGGTTTCGGCTACCTGCGCGGCCGTCAGCACATCGGGGATCGCAACGAGCATCGGGGAGAATCCAGATCGTAAGGCGCTGCATCATATCGAGAATAATTCTCAATTACAGCGCAAATTCGGTCCCCAAGCCTGCTTATCCCCAGGCCTTCTTAAATGGAAGCCGCCCTCAGAAGTCGAACAACTCGCTGAGGAAGGACTCCCGTTTCTTGTAATAGGGCTTCTGGCCATATCCGTGCTGATGCCCCGGATGATGCCCCTGCGGCGGCGGCTGATATTGCGGCTGTTGATACTGTGGTTGGGGCGGCGCTTGTTGCGGCTGTTGAGCGGTGACGCTGCGCTCGATGATCTTGTCGAGTTCACCGCGGTCGAGCCATACGCCGCGGCACTTAGGGCAGTAATCGATCTCGACACCGCCGCGATCGGCCATCACCAGCGTTTCATTGTCTGCAGGGCATTTCATCGTCGGCGCTTCTCCGTGATCGTGATCGAGATTCACTAGAGCAGCGGCGTGGGCGAGTACAGAAACCGAGGGTAACAGTCGGCAACGTGACTCGGTAACGTTACGGGGCGACTTTATTTCTTGCTGAGCAGCGCGTTGCCGGCCCGCAGGCGCACAAAGGCTTCGCGCGCCAGAGCGCGGTAGAAGGACGAGCCGAACACCGGATCGGCGCCGATCTTCGCATCCAGGGCGGCGCCGCTGATGGTGAGGACTTCGCTCGGTTCCAAGGCTTCGATCGTGGCGGATGTCGGGCCGCCGTCGAGCCAGGACATCTCGCCGATGATCGCTCCGGGCCATAGCTGCGAGATGCGCTGCTGGCCGCCGGACGGGGTCGCGACCGTCACTTCGAACAAACCCGCGGAGATCAGGAAGAGGTCGGTGGTCCGGGTGCCTTGGCCGACGAGCACGCCGCCCGCCGGCACGGTTCGCCGCACGGCGTTGCTGCTCAGCCACGCGAAGGCTTCTGTCGATAGATGATCGACAAAGGTAATGGTGGTCATTTGCTACCCCAGGACTCCTTATTGAGCGGGGGTAAACAAACATGGATAGGCAATACTCGCAATAGTTTCAGAATAAAAATCTTATAAACTATAAGTATTCTTACTCAAAACTTTGCGGCGTGGCGCCGGTTAGGTATTGCCGCTGCCAAAGAAGCGGACGGCTTCCTCGGCGGCGCGCATCAGCGCGCGCGCCTTATTATTGCTCTCCTGGAACTCGGCCTCCGGATCGCTGTCGGCGACGACGCCACCGCCAGCCTGAATAACGACCTCGCCGTCCTTCACGAGGGCGGTCCGTAGCGCGATACAAGTGTCCATCTCGCCGTTCACCGACAGGTAGCCGATGGCGCCGCCATAGAAGCCGCGCCGTTCGCTTTCCAGCTCGTCGATAATTTCCATCGCCCGGATCTTCGGCGCGCCCGAAACGGTGCCGGCCGGGAAGCCGGCCATGAGCGCATCCATAGCGTCGTAGCGCGGATCGATCTCGCCCTCGACGTTGGACACGATGTGCATCACATGGCTGTAGTTCTCGATGACCATCTGCTCGGTGACGCGGACGGTGCCGGGCTTGCAGACGCGGCCGACGTCGTTGCGCCCGAGATCGAGCAGCATGAGATGTTCAGCCAGTTCCTTCGGATCATCGAGGAGGCCGCGCGCGAGCGCGTCGTCCTCGGCTTTGGTCTTGCCGCGCGGCCGGGTGCCGGCGATCGGACGGATAGTCACGATACCGTCGCGCAGGCGCACAAGGATCTCGGGGCTGGAGCCGACGATGGAAAACCCATCGAGATTGAGATGGAACAGGAAGGGCGAGGGGTTCAGGCGGCGCAGCGAACGGTAGAGCGCGAACGAGGGCAGGGCGAACGGCAGACGGAACCGCTGCGATGGGACAACCTGAAAGATGTCTCCGGCGCGAATGTATTCCTTCGCGCGTTCCACCATCCGATGATAACCCGCGCGGCCGCTGTTGGAGACCGGCGCATCGAAGCGCGGCGCGGCGCTGGGGATGGTGTGCGGCACCGCGGCACTCAGGCGCGCGATGACATTGTGAATGCGCTTGGCGGCAATCTCAAACGCGAGCGCGGCCGTCACGTCGGGCTTCGGGTAAACCGGCACCACGATCGTCATGACATCGTCGACATTGTCGAAGATCACATTCACGGTTGGACGCATGAACATGCCGTCCGGAATCCCCAGGGTGTCGGGATTTTTGTTCGGGATGTCTTCAACAAGGCGGATGGTGTCGTAGCCCATGTAACCGATAAGCCCCGCCGAGTTGGGCGGCAGGTGCGCCGGCATGTCGATCCAGGACTCCTTCACCAACGCGCGGAGCGAGGCGAGGGCAGGTTGAGCGTCGGGCGTGAATTGCAGCGCGCCTTCGCGCACGTTGCGGCAGATGTCGGCCTGCGCGCCGCGGCAGCGCCAGACAACGTCGGGTTCGAGCGCGATGAACGAATAGCGGCCGCGGGTGGTGCCGCCCGTGACGGACTCAAGAAGCGCGGTGAAGCGGTGCTTCTGGCCCAGTTTGGCCATCACCGAGACCGGCGTATCGATGTCCGCGGGCAACTCCGCCCACACCACCTGGGACCGGCCCGCCGTATAGGTTTGGTCGAAAACAGAACGGCCGGGAGAGATATCCATCGCAAAAAGCTTTCGAACGCGGCGGGCGCGGTACCCCGCCGCTTAACGCGTGGTCTTGACGATCTGGTCGACGAGCGTGTGGTTCACTTCGACCGGATAGCGCTTGGTGAACTCGGCGGTCATCTGCTCCATGATATCGCCGGTGACGGCGTTACGCAGGTCGCCGGCGATTTGGTTGCGCGCGAGAGCCTGCGGGCCGATGGCTTGCGGCGTGACAACCTCTTTCAAGCGCGCGATCACCACGCCGTCGGTCGTTTCGGCGGTGAAGACTTCACCTGGCTTTGCGGCGAAGAGCTTCCCGAGCATCGCAGCGCTGAGGCGGCCGGTGTCAACCATGTGGAAGCGGTCGAGCGGCTGGCCGAAACGCGTGACGGCGGTAAGGAGGCCGTAGCTGAGCTTGCCGTCCTTCGTGCCCATGGACGACATATCGGTCGATGCGCCAATTTCGGCGGCGATCTTATCGGCCGTCGCGCGCGCTTCGGCGAGCGCCTTATCGCGTTGCCACATCGCGGTGAGCTCGGTGCGGACCTCTTCCATCGGACGGGGCGCCTCCGCAGTGATGGATTCCACCTTCACCACGTAGTAGCCGTCGCGTTGCGGCAGGTCCTTGAGGCCGCTGTCGCCGCCCGTGGGCAGGCTGAAGGCAGTCGTGAGGAAGGTTTGCGGGTCGATGATGCCAGGCACCTGGGCGCCGGACGGGTCCTTGCCCGTCTGGTCGACGGCTTCGATCTGCGTGAGGGTGGCGCCGAGGTTGTTCGCGATCTCGTTCATCGGGGTGCCGGCCGCGAGGGCGTCCTGCACGTCGGTCGAGGCGCGGTAAAGCGCATCGAGCCCGCGTTCCTCGGACATGAGCTTGCGGATGTTCGCCGTGGCTTCCGCGAGCGGCGTCTCGTGCGCGGGGGTGAGCGCGGTGGTCGCGAAAAGGTGCCAGCCCAGGTCGCTCTGCGTCGGTTGACTGATTTCATTCAGCGGCAGGTCATAGGCGGCGCCCATGCTCTTTCCGATGATGGAGTCCTTGGTCTGTTCGCCGAGATCGATCGCGGACATCTTCGCTTTCGCGGCGAGGTCTGCGAGGGTGTCGCCGGGCGCCGCCAGCGCGCGGACCTTGTCGGCTGCTTCCTTGCTGTCGAACACGAGCTGCGCGACGCGGCGCTTTTCCGGGGTGCGGAAACGGCCGGGGTTCTGCTCGTAGTAGGTCTTGATCTCGTCTTCGGTGAAGGATTCCGGCTTTACGAGCTCGGTGCTCTTCATCGAGAGGACGGAAAGCTTGCGGTATTCGGGGCGCTTGAAGACCGCGAGGTTCTGGTCGTAAAGCGCCTTCAGGTCGGCATCGGCCGGCTTGTCGGCGACCGTGATCGTCTTGGTCGGAACGAGCAGGGTGTCGGCCGAGCGGCCTTCATTGCGGTAGGTGAACAGGCTGTCGGTGAGGAAGCCCGGCGCAGCGCCGCCCAGCGCAATGGGCTGCATCAGGGCGCGCTGGCGGATCTCGCCGCGCATCATCTCCAGGAACGCGGCTTCGGACAGGTTATTCTGTGCAAGCACTTCGCCGAACACGCGCTGGCTGAAGTTTCCGGTCTCGTCGTTGAACACTTCCATCTTGCGGACGTTGTCGCGCAGCTGTTCGTCGGTGACAACGACGCCAAGGTCGTCGGCGGCGCCTTCAACGAGACTGGAGCGCGTGATCTCGGCGACCACCGCGTCCATGATGGAACGGCGCATGGCTTCGTTGTC
Organism: Pseudomonadota bacterium; assembly: GCA_020160875.1. GTDB lineage: Bacteria > Pseudomonadota > Alphaproteobacteria > Rhodospirillales > Rhodospirillaceae > SHVO01. The sequence goes on from JAIUPE010000126.1 coordinate 7,789, forward strand.
GGGCAGCTGGCCGCCCACGGATTCCTTGAAGCGATCGTACTGGGTGTCGTAGCGGCGTTGGAACTCGATCATGTTCATTTCGCGTTTGCCGACTTTGACCGCGACGTTCGGGTCGAGTCCGCCGGTGCCGACGAAGTCGCCGATCCCGAAGATGCCGAAGCTGACCATCAGTGCTCCGAGCATGATTTTGACGAGGATGCTGTTTTTTACGGCGTCGCGAATTTGGTCGAACATTTGGTCTTACTCAAAAAAAGGTACGCCGCGCGGGCGGGCGGCAAGGTGGCGGCATCATAGGTTGGGGGGGTGGACCCGGCAAGCATGCCGCGAGGCCAAATTTTCCAATAAACATGAACAGTTAGAGAGATTGCGCCGGCTCTTTGTCCAGGGTACCAACCTTCCACGGAGGAAGACCCATGTCCTATTTGATCGCTGGAAACTGGAAGATGAACGGCACGCTGGCTTCGGCCGAGGCGCTCGCCGCGGAACTCATCGCGCAAGTGCGCGGCGCGTCCATCGAGGCTGAGGTCGTCTTGTGTCCACCCGCGCCGCTCATTCCGGCGGTCCTCGCGGTGGCAAAGGGAACGCCCGTGGCTGTCGGCGGGCAGGACTGTCACGCCAAAGAAAAGGGCGCCCATACCGGTGATGTCAGCCCGGCGTTGTTGGCCGGGCTCGGTTGCAAATTCGTGATCGTCGGCCACTCCGAGCGCCGCGCCGATCACGGTGAGACCGATGAGCAGGTGCGCGCGAAAGCCGAAGCGGCGCTTAAAGCCGGTCTCACGCCGATCATCTGCGTCGGCGAAACTGAAGGCGAGCGTGAGCCAGCCAAAACCG
>JAIUPE010000127.1 GCA_020160875.1 Pseudomonadota bacterium
GGCGTCGGCCCAGCCCTCGGTCTCGAGCACGACCAGCCGGTTGGGCCGTGCCGCCGCCGGCAGGCTGTCGGGGCCGGCGAGGCCGGGACCGCCGCGATCGCCGCCGCAGCGCTTGGCGATCTCGATGGCGGTCCGCCACATGTCCTCGAGGTCGCCGGCATGCGGGCCGTGCGTGCTCATGCTGGTGGCCAGCCGTTCGCCGCGGTTGATGCCGCCCTGCGTCGGCTTCAGCGCGACGTTGCCGCAGTAGGCCGCCGGCCGGATGATCGAGCCGCCGACCTGGGTGCCGATCGCGGCCGGCACCATGCGCGCGCCGACCGCCGCGGCCGAGCCGGAGGACGAGCCGCCCGGCGTGCGCGCCGGGTCGAACGGGTTGGTGGTCGGTCCGGGATGCGCGCCGCCCAGTTCGGCGGTGACGGTCTTGGCGAGGATCACCGCGCCGGCCTGGCGCAACGCCCAGACCGCGGCGTTGTCGCGCTTGGGAAAGTTCCCCTTCATCGCCACGCAGCCCATCTCGGTGGGCATGTCCTTGGTTTCGAGCAGGTCCTTGATCGCCACCGGCATGCCGTCGATCGACGACAGCGGCCGCCCGGCTTTCCAGCGCGCGGCGCTGGCATCGGCCGCGGCGCGCGCACCGCCCTCGTTGATTGCGGTCAGTGCCTTCACCACCGGTTCGCGCGCGGCGATGGTCGCGAGGCAGCCTTCGAGGTAGGCACGCGGATCGTCCTGGCCCTCGGCGAAGCGGCGCGCGGCATCGTGGAAGGTGAGCGGCTTGTAGTCGGCGTAGGCGGTCATGCCTGCTAGGCTAGCACGATGTCCAAGGTCACGCGCGCGACCCGCCAGCTCGAACAGGCCGGCGTCGCCTTCACGGTCCACTCCTACGACTACGATCCCGACGCCGCGAGCATCGGCCTGCAGGCCGCCGAGGCGCTGGGCGAGTCGCCCGACCGCGTGCTGAAGACACTGATGGCGCTGGCCGACGGCAAGCCTATGCCTGTCCGCTTCGGGACGTGGCACTGGGGGCTTGGCATGCAGACGAACGTGTTCGTCCCCAAGAAGACCGGCCTCAACTACGAGCTCCCGGAAGAAATCGCTTCGTGGAAACCGATCCAGAAGCACATGAACCTGTTCACGAACACGACCGCGTTCCGTGACAACTACGAGAACCTTTGCCACTACTCGGGCTGGGTCATCCTGCGCACCGGCAGCGCGCCGAAAGACGGCGGCCATATTCCCGGTGAATCGCTCGACGTGACGGTCGCCAACCAGATTGGCCGCACCACGCGCTTCAAGATGCTGACCGCGACGGGTACCGGCGAAACCGGCTCGACCCTGTCCTACGAAAACCAGAATACGCCGAACCAGCCGGAAATCTCCCCGCTGGCCTTCTACACCCGCATCTTTGGGCCCGACTTCCAGGATCCGAATGCGCCCGAGTTCATACCGAACCCCAAGATCACGGTACGTAAGAGCGTGCTGTCGGGCGTCATGGATGAAGTGAAGGCGCTGAACGCCAAGATCGGCGCCGAAGACCGCGCGCGTCTCGATCAATACTTTACCGGCCTGCGCCACCTCGAGCGTCAGTTCGAGCAGCAACTCACGAAGCCCGAGCCGATCGCCTCCTGCAAGCGGCCGGCCGAGCTGAAGAGCGAACCGCCGCCGGGCAAGGAAATCGAAGTGATCACCGCGCGTCATAAGATGATGACCGACATCATGGTGATGGCGGTCGCCTGCGATCAGACCCGCGTGTTCAACATGGCCATGAGCACCCGTTCGGGCGATCCGAGCAAAGCCGGTTACGAGAAGCCGCACCACACCGCCACGCATGAGGAGCGTATCGACGACGTTCTTGGTTATCAAAAAGAAGTATCGGGCTTCACGCGTAAGCTGATGGCGGCTTGGGCCTACTACGTCGAAGCCTTCACCAAGGTGCAGGAAGGCGACGGTACGCTGCTGGACAATGTGTTCATCTATGCCACCACCGACCATGGCTATGCCCGCGTTCACTCGCTGGACGGCATGCCGCTCATGACGGCCGGCGGTTGCGGCGGCAAGGTGAAGAACGGCTATCACTTCGACCTCAAGGGCGATACGGGCTGCCGCATCGGCTACACCGGTCTGCGCCTTATGGGCGTCAACACGCCGCAATGGGGCACAAAGAGCAATCAGACCAGCAAGGAAGTCAGCGAGATTATGGCGTAAGGCCGCGTTCCTTTCGGAAAGAAAGACGGGCGCCGGAATCCCTCCGGCGCCCGTTTTCTTTTCGGCGGCGGAAATCGGCGCTTCGGTGCTCAGGGAGAAGAAGGCATATCTGCATTTCGGGGATAGAAGGGGAGTATTCGCATGGGCGTGAAGATGTATGCGCGGGCGTTGGCCGCGGCTCTGACTTTAGGTTTCGTTTTTCCCGGTTTCGCGCAAGCCGATGATCCAGGCGCACTGACGCGCCTTCTGGAAGCGCAGCTCGCGCGGATGCCGGCGAAATCCGGCATCTACATTAAACATCTTGCGACCGGCGAAGAAGGCATGGTGAAGGCTGACGAGCACTTCGAAAGCGCCTCTACGATCAAGCTCGCGACCATGGTCATCGCCTTTCAAATGGCCGACGCGGGCAAACTGAAATTGGACGAGCGGGTTGAGCTTACTCCGGCTGTGCTACGCGGCGGCTCCGGTATTTACCGCTATAAGGACTTAGGCTTGCGTCCGACCATCCGCGATCTGATCACGGAAATGGTGATCACCAGCGACAACACCGCGACCGATCTCATGATCGCCAAAGTTGGCGGTAAGGAGCGCGTCAATGCCTGGCTGAAGGATGCCGGGTATCAGGTCCTCAACCAGACGCATACGACCGGCGAGTACTTCCGCCTCATCTACGCCGCGATGGATCCGAAGTACGCAAACCTCTCAATGGAAGACGTGTTTGCGCTGTGTTGCGCCGACACGACCGTGCGCCGCATGCCTGTGTTTTCCGATCAACGTAAGGCGCTGATCGACGAAGTCCGCGCGCTGAGCGCCAACCGCTCGCCGGCGCCAAGCGATTCCAACGACGAAGGCCGCTGGTTCGGCGCCGCAAGCCCGCGAGAAATGGGGCGGCTGGTGGAAAGTGTTGAAAGGTGTACGGTCGCGAAACCCGAAAGCTGCGACGAGATGCGCCGTATGCTGCGCGCCCAGCAGGCCGGCACCATGAAGATCCCGCACTATCTGACGGTACCCGTCGGCCACAAGACCGGTGAGACAACCGGTGTGACCAACGACGTTGGAGTCATCTATGCGAAGTCGGGTCCGATCGTCATCTCGTTTTACAACATGAACATGACCGGTTCGCGCGCCGACACCGAGGACATGATGGGTGAGGTGGCGCGCAGCGTGGTCGACTATTTCGACGGCGTACGTAAATAACGCCGCAAAAGAAAAACGGAGGCGGTTGAAGCCGCCTCCGTTTATTTTTTTCGCGTCTGAGCGAATTACTTCTTCAGCACGAGTTCCCTGCCGATAAGAAGCTTCTTGTCGGCATTTTTCTTGGGTACGAATTTCTGTACGCGGTTGTTATTGGCATCGGCGACGTAGAAGTTGCCGGCGTTGTCGACGTCGACCTGGTGCGCATTGTCGCTCACACCGGGCTCATCGCCCAGCGTACCCCACTGGCCGACAAGCTTGCCGTTGAGGTCGTAACATGCAAATCGGCCGTAGGTCGTCGCCGAGACGCAAACGCGTTTGTCTTCTGTGGTCATCACACGCGTCACACGCGCCGTGCCCGGCCATTGATCGAGGAATTTGCCGTTGTGATCGAAGATTTGGATACGGTCGTTGCTGCGGTCCGCCACGTAAACGCGATCCGCGTCGACGGCGACCGAATGCACGAGGTTGAATTGGCTCGGCCCCGTACCGCGCGTGCCCCATGACATGATGTACTTACCGTTCTTGTCGAACTTGACGACACGGGAATTGGTGTAGCCATCCGCCACGTAGAAGGTGCCATCCGGCATGATCGCGAGGCTGGCGGGGTCATGGAAGTGCCCTTCGTCGTTTCCGGGCACCGCCTTTTCGCCGACTTTAAGCAGCAATTGCTTGCCGTCGTTGCTGAACTTCAAGAGCCGGTGATTGAAGCGGTCCACCACCCAAACCGGGTGCGCCGGGTCATAGGGGTCGATGATGATGTGGTGGGCGATGGAAATTTCGCTGTTCCATTGCGACCAGTTCTCGATAACCTTTCCGTCGGCGTTCAGGACAAGCAGGTTATTGACGTCGCCCTTGTCGAAAAAGTTGTTATCGCGGACGACCTTGGTCTTTTCCTTCATCACTTTGCCGTCAGCGGTCAGCATCGGGTGACCTTCGCGCGTATCGTTGCGGTCGACCGCGCCGATGAAGACCCGGTTCGGATCTTCGGCGTTTACGGATACGACCCGCTGATTCCAGCCGTCGATGCCCGGCTTGAACCAGCCGACGACAACGTCATAGGGACCTGTGAGGTCCAAACCGCCCTTTTCCTGGGCCATGGCCGGTGCGGCCGCCATGACAAGCGCCGTCAACGAGATGCCAAAGAGTCCGTAGCTACGTTTCATGAGATCCTCCCCTATGATTTTGTATTCAGAGCGTTCCCCCCAATCGTCGTGGGGTCAAGTCGACTTTTGTATCACCTATGACGGGTTTCTGGTGACGCGACGCTGATCGATGGCGGAAGGGGTGGGATTCGAACCCACGGTGCCCTTGCGAGCACGCCAGTTTTCAAGACTGGTGCCTTAAACCACTCGGCCACCCTTCCCGGAACGGTGCTTATAACAAGTCTGTCTTATAAGTCTGCGGTTTTTTGACTCCAGACCCGCTGCGGCTGGTCCATAATCATAGCATGGAAGGGCTTTGGTTTTGGACTGCGGGGGTTTTATGGACGGGCAGGGCGGCAAAGCGCCGGTGATCGGGATTATCGGGGGATCCGGCCTCTACGACATGGACGCGATCACCAATAAGGAATGGCGCAAGGTTGCGACCCCGTTTGGCGATCCTTCGGACGAACTCCTGTGCGGCGAAATCGACGGTACGCGCGTGGTCTTTCTGCCCCGCCATGGGCGTGGCCATAAATATGCACCGACGGACCTGAACTATCGCGCCAACATCTGCGCCCTGAAGATGATGGGTGTGACGGAAGTGCTGTCGTTGTCCGCATGCGGGTCGCTGCAGGAAAACTTGTCGCCGGGGACTTTCGTCATTGTCGATCAATTCATCGACCGCACATTCGCCCGCGTGAAGTCATTTTTCGAGGCAGGGCTTGTCGCCCATGTTTCCATGGCGAATCCCGTTTGCGGGCGTCTGGGTGACCGGCTGGAGGCCGCGGCCCGCAGTATCGGTATTCGCTATGCGCGCGGCGGCACTTACCTTGCGATGGAGGGCCCGCAGTTTTCGACCCTCGCGGAATCCAAGCTGTACCGGTCCTGGAACTGCGACGTCATCGGCATGACCAATATGCCCGAAGCCAAACTCGCGCGTGAAGCCGAGCTTTGTTATGCGACCGTGGCGATGGTGACCGATTACGATTGCTGGCACGAGGGGCATGGCGCCGTCACCGTCGAGCAAGTGGTCCGCGTCCTGCTCGCAAACGCCGATAAAGCGCGAAACCTGGTGAAGGAAGTCACGCCGGCGCTCGGCGCTCATCATGGAGCATGTGATCGTGGGTGCCACCATGCGCTCGATTCAGCGCTGATCACGGCGCCAGTGGCGCGGGATTCCGAAATGATCAAAAAGCTGGCGCCGATTGCGGGGCGCGTGCTTGCGCGTTAGGTCTTTGGCGCCATATTGCCATTCCATTTCTCGCGCCACGCCAATACGCCGTCAACGGGCATCGGTTTTGCGATGAAGTAGCCTTGAACAACGTCGACACCGAGGCTCGCGAGCAAGTCCCAATCTTCCTGAGTCTCGGCGCCTTCCGCCACGACAGAGAGGCCGAGATTGTGCCCAAGCGCCGCGCTCGACTGCAAAATGGCTTTGGCTTTCTGGTTCTGTCCGGCGCCATTGACGAAGGCTCTGTCGATCTTCAGCTCGGCGAACGGAATCCTGCGCAATTGCTCCATCGATGAATAGCCGGTGCCGAAATCGTCGATGGAAAGGGCAAAGCCTTTCATGTGAAGGCGCGCGAGGATGTCGAGCGTGTCGGCGGCATCTTGAAAAACGCCGGTTTCGGTGATCTCGAGCACGATCTGGTGCGGATCAAGTCCGTGTTCACTCGCTTCTTTCGCGATACGGTCCGGCATACCGAGATCGATCAAAAGATGTGCCGAGATATTGATGCTGAGTTTTGTCGTGAATCCGATCGCGTTCCATGCGGCGCACTGCCTGAGGGCAAGGGATAGGACGCGGTCGGTGAGAGGTTTGATGAGGCCGCTTTCTTCGGCGAGCGCCACGAATTGGCCTGGAGGAACAAGCCCGTGATCGGGATGGCGCCACCGCGCGAGGCACTCAAACCCCTCGATCGAACGCGAACGGACATTAATCTTGGGTTGGTAGTGCAGGGCGATCTGATCTGCCTCCAATCCGCCCTTAAGATCGGCCGCGGTCAGCGCGAGACGGGGCGCCGTGGTCCGGGCCGGACGTGCGCTGTCGAGCCGCGAAAGCATTCCGCGTACGGCTTCAATGCTGATCGGCTTCTCGATGGATCCGAGAACCAGCAAGCCTCGTGCGCGTGCCATATCGGCGGCGGTGCTCAGAAGCGCGGCGTTGGCGCCGCTCACGAAAACAAAAGCGGGCTTATGCTCGAGTTCGGCGACATGGCGGACAACCTCGACGCCATCCATATCGGGCATCATGAGGTCGCAGAAAACAAGGCTTATACGGGGGCTGGTCTGCTTGATGTATTGGATCGCTTCCTTTCCGCCGGCGGCATAGACGACGGACTCAACCCCGGCGCTCTGGAGGACACGGCCGGTCATTGTCCTGACAAAGGCTTTATCGTCGACGACAAGGACGCGAAGCCGCCGGTCAACTTCGGCATTCATGGAAAAATCTCACTCGAACAATTGCGCAATATTTCGACCGCGGGAACGCAATAAGCCTTTCAGATCGCTTGGACAGGTTGTGGTGACCTTGGGGGTGGCGGGAGTTGCCGTGGCCAAAACTCCATTTATCGTTCTTCGCTCAGGGGTGATTGGTCCCTGCAAATCTTAGGCAGGTGCCGGGCGCCGCAGATCCGCCCCGGCTCAACGGACCTGGGCGTGTTTGATCGCGGGGTAACACCTGCAAAAGTATTTAGCGTTATAGGGGAGATGGTTAATACTCGCAATTATTAATCGTCATATTAGACATATTGGTATAGAGGCGAATATTTATGGATCGAGGGGCCGCTCACCGATCCAGAGGCTGGGATTTTCCGTCACCGTAGTTTTTTCCGAAAAAAACGCGACCTCACTTATGATGCGGCGCGCAAAAGGGAACGTTGGATGCGGATAGCAGGACAGCACTTCCGGACGATCTGGCGCGCGGACGATGGTGACGTCCTCGTCATCGATCAGACCCGCCTGCCGTTTGAGTTTGAGACCGCGCGCCTTGCGAGCGTTGAGGACGCGGCGCACGCCATTCGCAGCATGATGGTGCGTGGCGCTCCGTTGATTGGCGCGACCGCGGCTTATGGCGTCGCGCTCGCGATGCGTCGCGATCCCCGTGATGAGCATCTCTCGCGTTCGGTCGAGCTGTTGCGCGGAACCCGCCCGACAGCCGTAAACCTGGCCTGGGCACTCGACCAGATGGTCGACGCCCTCGCGGGCTCGACACCGGAGACCCGCGCCGAGCGTGCGTTCTCAAGAGCGGCGGAAATTTGCGATGAAGATGTCGCGCTCTGCGAGGCCATCGGCATGCACGGGCAGTCCATCTTTGAGAAGCAATTCCAGGAGAAGGGCGGAAAAGCCCCTCTTAATGTGCTCACGCATTGCAATGCCGGCTGGCTGGCCTGCGTTGATTGGGGAACGGCGCTCGCGCCGATCTATAAGGCCCATGACGCCGGATTACCGATCCATGTGTGGGTCGATGAGACGCGGCCGAGGAATCAGGGGGGCTCCTTGACGGCTTATGAACTCGGCGCTCACGGTGTTCCGCATACAATCATCGCTGACAATACAGGTGGCCATCTGATGCAGCGCGGTCGCGTCGATCTGGTTATCGCCGGGACCGACCGCACGACCTCGAATGGCGACGTTTGCAATAAGATCGGCACGTATCTCAAAGCCTTGGCGGCCTTCGACAACAAAATACCGTTCTATATCGCGTTGCCGTCCACGACCATTGATTGGACGCTTGCCCACGGCGCTGACATTCCCATCGAAGAACGCGATGCGCGTGAGCTCTCTCATATCACCGGCCGCACGCCCAGCGGCTCTCTTGAAACGGTCGCGATCTATCCGCCGGCCAGCCCCGCGCTTAACGTCGGCTTCGATGTGACGCCGGCCCGTTATGTGACGGCTCTTATTACCGAGCGTGGAACATGCCCGGCGACCCGGGCTGGCCTCCTTACGCTTTTTCCCGAACAAGCTCGTGTTGCCGCTTAGATGGATACGCTCATACATACCCCCGACGCTGCCCGCCTCAAGGCCGACGTGA
>JAIUPE010000128.1 GCA_020160875.1 Pseudomonadota bacterium
TTTGTGTCCCTGCAATACGGCGACTGCACCGATGAGATCGCGCAAGTCTCGGCGATGACGAGACGCAGCATCATCCAAGATCCTCGTTGAGGCCCATAAACCGGCACAAGGATCGGGCGATTTGAGCGACTTCCAGGCTATGCGTCAGGCGTGTGCGATAGTTTTCGCCTTCGCTATAGACAAAAACCTGCGTTTTATACTTAAGCCGGCGGAAGGCGCCGCAGTGAATGATACGGTCGCGGTCACGCTGAAACGCGGTGCGGGTCGCGGATTCCTCTTCCGGATGGAGCCGTCCCCGCGTCTGCGATGGCTCGCACGCAGCCAGCTTCAAAAATCCATGTAGTTTGGCGATGTCCCCCATGAGCGGCAACGTAGCGACCCCGCCGTCTCAGGGCAATGATCAGAAAACGCGCCTTAAAAGGGTCGCCGCCCGGAATCGAAAGGCCGCGCGCCTTCCCGCCGCGGCGCAGGCTGACGACATGTTGAGTCCGCATAACGCGCATCATCACATGTCCCGGACAACAAAAAGCGTGTTCGGTTGGCTCCGGATCCACCCGCAGTGTCTGCGCGGGTCATTTCGACATCGCGCACGCGAGGGTAGCGCGCCGCCGGCAATCGGAACAAAGCCCTACACGTAACGTTGGCTTTAACGACGGCCCCTTCCCTCACCACCGTCGTGTACCGCAATCAAAAAATCGGGAGACATTCCTCATGGCGCAGAACCAGAACCAGAATCAGGGTCAGCAAAATCAACCCCGCCAGCAGAGTCAGAACCAAGACCCGCAGAAGCAGCAGGGCCAGCAGAACAGCGTGTCGGGCGACGCCGGAAGCCAGCCAAACCAGATGGGCGGCTCCGGCCATAAACAGAGTGCGCAGCAGACCCAGCAAGGCACGCCGCGTTCGGATTCCCAGCAGAACCAGGACAGCCAAAATCAGGGCGCCCGCAAGACCCAGCAACAGGGTGGCACGACGGACGAAGGCGACAATAACGTCAGCGGCGGCGGCCAGAATCGCTAACTGAAATTGACGGGGGTGCGGCCACGCACCCCCGTTTTCATTCCTTCAGGACCGTCAATGGCCACGAAGAACAAAGCAATCCCCCGCCGCAAATCCGGCAGCGGCCGTGCAGAGATGAAGACGCGCCGGCCGGCGCACCAGAATGGCGATCGCATGCCGCGCGCGAAACCGCGCGGAGAGGACCCGGAGGGCTTTTTCCCGAAACGGAAAAAGAAAGCGGACGATCGCCGTTTTCAGAAAATCGCGGGCACAAAACACCGCCAGCTTCCGCAACAGAGGGCCACCCACTCATGAGTGCGCCGATCGACCGCGAAGACTCACGAGAAGCGGTGACGCAGGGTCAAGCCCTCGACGACGCGCTCGCGGAGACCTTTCCAGCAAGCGACCCTATCGCGCTGGCTCCGAAACGCGGCGGCAAGGATGATAAACGCGTCGACTGCTTAGGTCAGCCGAAAGACCCGATGGCAGATACGACGGATGAAAAGACAACGTCCAATATCAAAGCCTTACACAAGGCGTTCGAACGCCGCCGCTAAGCCCTTTTCTTTTTCATCACACGTCCCTTGCCACCTCACGGAAAGCTCGATTTCCGGGCGTTTATGAAGAACAGATGAGGAGCCGCGTCAGGGCCCCGGATCGCCATGTGTCGCCATGCCGGCGCGGGGTGACTTGAACCACGCCGGGCGCCCCCCTACATTCAGCCTGTTCCATGACGAAAGCGCGCCCCTTGAACCAGATCGCCGAAGCCACGCCCGTTTCCATGACACCCGCCGCAGCGGCCCGGGTTCAGGAACTATTGCGGGAGGAAAACAATCCCAACCTCATGCTCCGCCTCGCAATCTCTGGGGGCGGTTGTTCGGGTTTTTCCTATGGCTTCAGTCTGGACGGTGAGCGCACGGCGGATGACCGCATTTTCGAATTCCACGGCGTCAAGCTGATCGTGGATGAGGCCTCCTTGGACCTCCTGAACGGCTCGCAAATCGACTTTGTCGATGATCTGATGGCCAAGTCGTTCCGGGTCGTCAATCCGAACGCCGCATCGACCTGCGGCTGCGGAACATCCTTCTCGCTCTAAGCGCTACCTCGCCCCCGTTCCATCCCAGTTGTTACACAGCGCCGTCACCGCTGCATAGTTGGACGGCGTATCGATCCGTGCGTTCCGCGCTCCATGGAGCGCGTTGAACTCCTGTTGGAGCGCGGCGAGCTCGGCGTTGACCGGCGCGAGCGCGGTTTGTACCGCGCCATTCCGACTGCGCACGGGGAACGGCTTCGCGCGCGCCAGCACCGCCTCGATGCGCGCGCGGGCGCGCGGCGCGAATTCAGCCAGGGACGTCCGGAAAATGGAGACGTGCTGATTCTCATGGTCCCTCACCGCCCGGTATTCACAGGATCCTTCCGGGAACTCGGTGGGGACGTAAACGTCCATTCTGTCCCATCCGAAATCGATCTTCACCGACGTCAGGCGCACACAAAAGCCGCTCCCTTGCGGTTCGAGCGCAACCTCGCCGCCGACACCGTAGAGCGTATTGGCGAGGGTCAAGCCCACCGGGCGGCCACCGCCGGCGATTTGGCCACCCTGCGCGCGGGACAAATTTGCGATGCCGCCGAGCGTCAAATGATGATTGTAGGCGGTCGCCGCGGTCAGCGTCTTGAAGTCGAGTTTAATGGGCGTCCGTGCGGACGCGCAGGCAGGCGCGGCCGCCGCAAAAACCGTATGCGCGGAAAAAAAGAGCATGATGAGCGCGCCGCAGGCCGCCCGCTTGCTGCGCTCCATCCCGCGTGCCAGCATAGCTGTAATCCTAGAATCCACCCACAACCGCCCAGGGCCCCGTGAACGCCATTTCCACGCCTCAACGTACGATAAAGATCGCCACCTGGAATGTGAATTCCTTGAAGGCCCGCCTGCCCAATGTTCTGACCTGGCTGAAGGAAGAAGCGCCCGATGTCGTGCTGATGCAGGAAATCAAATGCATCGACGACGCCTTCCCGCGCATGGAGATCGAGGAAGCCGGTTACAATATCGCCAGCCATGGCCAAAAGACCTACAACGGCGTCGCCATCCTTTCCAAATCTCCGATCGAGGACGTCACGCGCGGTTTGCCCGGCGGTGAAGGTGACGAACAGGCCCGCTACGTGGAAGGCACGGTGTTCGGCAAGGTTCGGGTCGCGTCCATCTACCTCCCGAACGGCAACCCCATCGCCACCGAGAAGTTCACGTACAAGCTCGCGTGGATGGACCGCCTCAAGGCGCATATTTCCAAGACCGTCCTCGATGATGAGATCCGCGTGTACGGCGGCGACTACAACGTCATCCCGACCGACAGCGACGTCTACAGCGCCAAAGCCTTCGCGGACGACGCGCTGCTGCAGCCTGAAAGCCGCGCCCGCTTCCGCGCGCTCCTGCACTTGGGACTGACGGACGCCTTCCGGGCCTTCAACACCCTGCCCCATCAATATTCATTCTGGGATTATCAGGGCGGCGCCTGGCAAAAAGACAACGGCTTGCTCATCGACTTCCTGCTGCTCTCGCCGAAAGCCGCCGACGTCCTGACGGCCAGCGGCATCGATAAAAAGCCGCGTGGTCAGGAAAAGGCCTCGGACCACACGCCCGTGTGGTGCTGCCTGAATATCTGAGCGTTAGGCGGGACGCTTCCAGAGCTTGGGGTCGGTCTGCACCACGACCCGCGCCGCCGGGAGCGGCGTAGGCGCCGGCGCCGGCACGGCGGTCTCGCCGCTGAGGTAAGTGCGCGCCAGGCGTTCGAAGTCGGCGAAGGCCGCTGCGTCGGCGAAGGCCCGGCCCGGAACGACGTGGGCGAGATAGGGCGAGACCCAGAAGGAAAGATAATCACCGCGCCGCGTGATGCGATGCACGCCCGACCAGCGCGTCAGGGAGTCCGTCACCGGCGTCGTATCGCGGAATCCTTCCGGTAGAATTTGGATATCGTGCGGGCCGACCACCCCGCTTGTGTCCCTGACGATCACAACCGCATTCAGCACATTGACGATCAGGAAGAGGAGAAAAAACGCGATGGCGAACAGCACGCCGCCCGCCACGTAAATGAACCAGGCGCGTTGATCGGCCGGCATCCCCAAGTCGGAAATGAGATACGCGCTATAGGCAAACGCGATCACCACGCACATGACATAGCGCGCGCGATTGGAGACATAGTTGCGCAAGTTGACGGCAACGATGTCCGAAACCTTCAGCTCCGTCGTGACCTTCATTCGATCCGCCTGCTTCTACCCGCCCGGCCTCGATCAGGGACGCGTGACAGTAACACGCAGGAAGGTGGCGGGAATGGACGTAATGGCCTGCCCCGGCGTCTTATTTTGAGCTTCGAACAGGGCGTCCATTTCAGCTCGCAAGGCGGCCGTCGTGCCGTCACCGTAGCCGATCTCCACTTTCGCGCATCGTACGCGCAAGCCGCGTGAAGCCGCCTTTCGCCCACAGCGCCTTGTTCGGATTCATGCCCCCTCCTACGACAGCGGCAAGCATGCCATCCGGGCGACTCCCTGTCCTTTAAATATCCGCGTATACGTGGGTTTCAGCTTCCGCGCCGGGATGCGTCACCGCGCCGTCGCAAGCATCCCCGACAATCTGGGCGTACTTCCAAAGCACACCCGACTGGTACTCGTTCTTGCGCGGTTTCCAGGCGGCGCGGCGGCGGTCGAGTTCCTCCTTGGAGACCTCAAGATCGAGGGTTCCCTTGGCGGCGTCGATGGCGATGATATCGCCGTCCTTCACCAGGGCGATCGGACCGCCCACGGCCGCTTCCGGTCCGACGTGACCGATACACAGGCCGCGTGTGGCGCCGGAGAAACGCCCGTCGGTGATCAACGCAACCTTATGGCCCATGCCCTGCCCCGCGAGCGCCGCCGTGGTGGCGAGGGTCTCGCGCATGCCGGGTCCGCCGCGCGGACCTTCATAACGGATGACGATGACGTCGCCTTCCTTGTATTGGCGCTTCTGAACCGCCGCGAAGGCCGCGTCTTCGCTGTCGAAGCAAAGCGCGGGGCCGCGGAACTGAAGATGATCCATGTGGGCGATCTTCACGATCGAACCTTGCGGCGCGAGCGAACCCTTGAGGCCGGTCACGCCGCCGCGCGGCGACATGGCGCGCGAGGTCGGATAGACGATGTCCTGATCCGCCGGGAATACGACACTCTTCATATTCTCTTCGAGCGTTTTTCCCGTCACGGTCATGCAGTCGCCGTGCAGATAGCCGCCGTCGAGCAGCGCCTTGATGAGCACGGGGATGCCGCCCACGCGATAAAGATCGGCGGCGACGTATTTGCCCGCGGGCTTCATGTCGGCGATGTACGGTGTTTCGTCGAAAATCTTACAAACATCATCGAGCGAGAACTTGATGCCGCACTCATGCGCCATGGCGGGCAGATGCAGGCCGGCGTTGGTCGAACCGCCCGAGGCCGCGACCACACGCGCCGCGTTTTCAAAGGCTTTACGCGTGCAGATGTCGCGCGGACGAAGACCCGTCCTCAGGAGGTTCATGACGGCCGCGCCGGCTTCGCGGGCGTAATGATCGCGCGCCTCGCGGATCGTGGCAGGGATGCTGCCCGACACGGGGATCGCAAGACCAATCGCCTCGCTGACCGTCGCCATGGTGTTGGCCGTGAACTGGCCGCCGCAAGCGCCCGCGGACGGACAGGCGACGCATTCGAGTTCATGCAGGTCCTTGTCCGACATGGCGCCGGCCGCATGCTGGCCGACGGCTTCGAACACGTCGGCGATGGTCACATCCTTGCCCTTGAAGTGGCCCGGCATGATCGCGCCGCCGTACAGGAAGACGCTCGGGATGTTGAGGCGCAGCATGGCCATCATCATGCCAGGCAGCGATTTGTCGCAGCCCGCGAGACCCACCATCGCGTCGTAGGAATGACCGCGCACGGTGAGCTCGACGGAATCGGTGATCCAGTCGCGCGACGCCAGCGAGAACTTCATCCCCTGGTGACCCATGGCGATGCCGTCCGTGACGGTGATGGTCGTGAACTCGCGCGGCGTGCCGCCGCCCGCTTTCACGCCTTGCTTCACGAATTGCGCCTGACGGGTGAGATCGATGTTGCAGGGCGCCGCTTCGTTCCAACAGGTCGCGACGGCCACCAGCGGCGCGTGGATCTCCTCCTCCGTCAGCCCCATGGCGTGATACATCGCCCGATGCGGCGCCCGCGCAGGCCCCTCGGTCGTATGGCGACTGGGAAGCTTCGATTTGTCGAACTTGACTGGGCGTTTCGCATCGTCAGGCATCGGAAAATCCTTCTCAATCCAAAAATCATATAGGATTTAGGCTAACGCTCGGCGTGGCCCTCAGGGAGTCCTTTCTGCACCCAGCGCAAGAAGATTACGCGCTAATCCGCGCCAGCGCGTCCTTGAGCCGCACGCGGGCCGCTTCGGCCGTGGCGATACGTTCGCGGTTCTCCTCGACGACTTCCGGCGGCGCCTTGGATACGAAAGCTTCGTTCGCCAGCTTCTTCTGGGTGCTGGTGATATCGCCTTCGAGCTTGGCGATCTCCTTCTTGAGACGCTCACGTTCCTTGGCGAAATCGATGACGCCTTCGAGTGGCAGAAGCACCGTCGCCTCGCCCACGACGACCTGGGCCGAACCCGCCGGCACCTGATCCGCCACATCGATCGACGACAAGCGGGCGTTGGCGCAAATGAGCGCGTTGTGCGTGGCCAGGCGCGCCTTGGTGTCGGCGTTCCCGTCCTTCACCAGCGCCGGGATTTGCGAGCCCGCCGGCACGTTCATTTCAGCACGCACGGAGCGGATCGCGGTGATGATGTTCACCACCCAATCGATCTCCGCCAACGCTTCCGGCGCCGCGAGCCCCGTGTAGTCGGGCCACTGCGTGGTCATCAGGCTGGCGGCGCGCGTGATACCGGCGGCTTCAGCGAGCTTTTCCCACAAGGTCTCGGTGACGTAGGGAATGAGCGGATGGCCGATGATCAGAATCTGATCGAGCACCCAAGCCGAGGTCGCGCGCGTTTCGGCTTTCGCCTTTTCATCCGTCCCCTGGAACACCGGTTTGGCGAACTCAAGAAACCAATCGCAGAACGTGCCCCATGTAAATTGATAGAGGCCGTTGGCCGCTTCATTGAAGCGGTAGTTGGTAATGGCGTCGGATACATCGCGCGCGGCTTCGGCGACCTTCGCGACGATCCACTTGTTGAGCGTGGAATTCACGCTCTTCGGATCGAAGCCAGGCACGATCACGCATTCGTTCATCTGACAGAAGCGCGCCGCGTTCCAGATCTTGGTGACGAAGTTGCGGTAACCGGCGATGCGGCCTTCAGCGAGCTTGATGTCGCGGCCCTGCGCGGCCATTGCCGCGAGGGTGAAGCGCACGGCGTCGGTACCGTAGCTGTTGCAGAGGTCCAGGGGGTCCATGACGTTGCCCTTGGACTTGGACATCTTCTGGCCCTTCTCGTCGCGGACCAGCGCGTGGATGTACACATCGCGGAACGGCACATCGCCCATGAAGTGATGGCCCATCATCATCATGCGCGCGACCCAGAAGAAGATGATGTCGAAGCCGGTGACGAGCACGTCACCCGGATAATATTTCGCGAGTTCGGGCGTCTTGTCCGGCCAGCCGAGGGTCGAGAACGGCCAGAGCGCCGACGAAAACCAGGTGTCGAGCACGTCATCGTCACGCACCAATGTCACTTCTTTACCGAAGTGCTTTTTGGCCAGCTCGTGCGCTTCCGTTTCGTCATAGGCCACGAACGGATGACCGTCCGGCGCGTACCACGCCGGGATCTGATGACCCCACCACAGCTGGCGCGAAATGCACCACGGCTGGATGTTGCGCATCCATTCGAAGAAGGTGTTTTCCCACGTCTTGGGCACGAAGCGCGTACGCCCCGTCTCCACCGCTTCGATGCACGGCTTCGCGAGGGTCTTCGCGTCCGCGTACCACTGGTCGGTGAGCCACGGCTCGATGACCACGCCCGAGCGATCCCCGTAAGGAATTTGCATGGCGTTGTCTTCGACCTTCTCGAACAGTTCGAGAAGCTCCATGTCCGCGACCACCATGTCGCGCACCTTGAAGCGGTCGAGGCCGCGATACTTCTCCGGCGCTTCTTCATTCAGCTTGGCATCGCGATCGAAGATATTGATCATCGCCAGCTTGTGACGCTTACCGACCGCGAAGTCGTTGAAGTCGTGGCCCGGGGTGATTTTCACCGCACCGGTGCCCTTCTCGGGGTCCGCGTATTCGTCGGCGACGATCGGAATGCCGGCCTTCTTCATTTCGGCGCGGAAGGCGGCGGCCTGATTGACGTGCGATTCGTGGTCGCCGACATAGAAAATGGCGACTTTCTTCACCTTGGCCTTCTCGATCGCATAGCGGCTCAGCGGGCCGAGCGCGCCCTCGGAGGTGACGGTGATCTTGAACCAGTAAGGCGTGATCTGGATCGCCTGCACGGTGGAGGAGACCGAGAAGGTCGGAATCTTGAAATCGTTGAGCGCCGGCGCGACCGCCACCGCCGTCG
>JAIUPE010000129.1 GCA_020160875.1 Pseudomonadota bacterium
TATCTGTGCACCAACGCGCTCCTTCTGAAGAAAAAAATCGATCAATTCACGCCCAGCCCGTACTTGACCTTCTCGGTTCACCTGGACGGTTTGAAGGAAGAGCACGATCACGCCGTGTCGCAGGAAGGCGTGTTCGAACGCGCCGTGGAAGCAATCAAGGAAGCTACCTCGCGCGGTTTCCGCGTGACGGTGAATTGCACGCTGTTCAATTCGAACGCCGTGCCCGCGCGTGTGGCGGAATTCTTCGACTATGTTGCGACGCTGGGTGTGGAAGGCGTGACGGTTTCGCCGGGCTATGCCTACGAGCGTGCGCCGATGCAGGACCACTTCCTCTCGCGCCGTCAAACCAAGGAGCTTTTTCGCTCCATCTTCCGCCTCGGTAAGACCAATGGCCGGAATTGGAAATTCAACCAGTCGAGCATGTACCTCGATTTCCTGGCCGGGAATCAGACCTACGAGTGCACGCCCTGGGGCAACCCGACACGCAACGTGTTCGGCTGGCAGCGCCCCTGTTATCTCGTCGGCGAGGGGTATGCGAAGAGTTTCACCGAGCTGATGGAAACCACGCAGTGGGATCAATACGGCGTCGGCAAGTACGAGAAGTGCGCCAACTGCATGGTCCATTGCGGCTTCGAACCCACCTCTGTGGTCGATACCGTCAACCGTCCGCTGAAAGCACTCAAAGTGTTCTTGAAAGGCGTGGATACCGAAGGCCCGATGGCGCCGGAGATTCCGCTCGATAAGCAGCGCCCGGCCGAGTAAGTGTTCGAAAAGCAGGTCCAAACCTTCGTGAAGGATCTGCACGAAGAGCCGCGCCGCGCGAAAGTCGGCTAACGACGGTATGGATCCGAACGCGGTTTTTCGTTCGGCGACCGCCCTGCATCAAACGGGGCAATTGGATGAGGCGGCTGCTCTCTATGAGCAGTTGCTTGCCCGCTTTCCAGACCATCTTGATACGCTTCAACTTCGCGCGCTGATCGACGTGGATCAGGCGCGCTATCAGGATGCGCTTATGCGCTTCGACCGCGCCCTGAAGGTCCAGCCTGCATTCGCCGCGGCGCACGCCAACCGGGCCGCCGCGCTCATCGGGCTCGAGCGGTATGACGAGGCAGCCACCAGTGCGCGGCGGGCACTTGATCTCGACCCGGAATCGCGCGGCGCATTTGCGAATCTCGCGGTGGCGCTCAATCACGCGGATCGCCACGAGGAGGCGTTGGCCGTGTGCGAGCGCGCCCTCGCAAAGGGAATGGCGGGACCCCAGATTTACCAAGTGCGCACACAGGCACTTGAAAAATTGGGGCGGTCGCTGGATGCGCAAGCAAACGCCGCCACGGTCCGCGAAGGCCAGCCGACGGTGGATGATTTTGTCCGCGACGCGCTCGCGCTTCTCGATAACAAGTCGCCCATCGCCGCGCTCGCCGCCTGCGAGAAGGCGTTGGCGCTCGATCCGAAGTCTTTTGCGGCTCTTTTTGCGCGAGGCCGCGTTTTGCTCGCGTTGCGGCGCTATCAGGAGGCTGTCGCCGACTGTGATCGCGCGCTTGCGATCGATCCGGAGTCCGCCGAAATTTATGCACTGCGCGGTCTGACGTTCATGGAAATGAGGCAGTCCGAGCGCGCGCTGGCGGACTTCGAGGTTGTTCTGGACATTGATCCGGGGTTCAGGCTCATCGCGGGTGAGGCGATGCTTTTCGCCTTGCGAAACGGCGAATGGGAGGGGTTTGAAGATAAGGCGGCGGATCTCCTGGCGGCCGTCGATGCCGGTCGCTTGCCCGCGCAGCCGTTCGTTTTGAACGCATTGCCGGCAACGCCGATCCAGCACCGGATGCTGGCCGCGCGATATTTCGAATCTCATTGCCCGCAGGTCGGCGAAGCCGCACGTCCGTCGCGGCCACCCGGCGGCAAGATTAGAGTTGGGTACTTCTCCTCGGATCTGCATGAACACCCTGTCGGTCAACTCATCGTTGGGCTTCTAGAAGGTCACGACCGTTCTCGGTTCGAAATTTTCGGGTTTGGATTCGGCGGAAGCCCCGATAGCGCGAACAAAAAGCGGATTGCGCGCGCCTGCGATGAATTCATAGACATTTTCGCGATGACCGACGCGGAAGCGGCTGGGGTCGCGCGTGAGAAGGGGATTCACATCGCGGTCGACCTGAACGGCTATACCGGCGGCAACCGAACCGGCATTTTCGCAGCCGGAGCGGCGCCGGTGCAGGTCAATTACCTAGGCTATCCTTCGACGATGGGCACGCCCTATCACCACTACATCATTGGCGACTCACGGGTTACGCCGTTGGAGCATTATGACGGGTATTCCGAACGCGTCGTCACCATGCCCGACACCTACCTGGTGACCAATGATATCAAACGGCATATCCCGGCGCGCTTATCTACGCGCGCCGAATTAGGATTGCCGGAGACCGGATTTGCCTTCTGCAGCTTCAACGCGCCTTTTAAAATCACGCCCGACGCCTTTGGTGTCTGGATGCGCCTCCTGAAGGCCGTGGAAGGTAGCACGCTGTGGCTCAACGACCCGGGCGTAACGGCGAAACGCAATTTTCAACGTGAAGCGAAGGCCCGCGGCGTTGCGCCCGAGCGCATTGTTTTCGCGCCGCGCACCCTTGGGCTTGAATATCTGGCGCGCTACCGGGTCGCGGATCTTTTTCTCGATACCTTCTACTACAACGCCCATGCCACGGCCTGCGAGGCGCTGCTGGTGGGGTTGCCGGTCGTCACGCGTCTTGGGCCCGCGTTCCCCGGGAGAGTGGGGGCGAGCCTTCTGACAGCCATCGGAATGCCGGAAATGATCGCGGCGGATGAGGCCGCGTACGAGCGCATCGCATTGGAACTCGCGCGTAATCCCTCGGTATTGGCCGACGTGCGTGCAAAACTCGTGCGCAACACCGCCAGATACCCACTCTTCCAGACTAACCGTTATACGCGTGCGCTCGAAGCGGCCTACAGCGCCATGTGGGCCCGATGCGAGCAGGGGCTGCCGCCAGACCACATCGTGGTGCAACCTGACGGAGTGCGGATGTGACGCCGGAGGAAGTCTTCCATAAGGCCACCGAGCTTCATCGCGGTGGCCGCCTCGAAGAAGCCGCGGCGCTCTACGATCGTTTGTTGAAGGTGTTTCCCGCCCATGCCGATACGTTGCACTTGCGCGGCATGCTCGAATTGGGGCGTGGGCAACTTGCCGCCGGTACGGCATTTATCGATCGCGCGCTCGCCGCGAATCCCGACCACCCCGAGGCAAAGCGCGTGCGCGCCGAGTTGGCGGGTGACGCGCTCGTGGTGCAAGCCGAGGCATTCCTCAAGGCGCGGCTCTTTACGTCCGCTCTCGAGGTCAGTGAAAAGGCCGTAACGGTGGCGCCTCAATCCTTCGACGCCCATTTTGTACGGGCAACGGTTCTCCGTGCTTGCGGAAACGTCCAAGCCGCGCTCGCCGCGTGTGACGCGGCGCTTGCTCTGGATCCAGAATCGGTGCGGGCGCTCGCCCTGCGCGGGCTCATTTTTAAGGACGCGAAGCAGCCGGAGCGCGCGCTCGCGGATTTGGAATGCGTCCTGGAGATTGATCCGGATATGGATCTGATCGCGGGCGAGGTGATGATGCTTGCGCTCCAGATCTGCGAATGGGATGGCTTCACCCAAAGAAACGCGAGCCTTCTTGCTGGAGTCGAGGTGGGTAAGGCTGTGGTGCAGCCCTATGTCATGACCTTCCTTCCGTCGTCTCCGGCTCAGCAAAAGAAGGTCGCCGAGACATATTTTGCCATGAATAATCCGCTCATCGGCCGGCGCCCCGTAGTGTCCGGCGGTGAAAGGCTCCGTATTGGCTATTTCTCCTCGGATCTTCACGATCATCCGATCGGGCAGCTCCTCGTGGATCTTTTGGCCGCGCACGATAGAACCCAATTCGAAGTCATTGCCTTTTCATTTGGCGGCGACCCGCGGAGCCCGACGCGTGAGCGGATTCGGCGATCGTGCGATCAGTTTATCGATGTGCTGAACATGACTGACGGCGAGATTGCCAACCTCTCGCGCGAGAAGAAGGTCCATATCGCGCTCGATATCAACGGCTACACGGCGTTGTCGCGACCCGGAATCTTCGCGGCCGGCGCGGCCCCGTTGCAGGTCAATTATCTTGGCTATCCGGGTACGCTTGGAACGGAAGTTTATGACTACATCATTGGCGACCGATTTGTGACGCCGCCGCAGCACTTCGCCGACTTCTCCGAGCGCGTTGTGACGATGCCGCAGTCCTATCAGCCCAATACCGCGGCGACACGCGCGGCGGTACGGCCGCTCTCGCGCGCCGAGGCCGGATTGCCTGAGGAAGGCTTCGTATTCTGTTGCTTCAACAGTCTCGCAAAGATCACGCCCGACGTGTTTGACGTGTGGATGCGGCTTTTGCACGATGTGAAGGGCAGCCTGCTTTGGCTTCTCGACGGTGCCGCGACCGCGAAGCGGAATTTGCGGGAAGAGGCAAAGGCGCGCGGTGTCGCGGCCGATCGCCTTGTGTTTGCGCCGCGCGCGCCGCTTCCGGTTTATCTCGCGCGTTATATGCACGCGGATCTGTTTCTCGATACGTTTCACTACAATGCTCATACAACTGGCAGCGATTCGCTTCTTATGGGCGTTCCCGTCGTAACGCGCTGTGGCGACGCGTTCGCGGCCCGCGTCGGCGCGAGCCTGCTCAGCGCCGTTGGCCTTTCCGAACTCATCACGGATACCACGGAGGATTACGAGCGCCTCGCGTTACGTCTGGCGACGCAACCATCCGCTCTTGCAGGGTTACGTGCGCGGCTTAAAGAGGGAGCTGCGTCGAGTGCATTGTTCGATACCAACCGCTATGCGCGAGATCTGGAAGCCGCCTTCCGCCATATGTGGACAAGGCATGCAGGCGGCGCCGGGCCGGATCACATCACGCTTCGCTGAAAAAAGCCTGAGGCGCGCTGAGCGCGGCAACGCGACCGAGTCTGCGGCGCGCACGGGCCGTGGAACGCGCGAGGCGAATCAAGCCGGGGATCTGCCCGGGACTTCTCATGATCCGCCGGAGGGTTTCGGCGAGTTTCAGCGAGCCATCGGACGCGATAGCGTGAAGAGCGATTTCCGGAAGCTGCTCCCCGGCGGTATCGGCCACGACGCGGATCGCGGCGAACGGCAGCCCCGCCTTGAGCGCAGCTTCGCCGACGCCGTAGCTTTCCATATCGGCCGCGAGCGCATCCGTGGCCGCGAAGGTGCCGTTCTTATCAAGGCTCGTGAGGAGAATGACGGGTGCATAGGCCAAATCGCCGCGCATGACCGGAGAAGACGATCGTAGGGCATGCGCGAGCCGTGCCGCCCAGGCGGGCGTGCAGTCGATGGTTTCCATATTCTCTGCTTTGATGGCCGTCGCAATCACGGCGGTTTCGCACGCGATTTCGGGCGCAAGCCCGCCCGCGATACCGAAGCTCAGAAGGGCGCCAGCGCCTTGAGCGATCAACCCTTCCGCCGAACGGCGGGCGCGTTCGCGTCCAAGCCCCGCGGCCACGGCGATGCGATCAGCGACGCCCGCAAAACGCGCATGATGGCGGACGACGTCCGCTTCGAACTCTAGACCCGTGACGACGCCAACGACCGTCAAAAAGCGCCTCCTTGCCGTCGTTTTGTTTTATGGATCAACGAGATGGCGAATTCCTTGAATCCGCCTCAATCCTACCACCCTCGCGCCACGCAGGGTCCATATCTTTCACGCACAAGGTGAACTGAAGGAGACCACTCAAATGCGTGCATTTCTTGTCGTGACGGCGCTCTCCGCCGTTCTCGCCGGATGTGCCGGCGGCGCGGACTACGCGTCGGCCCCCATTGGCCCGCAAGCTTCGATCCCGTTTGCGGACCACGGCAACATTCGCGACTTCCATGCGGTCAGCGACGAGGCCGTCTTTCTGCAGGCGCGGAATCGTCAGTGGTATCGTGCTGACCTGATCGGCCCGTGTTTCGGCTTGCCGTATGCCAACGGCATCGGCATCGATGCCCGGCCCACCGGAAGGCTCGATCGCTTCGGCACTATCGTTGTTGATGGCGAGCGCTGTAAAATTGGGTCGCTGACACCTGCGGAATCGCCGCGCCAGCATTCGTAGGGGTTACATCCCCGTTCGAACCCGCTTGGTGTTGCTGGCTTTCAGGTCGCGGAACCGGGCGAGCGCCCACAGCGGGAAAATAGCCGCGTAACCGTGATAGCGCAGATAAAATACGCGTGGGAATCCGACCGCCGTATACCAGGGCTCCACCCAACGGCCGTCGGGTTCGCGCGGCGCATTTAGAAGGTAATCGATCCCGCGTTTGACCGCAGGGTGTTCAACGTCTCCCGCCGCCATCAGGCCAAGCACCGCCCACGCGGTCTGTGATGGCGTGCTCGCTTTACATTCATACCGGCGTTCCTTCCAATAGGTCGCGCCGTCTTCGCCCCAACCGCCATCGCCGTTCTGGCGTTCGATCAACCATCCCACGGCACGGCGGATATAGGGCTGCTGCATATCCTCGCCCGCTGCGTTCAAGGCGCAAAGTACCGACCATGTCCCGTACACGTAATTGGTGCCCCACCGGCCGAACCAGCTCCCGTCGCTTTCCTGCTCGCTTTTCAGATACGCGATGCCGCGCGCGAGCGTGGGATGGCTCGTCTCATAACCGATTTGCGCCAGGAAGCTGATGCACCGGGCCGAAACATCGGCGGTTGGAGGATCGAGAAGGGCGCCATGGTCGGCGAAGGGAATGTTGTTCAGGTAGGCATCGTTATTGTCGATATCGAAGGCGCCCCAGCCGCCGTTCTTGCTCTGCATGCCGATAATCCATTCCGCCGCGCGCGCGATCGCCTCCGCGTGTTTGCCGGGATCCGCGCGGTGAAGCGCCATGCCGACCACGGCCGTGTCGTCGACGTCCGGATAGTGGGCGTTGTTGTATTGGAACGCCCAACCGCCAGGCCGGAGCCCCGGGCGCTTTACTTCCCAATCTCCGACCACATCGAGGATCTGACGCTCCTTGAGCCAGTCGCAGCTCGCGGTGATGGCCGCGCTGCCGTCGCCGGTCTCCATGACGGCCTGTACGGCGAGGCCCGTATCCCAAATCGGCGAGACGCAAGGCTGGCAGAACATTTTGCCTTCGCCCGGGGTCAGCAATTTCTTGATCGAACGCTTCGCGGTGACGAGATCGGGATGGTCCTTCGCGTATCCAAGCGCTTCCATCGCCATGACGGCATTCGCCATGGCGGGATAAATCGCGCCGAGGCCGTCATCACCGTTTAGGCGCGGGATGAAGAATTCCAAGGCCTTCTTGATTGCCCGCGCCCGCATTCCTTTCGGGAAGCGGACGACACGCAGGACCTTATCAATCCACAGGAAGACGTCGCCGCCGATCTGGCCCGTAGGATTATTGAGCCAGCGTTTGATGTCGCCTGGAGGCACGCGGAACAGTTCTTGCACGCGCACGCCCATAGGATTCTTCGCCTGCGGCTTCAAAGCCGCCAAAACCAGAAGCGGGACGATCACGGTGCGCGACCAGTAGGAGAAGCGGTAAATCGTCACGGGGAACCATGACGGCGCCAGCATCAATTCCACAGGCATGACGGGGACCGCGCGCCATGGGACTTCGCCGAAGAGGGCGAGGGCATAACGCGTAAAGACATTCGCGGCTTCCGCGCCGCCGCGTGCGAGGATTGCTTCCCGCGCCCGGCGCATATGCGGCATATCCACGTCATCGCCGGCCAGCTTCAAGGCGTAGTAGGCCTTGACCGATGCGCTCATATCGAAGTCGCCCTTATAGAAAAGGGCCCAGCCCCCATGCTCGCCCTGGATGCTACGGATATAATCCGCGAGCTTGGTTTCCACCTCGGGCTCACGCTCGTCGAGGTAGTGGTTAAGCATGATGTATTCGGACGGGATCGTCGCGTCGGCCTCCAGGTCGAAGACCCAATGGCCGTCTGGCTTCTGGCGTGCCTTCATGGCGCCGGTCGCTTCCGCGATCACGCGCAGCGTCTTGGAATCGAACGCGATCCCGGTCATGCGCAGGTCGTTGATCGCGGCATCGACCCGGATGTTGTCGTCGCTTTTACGGAACTCGGCCAGCGCCGAGCCGATCTTGGCGCGGGCGTCGGCGGCGAACGGCTTGAGATCGATCACCGCATGTTCCGCCAGCGCGTCCTGGACATAGGGGATGGCGGCGCGCGCGGCGGCACCCAGCAGTCCGAACGCGGCTTCGGATTCCACCGCGAGGTTGATCTCCGTCAGTCGCAGCGTTTGCTGCGCGGCGTCGAGCACCGGCTTGCCGAGCACGTAAACGGTGGCGTCGGCGCCGAGACCAAACCAGCTTTTGCGCTCGGTCGCTTTCACCAGCATGGCGATCAGCAGGCGGTCGCCGGTGGCGTTGATGCTCGCCTTCTTGATCTCGACTTG
>JAIUPE010000130.1 GCA_020160875.1 Pseudomonadota bacterium
GGTCGCGGAACGAACGCATGGCTTCCCATGCACCAGGCGGATTGAGGCCCTTCGCGGGCTCGGCCCCATACAGGATGATGTTGATCAGCGACGCAGGATCGCGACCCTGCACGATGGCGCTGTTCACGATCGGCGGCGCCTTCATAAAGCCGCCACGGCCCGAACGCGCATGACACTCTTCACAGTGCTTCAGATAAAGCTCTTCGCCGGCCTTCTTTTCATCTTCCGTGAGTTGCATCGGTTGCGTATCGGGCGCGGCCGGCAGGCTCTTGAGATAGGTGGCCATGGCCTTCGCGTCGTCGTCGGTCATATGCGAAAGACTGTTCGCGATCACTTCGTTCATTGGGCCAAAAGTGCCGCCAAACTTGTTGTGACCCGTCTTCAGGTATCGCTTGAGGTCGTCGATCGACCAGTGGGCAAGCCCGCCCTTCTTGGACTGCGTCAGGTTAATCGCGAACCACGGACGGTATTCGCCTTCAAGCACCACATCGGGCACGACGGCGCCCCACATGTGCTCATCCTTCTTTTCCGCCAGCGCGAAGTTGCGCGGCGTGTGGCAGGCGCTGCAGTGACCCAAGCCCTCCACGAGGTAAGCGCCGCGATTCCATTCTTCGGACTGGCTGCTGTCGGCGACAAAGCGGCCCTCCTCAAAGAACATCGCGTTCCAGATTTTCATCGGGAAGCGGAGAGCGAAAGCAAAGCTGTTGGCGGGCGCTTCGGCCTTCACCGGCTTCACCGTGCGCAGGTACGCATAGATCGCCTTGGCGTCGTCTTCGGTAACCTTGGTGAAATTGGTGTATGGGAACGCCGGAAACAGGCTACCGTTCGGACCGTTACCCGTATGCATCGCGCGAACGAAGTCTTCTTCGGTCCACTTGCCGATACCGGTTTCGTCGTCCGGGGTGATGTTGGTCGAGTGCAGCGTGCCGAGGAACATGTAGGGGGTCTTGAATGGCAGGCCGCCCGCGAAAGGCTCGCCGCCGGCCACGGTATGGCAGCTAATGCAATTGCCCAGGCGGGCAAGATATTCGCCGCGGGTGACTTGCGGGTCGACCTCGGGTGCCGGCGGAACGTCGGCCGGCGCGGGCGCGTCCACGCCCGGCATTTCGGCCGCCGCGGGCGCGTCTTGCGCCATGACCGGAGCCACAAACATTCCAGCGCACAGAGCTAGCGCGGCTCCCTGCACGATCACCTTGCGCAAATTCATCTTCATTATCCCTTGGAGTTCCTTGCGCTCGCGGGGCTGCCGCGGGCGGGCGCAAGTTACGTCGAACCGAGGTTTCAGGCAATGTTTCAAAGCAAAACGCCCGCCTCATGAGAGGCGGGCGTTCAGGTAGAAGACCTGGAAGGCCTACTGCTTCTTACGATAGACGTCGTGGCAATCCTTACAGCGCAACGCGTCCAGAATGTTGGTCAAAGCAGCGTCCTTGCCCTGGCTCTTGGCGGTATCGGCCGCGAGGCGGGTTTTGCTTTGGAAATCCTTCATTCTCATCTCGAAGTCTTTCCAGTTGGTCCAAACAACCGGTAGCGACTCACCGCCTTCAACTTTCGGCTCGAAGCTCTTCAGCGACTGCGAAGCAGCCTCAGCGATCGCTTCAAGGTGCGAAACGACCTGATCGTCCGGGGTCGCGCCCGAAAGAATCTGTCCGAGCACGGCGACCTGCGCGTCGAGCGTCTTCATGATGCGTTCGCGATAATCGATCACATCCTGGTTATCTGCGGCGAAGGCGGGCGCAAGGCCACCAAACGCCACGGCGGCAGCGACGATCGGGCCGAGGAACTTCGTACGACGGGTCATGTGAGTATCTCCGAGTGTTCTAAACTTACTTCTTCGGGACGCGATAGTTTTCGTGGCAACCGCGGCAGTCGAGGCTGGTCGCAATCATCGGACCGGCCTTCGCCACGCCGCCCTCGGCAGCGGCCTTTTCAAGCGCCGCGAGCTTGGTGACTTGATCGTCGATACGCTTGGAGAAGTCAGCCCAGTTGGACCAAACTTCAGCCTTGGCCGAACCGGTCGAACCGTCGCCGACAACCTTCGGCTCGAACGCCTTCTTGGCCTGGGTCGCCGCGAGGTGGAGGGTCTTGATATGCGAGACGAACTGGTCGGCCGGGACCTTACCCGCCACGACCATTTGCAGAAGGGCGTTCTGCTCGCCCATCGTCTTCATCACATTCTTACGATAGTTCATGACGTCCTGGTCATCGGCGTGGGCCATGACGGGAGCGACGAGAACGGCGAGAGCCAAGCCACACTTGACCAAACGGTTCATTGAGAAGCCTCCACTTGCTTCGAGATGTTGACGGTTCGGGATACGGACAGCGCCGCGAAGTGCCCACCCCGTCTTAAAATTTTGACCGCAAAGCTTTACAAAGAACGAGACTAGGTGGCAAGAGCGTCCACTTTAAGGCAAATCGGTTGTATGCGACCCCCTCACCGGAACGTGACCGTCCATGACCTCGCCGAAATTAACGTCCTTGTGCGTCTTTTGTGGCGCAAACACTGGCTCCCGCGCCGTCTACCGGGAGGGCGCGACGGTCCTTGGACGCGCTCTTGCCGCAAATCGGACCGAATTGGTCTATGGGGGCGGCCATGTGGGAATGATGGGCGCGGTGGCGGACGGGGTTCTGGCGGGCGGAGGCAAGGTAACCGGCGTTATCCCGGGCTTCCTGGTGGACAAGGAACTCGCGCATCCCAACGCGTCGGACTTAATCGTCGTCCCCGACATGCACACGCGTAAGAGGGAGATGTTCGAACGCTCGGAAGCGTTCTGCGTCATGCCCGGTGGGGTGGGCACGCTCGAGGAGATGTTCGAAGTCGTCACCTGGCGCCAACTCCACCGTCATAACAAGCCAATCGTGCTTTTGAATATCGATGGTTACTGGTCGCATCTCGTCAGCCTCATGGACCGCATCGTCGAGGAGGGTTTCATGCATCACGGGCACAGCGCGCTGGTGACCGTCGTCGAACGGCCTGAGGACGTGATCGGGGCCATCGAGGCCGAACTGAGCGCACCCAAGCCGCCGGTGGTTTTCAAGGTTTAGGCCTTGAAATTGCGCAAAAACCGCAGGAAAAGCGCGCGGATTCATGGCTTGCACCCCGGCTTAGGGATGCACTACTTTCGCGGCCATCTGAACGTTTAAATCAATAAATCGGGGCATCGGCGGCATCTCTGCGGCCGCCCAACGCCCTTCGAAGGGGAAAATCATGGCGAAGATCAAGGTAAAGACACCGGTCGTTGACCTCGATGGCGACGAGATGACCCGCATCATTTGGCAGTTCATCAAAGACAAGCTGATCCTGCCGTACCTTGATATCGATATTAAGTATTACGATCTCGGCATCGAAAGCCGCGATAAGACCGAAGACAAGATTACGGTCGATGCCGCCAACGCGATCAAGCAGTACGGCGTCGGCGTGAAGTGCGCCACCATCACGCCTGACGAAGCGCGCGTGAAGGAATTCAATCTCAAGAAGATGTGGAAGTCGCCCAACGGCACGATCCGCAACATTCTCGATGGAACCGTGTTCCGCGAACCGATCATCTGCAAGAACGTCCCGCGCCTGGTGCCCGGCTGGACCCAGCCCATCGTCATCGGCCGTCACGCGTTCGGCGATCAGTACCGCGCGACCGACTTCAAAGTCCCGGGCCCGGGCAAACTCACCATGAAGTTCACGCCGAAGGACGGCGGCGCGCCGATGGAATTCGACGTGTTCGACTTCCCGAGCGCCGGCTGCGCCATGGGCATGTACAACCTCGTGGACTCGATCGAGGGCTTTGCCCGCGCCTGCTTCAACTACGGCCTCGACCGTGGCTGGCCGGTGTATCTGTCGACCAAGAACACGATCCTCAAGGCCTACGATGGCGTGTTCAAGGATACGTTCCAGCGCGTGTTCGATGCTGAATTCAAGGCCAAGTTCGAAGCCAAGAAGATCGTTTACGAACACCGCCTGATCGACGACATGGTCGCTTCGGCCCTCAAATGGTCGGGCGCCTTCGTATGGGCGTGTAAGAACTACGACGGCGACGTGCAGTCCGATACGGTTGCCCAGGGCTTCGGCTCGCTCGGGCTCATGACCTCGGTGCTCCTCAATCCGACGGGAACCGTCGTTGAATCGGAAGCCGCGCACGGCACCGTGACGCGTCACTACCGCCTGCACCAGCAGGGCAAGGAAACCTCGACCAATCCCATCGCGTCGATCTTCGCGTGGACCCGCGGCTTGCAGTACCGCGGCCGCTTCGACAACACCCCGGATGTGGTGAACTTCGCGCAGACCCTCGAAAAGGTGTGCGTGCAGGCCGTCGAAGCCGGTCACATGACTAAGGATCTCGCCGTGCTCGTTGGCCCGGATCAGCCGTGGATGACCACGCCGCAGTTCCTGTCCAAGCTCGACGAAATGCTCAAAGTGGCCGCGAAATAGCGGCGGCGAGAATGGCCGGAAAGAGCAAAAATAGCCTCGAACCGTTTTTCGAAGGCTACCGTCAGTTTCGCGATCACTATTTTCGCGACAACAAGGCGACGATCGAAAAACTCATGGCCAAGGGCCAAAAGCCCAAGGCCTTGATGATCGCGTGTTCTGATTCCCGGATCGATCCGTCACTCAAGTTCGGCGTGAACCCGGGCGAGATGTTCATCGTACGCAACGTCGCCGCCCTGGTTCCGCCCTACGGTCCCGACAACGCCTACCACGGTACCAGCGCAGCGGTGGAATTCGCGGTGCGTGGCTTGCAGGTGGAGCACATCATTGTCATGGGTCACGCAAAGTGCGGTGGCATCCATGCCCTGATGCATTCGGAAAGCCAGAAGGACGACTTCATCTCGTCATGGATGAAGATTGCCGAGCCGGCGCGCAACTTCGCGTTGGCGACGACCAAGGATCCCGCAGATGCGCAGCGCCGTTGCGAGCAGGAGGCGGTGAAAACCTCCCTCGGCAATCTCATGACGTTCCCATGGGTAGCCGAAGCCGTGCGCGAGGGTAAGCTCGAACTGCACGGCTGGTACTTCGACCTGCAGACGGCCGGTCTGTTCGTGTGTGACGCTCTTGGCAGCTTCAACGCCGCCGAATAGTTACTCGTTCGGAAGCGTGAAGCCCTTGCGGAGCTTCATAAGTTCCTTCTTCGTGGCCGGCACCGTCTTGCCGCCGGACTTGGGCAGTACCCAACGGTAAGAGCCGTCACGCATGACGATCGCGAACTTCTCGTTGCGGCGCGAGTAGACCTGACGCATCACGGCCGAATGGTCGACGTACGTCACGCGCCAGTTATCGTCTTTCTTGAAGATGAACTCGTGCATCTTCAAGAATTGGTCGATGAACGGCTGCTCGACGATCGTGATGTTGTGGATGACCCAACACAGACCCTCGAAGTTCCAATAGTGGGCCAGGCCCACCAGCTCTTTCTTGTCAAAATAAGGAAAGAACGGGAAAGAACGGCAGGCCAGCGAGCGATTGTCACGTTCGCAGAATTCGGCGCCGTTGCACTCGACCGCACAGTTCTCCGAGCCCTTAAGGTCGGCGATTTCGGCCTTCTGGTCCGGTGTGCGCGGAACGAAAGGCTTCCACATCTTCGTGCGCGTCTTCAGGTGCGCGTACTCGGTCTTATCGACGATGGGGATCGCGTGGCCGGCATCGCAGCAGACGGGCGTGCCATTGTTATAAGGCGCGCACTTGGCGCCGCAGTTGTAGATCTTGGAAATTGGCGCCTGGAAGCCGTCGAACACGACGCCATAGTCGCGGGCCGAGATGGTACCCATTTTACAACATCACAACTGGAACAGATCCGCGCCCCTCGCGCGTCACGTCAGATATAGCTGGAGCGATTTGCGTTGGGAAGCTTCTTCCCGGTTTGGATTTCGTGCGAGACTTCACGACCTTCGGCCGGGGGCACGAGATGCAAACCTATCTGTTGATCGGACTGGGCGGCGCCTTGGGCAGCATTGCGCGCCATTGGTGCAATGGCGCCGTTGCCGCCCTGATGGGCGTTAGTTTTCCCTGGGGCACCCTGATCATCAACGTCTTGGGCTCCATGATCATCGGCTTTGCGGCCGCCGCCATGCGTGATGGCGGATTTCTACCGGCCAACGACGGCACGCGCCTTTTCTTGATGGTCGGCTTTTGCGGCGGCTATACGACGTTCTCCGCCTTTAGCCTGCAAACCCTGACGCTCCTTCAAGGCGGCCAGTGGCTACCTGCGGCCGGCAATATCGGCTTGTCGGTGCTTTTGTGTATCGCGGGGGCCTGGATTGGTTATATGGCCGGCCTCGCGCTCGTCCCTAGTGGCTAAGCTCGCCGATCGCGGCGTCCAGACCGCCGAGCGTCAACGGATACATGCGCCCGTCCAATAGCTTGCGCATCATCGCGATGGACTCGGTATAGGCCCAATGCTTTTGCGGCACAGGATTCAGCCACACCGCATGGGGCCATGTCTCGAGAAGACGGCGCATCCAGATCTCGCCCGATTCCGGGTTCCAGTGCTCAACCGCGCCGCCCGGCTGAATGATCTCGTACGGGCTCATGGAAGCGTCGCCGACGAAGATCAGCTTATAATCGGTGGGATAGGTGCGCAGCAGCTGCCAGGTGGGCACGCGCTCGGTATGGCGACGGCGGTTGTCGCGCCAGACACCCTCATAGATACAATTGTGAAAATAGTAGGACTCGAGATGCTTGAATTCCGTCCGGCAGGCGGAGAACAGCTCGGCACAGACCTGCACATGTTCGTCCATCGACCCGCCCGCGTCGAGGAACAGCAGGACCTTCACCGCATTGTGGCGCTCGGGAATCATCTGAAGATCGAGTAAGCCCCCGTGATGCGCGGTCGAGCGAATCGTGCCGTCGAGATCGAGTTCGGTGGCGGCGCCCTGACGCGCGAATTTGCGCAGTCGCCGTAGCGCCATCTTGATATTACGCGTGCCGATCTCGACCGTATCGTCGAGGTTGGCGAACTCGCGCTTATCCCACACTTTCACGGCGCGCTTGTGGCGGCTCTCATGTTGACCGACGCGCACGCCTTCGGGGTTATAGCCGTAGGCGCCAAAAGGAGATGTGCCACCCGTGCCGATCCATTTCGAACCACCGGAGTGTTTCTCCTTCTGCTCCTCGAGCCGTTTGCGCAGGGTCTCCATCAGTTTTTCCCAACCGCCGAGGGCTTCGATCTGGGCTTTCTCCTCCTCGGAGAACATGCGTTGGGTGAGCGTCTTTAGCCATTCCTCGGGGATGTTCGCGAGGATGCCCTCGAGCGTGGCATCGCCCTCGAGGTCCTTGAAGACCTGACCGAACACGCGGTCGAACCGGTCGAGATTGCGCTCGTCCTTCACCAAGGTAGCGCGCGAAAGGTAATAGAAATCCTCGATGCTGTAGCCGGCGACGCCGGTTTCCACAGCTTCGATCAGCGCGAGATACTCGGTGATGGAGACCGGCAATCCCGCTTTCTTCAATCCCTCGAGGAGAGTGAAGAACATGACGGCTTAACGGCCTTCCCGCCGGGCGAGAAATGCGAGCCGCTCAAGCATATGCACATCCTGCTCGTTCTTGAGCAGCGCACCGTATAGCGGCGGCACGGCGGTTTTCACGTCCTTGGCTTTGAGGGCTTCAGGCGGGATGTCGTCGGCCATCAGGAGCTTGATCCAATCCAGGAGTTCCGACGTGGATGGGCGCTTCTTGAGACCGGGCACTTCGCGGATCTCGAAAAAGACGTTCAGCGCTTCGCGCACCAAGTTCTTCTTCACGTCCGGGAAATGCACGGCGACGATGCGCTCCATGGTCTCGCGCTCCGGAAATCTGATGTAGTGAAAGAAACAGCGGCGCAGGAAGGCGTCCGGCAGCTCTTTTTCGTTGTTCGAGGTGATGATGATGACCGGGCGATGCTTCGCCTTGATGGTCTCGCCTGTCTCGAACACGAAGAACTCCATGCGGTCGAGTTCGAGGAGCAGATCGTTAGGGAATTCGATATCGGCCTTGTCGATCTCATCGATCAATAGAAGCTGCCGGCTTTCGGCCGCGAAAGCCTGCCACAACTTGCCCGGCTTGATGTAGTTGGCGATGTCCTTGACCTTCGCGTCACCGAGCTGGGAATCGCGCAAACGCGAGACGGCGTCGTATTCGTAAAGACCGTGCTGCGCCTTGGTGGTCGACTTGATATGCCAGGTCAGCAACGGGAGTTTAAGCGCGGCGGCGATTTCGTGCGCCAGGACCGTCTTTCCGGTCCCAGGCTCGCCCTTCACGAGGAGTGGGCGTTCCAGCGTCACAGCCGCATTCACCGCCACCATCAGGTCCTCGGTGGCGACGTAATTCTCGGTACCGGTAAAACGCATGGGAACTCCCTGAAGCCTCGCCGCAGCACGTCGCTATAGTACAGGCGCGGGGGCTTTAAAACGGCGAAAAGCCTGGATGGGGGAGGACCATCCAGGCTTCTCTTAACATGC
>JAIUPE010000131.1 GCA_020160875.1 Pseudomonadota bacterium
ATGTCCAAACTGATGTATCTCGGCATGACGCTGGATCAAGTGGTTGCTTGTGTGACCAGCAATGCCGCCCGCGTCTTCGAGGCCTTTCACGGAAAAGGTTCGCTCAAAGTCGGCGCGCCGGCCGATGTGTCGTTGCTCGAGCTCCGCAGCGGCGCCTTCGATTTCTTGGACAACTACAATGAAAAACGGGTCGGGAAGCAGAAGCTCTTCCCTGTGGGAACGGTTTTGGCTGGGAAATGGATTCCGCGCCCCGCCTGAGTCCAAAGAAAAAGGCCGCCCCGCAGGGCGGCCCTTTATAAGGAGCAAGTCCGGGTTACATGCGGAAACGGATGCCCGCGCGGTATGTACGGCCCAATGCATCATAGAGATTGACGTTCGTTTGCGTGTAGTGGATCGCATTGATGCCGGTCTTCGGAACGATCACGGGATCCGAATTCAGGACGTTCTGGACGTTGAGGAACGCGGTGATCCCTTCCCTGACCTGATATTGAACCGAGGTGTCCCAATAGTGCTGCCCTGGAATCCAGTTCCTGTCGATCGTACGATTGTTCAGATTCGATGTCGGGCATCCGGTCGTACATTCGATGAATGTCGGGTCAATGGTCCCTCCTGAGAAGCCCCGCGCGCTCAGCGCGATGGTGAGTGGATCGTTGGTGTAGGTGATCGACGCGTTCCAACGGAATTTCTGCAAACCGCCGTCGTTCGAGCTGCCTTGGTTCCAGCCCACGCGATCGACGGCCGGGGTAAGCACGGGGTCGGACAACTGCTTGAGGTATCTCGTCGCGACGACATTGAACCGCAGCGCGCCGTCCCAGTCGTCGACCATACTGTCCAAGTCCATGGCGTATGTGGCTTCGAAGTCGATCCCGCGCGTAATCTGGGTCGCGATATTGACCGGCTGAGTCTGTTCGACGATGAGTGCGACGCCATTTTCCACGACGCGCTGAAACGAGCTGCAGAACCGCGTATACCCGAGATAGCAGAGGTTCAGCGGTCCGGCGATCGTCGTGATCAGGCCCTTCACGTTGATATTCCAATAGTCCACCGACGCGCTGAGGCCCGGTAGGAACGATGGCTGCAACACAACACCGACACCCGTCGTATCTGCCTTTTCGGGCTTGAGATTGAGGTTGCCGGTCGTTTGAACATTGACCGTGACGATCGCGTTGTTATTGAATGGATCCACGCGGTTGCTCTGGAAGCTCGACGATTGACCGGCGAATAGTTCCGACAAATTCGGCGCGCGAATATCGCGTGACCGAGTGGCGCGGAACCGGATGTCGTCAATCGGCGCCCAGGTCAAACCTGCCTTCCAGGTCGTGACATAACCCGAGGTGCTATAACTCGTCGCGCGGACGCCCGCGTTCAGATCGAGCACCTTCGCCCACTCTTGATCCTTCGCGAGCGGAACGACCGTTTCCAGGAAACCTTCCGTCACATTGTAGCTGCCGTGCGCGGCCACATAGTTGCCGTTCAGGAATCCGGTCGGGGTCGTCGCCGAACCGTCCACCTTTTCGACACGATGCTCCACCCCTAATGCCAGCGACACCGGACCGGCCCAAATCTCGAACGGCTCGCCGCTCATTTCCGCCGACACGACGTTCTGGATGTAGTGTTCGTTGCGTTGATCGAGAAGCAGGATGTAGTTAAGCGCGGCCTGGGAATTCACGCCAATGCCGAAGGCGTTATAGGGGACGCATTTGTTACCCCAGGGATCGGTGCCGTTCGGGTCGGTGAGAGTGGAGCGGCAGACGATCGCACCAGTCGTCGGATTGCGGACCGCGTCAAGCGCACGGTTGTAGTTTGGAAGGAACGGCACACGTTCATTTCGGGATGACTGCCGGGTGATGCCGGTTCCAAGGTATCCCTCCCAATTCCACGTACTTCCAAATGCGTCCATGGTTCCCGTAATGCCGATGGCGTTGCGGTTGGTGACGCGATTATTGCGCAATTCCGGAGCACGCATGTCGAAGTCGGCATTGCTCGTGCCGAAGGTGAACTGCGTGACCCCCAAGGCGACCGCGCGCGCTGCGATTTCCGCCGGCAGATATGCGTTATCCGCCCGCAACGTGAGGTTACCCGAGAAGAGCGGGGCCAGAGCGACGTTATAGGAATAGGTGTGCGCCCAGGACGACTGGAAATAGACGTTGATGTCGTCAGTGAGGTCGTATGAGGCACGGATGAAGATGTTTTGATGATTTTCCCGCACACCCAGATCCGGCGTGAAGTGAAGGCTATGTGCGTCGGATTGCGATGAACCGAACGCATTAGTGCCGTCGTTATACTGACCATAATCGAACATGTAAGGCGTGCCGCCGGGACCGAAGGCGGTGCCCTTGAGCGGGCCGCCTGTGATCAAACCGCCTTTGGTCGAGCGCATATTGATGATTGGATCTCGGACAATCTGTTCCGGCAGACCATTGGTCGCCGTGTACAAGGGATTGTTCATGATCCCGATGTTTGTTTTGTTCCACTTGCGGTTCGTGGGATCTTGGACACCGGCGGTGAACCCGATCTCACCGCTTCCGATGACGTGCCCACGCCCGCCGGCGAAAGGTGTGCCGCCGGTCAGGACGACCTTCCAGTTTTCGTTGTCGCCGTAATCCGTGATGCTGCCGGATACTTCGCCCTTGATGCCCGTATATTCCTTATCGAGCACAAAGTTGACGACGCCCGCCAAGGCATCGGAACCGTAAGCCGCCGAGGCGCCGCCGGTTACCGTGTCGATGCGTGAGACCAACTGCTGCGGGATGGTATTGATGTCGACGGAGCCGGTAAGGATACCGGCGACGGAACGTTTTCCATCGAGCAGGACCAGGGTGCGCGTCGCGCCCATGCCTCTCAAGCTCAGGGCGCTGATCCCCGCAACACCGGTATTCGTGCCGACGTTGCCAGCGGAGGACGCGCTTCCCGAGAAGGTCGGCATTTGGTTCATCAGATCGGCGACGTTGGCGACGCCCGCCTTTTCAATCGATTCCACGCCAACCACCGTCAATGGTGTCGGCGCTTCATACCCGTCGCGGATAACGCGCGAACCGGTGACGACGATTTCGTCGACGGCCGCCGCTGGAGCGGTGGCGGCGGTTTGCGCGGCCGCATGCGGCGCTAGCGCGCCTTGGACCCCCAACGCGAGGACGAAAAGGCTGCTGCTCGACGAAAGACGAGCCACGATATGTTTCTTCACGTTCAAAATCCCTCCCCTAGAGTATTGCAACTGATGAGTTGGCTTGTGACGAGCCGGTCTGACTTAACGCGAACGGCCCCCTTCGTGAGAAATGAACGACATACGTTTGGCATCGCCCTGCCCGGCGCACCCCTGCACGCACAAGCGGTGTGATTGTGATGGCGTGCCGGGCCGTCTCCCCCCTCGATATCCTGACAACGCGAGATGCCTTCCCTCAACACTTAAACGGCCTGGCTACCGGCTCTGAAACGCCCGAGACATGGGCGCGGCCCTCCCGGCTGAATGCGATCGTGGCTTCGGTGGGCGCCGCCTCGTGAACGTGGTGTTTCGCTGCGGCGGTAGTCTGTGTGGATCGATCTGGATGGCGCTTGCGCGCGGCAGCATCGATCGCCGCAAGGCGGTGATACCCGTCGCCGTCATCCGCACCGCTTGGAATGTGCCGCTGTCGTGGCCATCTCGCACGTTACCACCGCTCCCCTGATGGATCGTTTACGCCGGCAGGACGAAAGGGGGAGCGCGTTCGCCAACTTGTTGACGGATAACGAATCACCATCACGGATGACCGTACCGACGCCCTCCCAAGCGTATACCTATACATGACACTACGCATTGCGCCGCCGCGAGCGTCACCGTAGCGGCGCAATTCTGGCCCCGCGATCAAAAAAACGATCCCAGGGACGCCCTGCGCGCAGCTTCTGGCATGGTTTGCTCCGTCACGCGGCATTGCTGCAGTGCGGCGCAAAGCGTAATTTTTGAAATGTTCTAACTACAAAAAGATGCGCGCATCTTCACGGCGTTCGCGCGGCCTCATACATGCGGGTGTAGGCCGCCTCTATGTTCATCGTAACCGCTCCAAATCGAAAAGCGGCGACGAGGCACGGGCCTCGATCACCTTCTGCTTTATCCGTGCCAGACGCGCGCGATCGCCCGCCATGGCGATCGCGAGGGTTTCGTACGCCGCGAGGCTTGACGCGATCAGTTCGGGCACACCAAGAGTCCGCAACTGACTCGCCGCGACACGCGAGGCAAAGCTTTCGCCCGGGCAGGTTAAAAGCGGCAGCCCCACCCACAACGCATCGCTGCACGTCGTATGGGCGTTATAAGGCGACGTATCCAGGAATAAGTCCGCCGCGGTTTGCCGCGCGAGATGATCTTCCTGCGGCATGCGGGGCGCGAACACAAGACGCGCACCGTCAACGCCACGGGACTCGGCCTCTTTCCGAAGGTTGGCGGCCGCCGCCGCGCTGTCCTCGATCAGCCAGAGAACGCTCCCGTCGACCGCACGCAAAATACGCATCCAAACGTCGAACATGCGCGGCGTGATCTTGAAATTGTTGTTGAAGCAGCAGAATACGAATCCAGCTTCGGGAAGCCCGAGCTCGGTTCGTGTGAATTTTCGCGCGGAGACCTGCCGCTGCGCATCGTTCACCTGATAGCAATCGGGCAGCCGGACGACGCGCTCTGTATAAAACGCAGCATCGGGAATGATGGTGGCGTCGGCCAGGATATAGTCGATGTAGGGAGCGCCCATCGTGCAAGGATATGCCAGGTAGTTCACCTGGATCGGCGCGGCGCGGTGGGCGAAGATCCCCGCGCGATTATTGGTAATGAGACCGTTGAGATCGACCGCGATATCTATTTCTAGCGCGCGCGAAAGCGCGGCAACATCTTTATCGCTGCGGTCGCGCACATCGATGAACCGGTCGACGCCGGCCGCAATCCTGCGATGCATGTCGTCGTCGCGCACGGCCCGCAGGGAGAAGCCGATGATCTCGAACGTGCCGCGATGATGACGTTCAAAAAGCCCCGCGATCAAATGACCCGTGGGGTGCCGATGAAAATCGGCGCAGTAGTAGCCGATCTTGATGCGTTCGCGGCGCGGATACTTCGCGAGCGGGCCGAGGGCATTATTGGCGGGCAACCTCGCCGCCGCCCAAGCCTCGGCGCCCTTGCGTAA
Organism: Pseudomonadota bacterium; assembly: GCA_020160875.1. Classification (GTDB taxonomy): domain Bacteria; phylum Pseudomonadota; class Alphaproteobacteria; order Rhodospirillales; family Rhodospirillaceae; genus SHVO01. Next base: position 5,142 of record JAIUPE010000131.1, read on the forward strand.
CATTTGCGGTGAATCGATCAGCGCCAATAGCGGCCATGGCGGCGAGGCCGGTTCGCCGCGTTCGATCTTTGCCTTCAGCGCGGCGACCTCTTCGTCGATGGAAGCCCAGTCGCAGATATAAGCTTTGTTGATGAGCCGGAGGCCGGGCGCATAGGGGAATGATGGATTCAGCGCGAGTGCGCGATCGAAGCTGACGACGGCGGCGGCGGGCCGGTTCATCTCCATGAGCAAACTGCCGCGATTGCCGTGGCAGGCCGCATTGTCGGGCTCCAAGGCCACGGCTTTGTCGAGATCCGCGAGCGCGTCCTCGGCACGCCCCATGTCCCGAAGTAAAGTGGCGCGATTGATGTAGGGGGCCGCGGACGACGCATCGGCACGGGCCGCGGTATCGTAACTCGCGAGCGCCTCCGCGCCGCGTCCCAATGCGGCGCGCGCGAGGCCAAGCGCGTTATGCCCTGGCGCGAACGCCGGCGCGCGGGCGAGAACCCGCGCAAAAACCTCGGCGGCCCGCACATATTCGCCGGCATTGAGCGCGGCGATGCCCGTCTCAAACAGCGCGGCGATATCGCGCGTGATTCTCACCGGCTCCGTCCCCCCGTTTCGGTGCGCGGCCCCGACGATAGCCGATTTGAGTGCCTGGATTGGCAAAAACCCGACGGCGCCGCGAACGGTCGGATTTTGATTTGGTCGCGGGGGCCCGCACCCGCTAAGCTATATCCTACCGTAATGAGGGGGAGGACCGGCGCCGCGGGGACGGCACGGTCAGGGGGGATCGTCTTGAAGCGCTGGTATAGCGGGTGCCTGACCGCCGTCGGGCTGGTCTTTTATTGTCAAACAGCGGCCGCGCAGCGCGCCGATGAGAACGCCGTCACATCCGCCGAAGACGCCTTCGGCACCAAGGTCGGCAATGAAGGCGTGGGCCTCTACGATTCACGTAACGCCCGCGGCTTCGATCCACAGCAAGCGGGCAATATGCGGCTTGAGGGCCTCTACTTCGATCAGCAGGCCGTCTTCGGCAGCCGCCTTCAGCGCACGCAATCGATTCGCGTCGGATTGACCGCTCAGTCTTATCCGTTTCCGGCGCCGACCGGCATTGTCGACACCTCGCTGATCATGCCCGCCGACCATCTCATCGTCAGCGCCGTTGCGCAATATTCCATCCCTCAAGGGCAACGACAGATCATCGTCGATGTTTCGACGCCGGTGATCGAAGACAAGCTCGGGATGTTTGTGGGCGCGAACTATCAGCCCACGATCAACGATTGGAACGGCAAGCAGTTGTTCGTGACCACCGCGACGCTGTGGCGCTTCACGCCGAGCGAGAAGTTCGAAGCGATTCCGTTCATCTACTTTAATCAGCAGATGAACGCCGAAAATCAGCCGCAGGTTTTCACCGCCGGCGCGTACCGGCCACCGCGTCACGACCGGAACGTTTACTTCGGTCAGGACTGGACCACGCATCGATACAACGACCTCAACAGCGGGGTCATCATGCGTGGCGTGGCGTCGCGCCATTGGACGCTGCACGGCGCCATCTTTCGCTCTGAATCCGACCGCAAAAACAACTTCGTGGTTTTCTACCGCAATACCCAATCGGACGGCATGGCGGATCTCGCCGTCCGCAGCGACCCGCATCACAAATTCACCTCCACGTCCGGTGAGGTTCGCGCGACCGGGATCTACACGGAAGGCTCATACCGCCACACCGTACACATCGACGTGCGCGGGCGTGACACCGTCCGGCTGTTCGGCGGCGGGCAGACGGCTGCGCTTGGCCGCGCAGCGATTGGCGTCGTCACCCCCGTCGCGCGCCCGACGTTCGCGCCGTTCGGTGTGCGCGACCGTGATGTGGTCAAACAGATCACACCCGGCATTTCTTATGGTGGGCAATGGGCGGGCGTCGGCGAATTCAGCGTCGCCGTGCAAAAGAGCTTTTACGACCGCGAATTCGGGAAGGAAAACGCCGTCCCGACACCGACCAGCAGCCGCCCTTGGCTCTACAGCGGGACGGTGACGGCAACGCCGTCGCGCGATTTCGCGATTTACGCGGGATATACCCGCGGGCTCGAGGAGTTTGGCACCGCGCCCGATAATGCCGCCAACGCCGGCGCTCCGGTCGCGGCCGCGCTGACTAGGCAGGTGGATGCCGGCATTCGCTGGCGGATCGTTCGGGGCATGAGCTTCGTCGCCGGCGTTTTCGACGTCCAAAAGCCGTATTTCGATCGCGATCAGGCGAATGTCTACACCGACGTGGGCAGCATTCGGCACCGCGGTATCGAACTGTCGCTCAGCGGTCAACCAATGCCGGGCCTAACGGTCGTTGCCGGTTCGGTTTTTCTGCAGCCGCGCATTTCGGGACTATCGGTGGATCGTGGATTGATCGGCGATACGCCGCCCGGCACACCGCCGCGCATCTTCCGCCTCAGCCTGCAATACGGCCCGAGCTCATGGCGCGGTTTCTCCGTCGACACGCTGACGGAGTACACGTCGTCGCAATTCGCGAATCGGACGAACACATTTCGTGTGCCAGCGGCCGCGACACTCGACGCCGGCATGCGCTACGCGTTCAAGCTTTACGACGCCAACGCCAACATTCGCTTGCAGGTCCGCAACGTCTTTAATTCCTACGACTGGACGGTCGACGGCGCCTCCGGCCGCTTCGCGCCGAATCCTCCGCGGCGCGTGTCGCTGCGTCTGGCGGCCGACTTCTAGAACGGTTGCGCTGGAAAAGGCGAGCGCCGGAAGCGCAAAAACAAAACCCGCCGGCTCGATGAGCGGGCGGGTTTTGATTTGGTTGCGGGGGCGCGCAACCAGCGTTACTTGCAGCTTTCCGAGGCGTGGTTGTGACGCCCAAATGCCTTCAATTACTCCAGTTTTCGCCGTTTCCGCCCGCATCCTATATGCCCCTGACAAACCGCCCAGCCGCACGCTCTAACGCCTCCCAGTCCGTAAACTCGACATCGTCAGTGCCCGATGCTTTGAGGCGCCGGCCTGCGGCGACCCGCTTCGCCATCCAGCTGCGGAGAAAATCGTACTGGGTGAAGCGCAATGCGCCAGCCACGCTTAGCACTACGGTAGGCTCCCAGCCAACCGCGGTAACAAACTTCCAGGCGCAGACCCGCGCTTCCTCTTTCTCGTCTTTGCCGCCAGCGGCTGACAAGCTGACGGAAACGAACATCGTATGAGTCTTGTTTAGGGCTGCGATATGTTTTTTCGCGAACCGAGCAAGCGCATCCTGATACTGGCCCGCATGTACGGAACCCGCGACAAAAATG
>JAIUPE010000132.1 GCA_020160875.1 Pseudomonadota bacterium
GGGCTGCCGTATGCGGTGACCGTCTCGATCTTCGGCGGATCGGCCGAGTCCGTGGCCCTTTTGTTCAAATCCCAGGGTCATGAGAGCTGGTTCTATTATTACTTGACCGGTATCATCGCCACCTCGCTCCTCGTTTACGTGTTCATGCGCGATACGGGTAAGAACTCCGCCATGAACCGCCACGAGTAGGGGCATTGGGAGGGCTGGATGGTAGAAGGCATGACACGTCGTACAGCAGTCACGGTAGGCGCCGCGGGCACCCTGGCCGCGGCGGCGGGGGCGAACGCTGCAACAGCGGTCAACCCTCATCTCTTCACCATCCCGCAGATGACCGTTCCGGTCGTCGGAAACAGTGCGGTGTTTCCGGTACGCCGCATCTACTGCATTGGGCGCAACTACGCTGCCCACGCGCGCGAGATGGGCAGCGACCCGACCCGCGAAGCACCGTTCTTCTTCCAGAAGCCGGCCGACGCGGTCGTTGTCGTGCAGCCGGGAACGACCGGCGTCATCGACTATCCGGCCCTGACCAAGAACTTCCATTATGAGATCGAGATGGTCGCCTTCCTGAAAGGCGGCGGCCGCAACATTCCTGTCGAGAAGGCGCTCGATCTCGTGCTCGGCTACAGTGTCGGGATCGACATGACCCGCCGCGACCTTCAGGAAAAGATGAAGGAAGAGCGCAAGCCTTGGGAGATCGGCAAGGGCTTCGATCAGTCCGCGCCCATGGGCCCGATCATCCCGGCTGAGAAGGTCGGCCATCTCGCCAAGGGCCGCATCGCCCTGTCGGTGAACGGCGCGGTCAAACAGAATTCCGACCTCAGCAATATGATCTGGAGCGTCGCCGAACAGGTTGCGCAGCTATCGCGCGCGAATGAGTTGTTCGCCGGTGACATCATCTTCTCTGGCACACCGGAGAATGTCGGTCCGGTCGTGGCGGGCGATACGATGGTGGGAATGATCGCCGGATTGCCGGATTTGACGGTCAAAGTGGGCGGCCCGCTGCCGGTTTAGAGATAAAATTTCCGCGAGGTAGGCGTTGCGGGACAGCGGTGCGATATACGATATTGCACCGCGCTGCCGCGCGCCTTAAGCGCTGCGCCATATCTTAAGCGCCGCCCCTAGAACCGTTCCGGGATCCACGTCATGACCCATATTCCCTCGCAGCATTCCCTTTTTGGTCTCATCGGCAACACGCCGCTGGTCCGTACGCGCAATCTCGACGTAGGCCCGTGCGAGCTTTACCTGAAAATGGAAAGCCAGAACCCCGGCGGGTCGATCAAGGACCGCATCGCCGTGACGATGATCGAAGCTGCCGAGCGTGATGGCCGATTGAAGCCGGGCGGTACCATTGTCGAGGCCACGGCTGGCAACACCGGCCTCGCGCTCGCGCTCGTGGGTATCCAGAAGGGTTACAAGGTCATCCTCGTCATCCCCGACAAGATGAGTCAGGAAAAGATCTTCCACATTAAGGCGCTCGGCGCCGACGTGGTGATGACGCGTTCGGACGTGCAGAAGGGCAATCCGGAATATTATCAGGAGAAGGCCGCTGCCATCGCGGCCAAGACCGGCGGCTTCTACGTCAATCAGTTCGAGAATCCGTCCAACCCCGTGGCCCATGAAAGCACCACCGCGCCGGAAATCTGGCAGCAGATGGATCGCAATCTCGACGCCATCGTATGCGGCGTCGGCAGCGGCGGCACGCTCACCGGCATTGGACGCTTCTTCAAGCGCACGGCGCCGCATGTCGAGATGGTCTTGGCCGATCCCAAGGGCTCCATTCTCGCGCCGCTGGTGAACACCGGCGAGATGATCCAGCCGGGCAGCTGGCTGGTCGAAGGCATCGGCGAAGATTTCATCCCGAAGAACTGCGAGATGGATCTGATCGGCTCGGCCTACACAATCGACGACGCCGAAGCCATCGCGACCTCGCGCCTTGTGCTGCAGAAGGAAGGCATCCTGTGCGGCTCGTCGTCCGGCACCTTGATCGCCGCGGCCTTACGTTACTGCCGCGCGCAAACGAAGCCGAAGCGCGTCGTGTCTTTCGTCTGCGACAGCGGCAACAAATATCTCTCCAAGATCTACAATCCGTATTGGCTGCAAGATCAGGGCATGACCGACCGCGCTGAAACCAGCGATTTGCGCGATCTGATCGCGCGTCCCTACTTCCAGGGCGACGTCGTGTGGGTTTCGCCGAAGGAAACGCTGCAGCAGGTCTATGCGAAGATGCGCATGTTCGACATCTCGCAGGTTCCGGTCATGGAAGACCGCAAACTGATCGGCCTGATGGATGAAGCCGATGTGCTCCTGCGCGTCACCAGCGATCCGGGCGGTTTCGCGACCCCGCTCGGCAATGTCATGCGCCGTGAGTTCGAGACGGTCGACGTGAAGACCCCGGTCAACGACCTCATTCCTCTTTTCGAACGCTCTCGCGCCGTCTGCGTGATGGATAAGGGCGAATTCCTCGGCCTCATTACACCGGCCGACTTCCTCAACTACCTGCGCAAGAGAACGGGCAAGGCATGAGCAACGATCCCAATAAAGACCATCTGCTGAAGGGTTTCGACACCCGCGCGATCCATGCGGGTCAGCAGCTCGACCCGACCACGAACGCCGTCATCACCCCGATCTACGCCACCTCGACCTTCGCGCAGGAAAGCCCCGGCGTACATAAGGGTTACGACTACGGCCGGAGTCATAACCCGACGCGCTTTGCCTACGAGCGCGCCATTGCCGCGCTCGAGAACGCGAAAGCGGGTTTCGCCTTTTCCTCGGGCCTCGCCGCCATGGCGACCATCCTCGACATGCTCGAAGCGGGTTCGCACATCATCGCGATGGACGATCTGTACGGCGGCTCATATCGCCTCTTGGAGCGCGTGCGTAAGAAGTCGGCGGGCCTCGCTGTTTCCTATGTCGATCTCACCGATATCACGAAATTGAAAGCGGCCATCCGCGACAACACCAAGATGATCCTGGTCGAAACGCCGACCAATCCGCTTCTGAAGCTTACGGATATTGAAGTCATCGCGGCGGAAGCCCACAAGCACGACATCATCGTTGTCGTCGACAACACCTTCGCGTCGCCCTGGACCCAGCGCCCGCTCGATCTCGGCGCCGATATCGTCATGCACTCGGCGACCAAATATCTCAACGGCCATTCGGATGTCATCGGCGGCGTTGCCGTCACCAATCATCCCGATCTCGTTGAACAGCTCGGTTTTCTGCAGAACTCCATCGGCTCCATCGCCGGTCCGTTCGACAGCTTCCTCGCGCACCGCGGCCTCAAGACCCTCGGCATCCGTATGGAGCGCCACAACAAGAACGCGCTGCAGATCGCAAGCTGGCTTGAAAAGCATCCGAAGATCGAACGCGTGATCTATCCGGGCCTTCCCAGCCATCCTCAGTACAAGCTTGCGCAGAAGCAGATGCGCGGCGGCGGCGGTATGATCACCGCTTTCATGAAGGGCGGCCTGGAAGACGCGCGTCAGGCGCTGTCGCGCACCCGCATTTTCACCCTCGCCGAGAGTCTGGGCGGTATCGAAAGCCTGATCGAACATCCGGCGATCATGACCCACGCCTCGATCCCCAAGGACGTCCGTGAGAAGGTCGGGATCAAGGACGGTCTCATCCGTCTCTCGGTCGGTATCGAAGACGCCGCGGATCTTCAGAACGACCTCGCGCAGGCGCTTCAGTAATCGTTACTTCGTTTCGTAACGCAGCTGACCGCGATCGGCGAAGGCGATATCGCCGAACACGCGGATGCGCGGACTCGACCGATAGACCTTCGCCGCAGTCATCTTGAAGCTGCCGGTGGGCGAAGGGTTCGAGATCGTCTCGTCGGGCGCGGCGCCTTTCGCCATGCGCTGAAAAGTCTCGCGCGCTTTCAGAAGCTCATCATGGGTGACGAGCGGCAGGTCTCTCACGCCGTCCTTCGCCGGGCCAGGGTGCGCGCCGTAGATCTTGGTGTCGCTGTTGATCGTGGCGAGCACCTTGTCGGCGGAGGCGAGATAGTCCTTCGCGTTTCCCGAGAACAAACCCGCCGGATAGATGAAATCGCCGGTGAAGAGAATGTTGTCCAGCGGACTATAGATGACGATCTCATCGCGTGTGTGACCCGGTGTGAACAGGATCTGCACCGGGCGGTCGCCCAAATCGATGGTCTCGCCCGGTTTGATGTAGCGGCTGACCTTGAAGGGGGTCGCCGCGAATTCGGCGGCGGTCGCGATGTGCCGGTCCGGCGGCACATATGTAAATCCATCCTTGCGCACGAGTTCGCGCGTCGCCGGAACGTCGATCATCCACACCTCTTGGAAATGATGGATGCTGCCGATGTGATCGTAATGAAGATGCGTCGGAATGACCGCGAAGGGTTTATCGGTGAGCCGCCGCACCGCGCGCGTGATGTCCTCGGTGGTGCTTGCGCCCGCGTCGATCACCAGCGCGCGGTCCTCGCCGACGATCACGTAAGACACATTGTGCTGATAGTAGTCGGGCTCGGAGAGTGCGAAGAGGGCGGGGCGGATCTGCGTGACGGCGAATTCGCTGCCTTCGCGGACATAGGACGTGCCTGGCGGCAAGGGCGGGCGCTCCGCATCGGCGGCAAGTGCCGGGATCGCAAGGCAAATCGCGGCCGCGGCGAGGATGGCAAAACGCATGAGAACCTCCGGGCCTCCAGTCTAACGGCGGCGCCGGGGGCGTGCTATACTCCCGGGCATGATCACGCGGCGTTCAATCCTGGCGTCCGGCTTGGTCCTGTTGTGCATGCGCGCGAGCGCGGCCGAACAGGCGCGGAGTGTTCCGTCGCCCACGCTCGACGAGGAGGCTGGCGCCACATCCTCCGCGGTCGCGGTTCTCGCGGGCGGTTGTTTCTGGGGCGTGCAGGCGGTTTACCAGCGCACGAAGGGAGTCCTCAGCGCTGTTTCAGGTTATGCGGGCGGCGAGAAAGCGAGCGCGACGTACGGCGTCGTGAGCGGCGGCAAAACCGGTCACGCCGAAGCCGTGCGGATCACCTACGATCCGAAGGAGATCACCTACGGCCAGCTCCTCCAGATCTTCTTCGCGGTCGTTCACGATCCGACGCAGCTCAACCGTCAGGGGCCCGATATCGGACCGCAATATCGCTCGGCCATCTTTCCCGTGAACGACGGCCAGGCGCGCATCGCGCGCGCTTATCTGGCGCAGATCGAGCAAGCCGAGAGCTTCGACGTCGCCGTCGTGACCAAGATAGAGCAGGGCAAGGCGTTCTATCCCGCCGAGGAATACCATCAGGACTATCTCGTGAATAATCCGCGCCAGCCGTACATCTTATTCCACGACATGCCAAAGCTCGCCGAGATGAAGCGTGTCTTCCCGGAACGCTGGCGCGAGCAGCCTGTCCTTGTGAAACCGCCGCGGCGTCTTGGCCGCCTCGGGCAGGGTTCGCAAGCGTTCTATCAAGGTCTTCCCGGCGGCAGTTAATTGATCGACCAGTCGGACGGCTTTTAGCCTTGCGCCGCGCACATGGCAGTGCTGTCTCGGCGCGGCTGGCGGGTCGATCTTGAAGTTCCTTAAAATAGCGGCTACGAGCGCAGGACATTCTGTCCTTCACTGTTTTCCTATTTATTGAAACGCAATGATCCTGACGGAAACCCAAGCGGCTATTCAGGCCAGCATCCGCGCGTACGCGCAGGAAAAAATTCGCCCGCGCACGCAAGCTTTCGAAGCGGCCGGTGGCTACCCGCCGGAGCTTTTCAGTGAACTCGCCGATCTCGGTCTCCTGGGAATGGTCGCGCCCGAGGACGAAGGCGGTGCAGGCGCCGACTATGTTTCCTACGCGTTGGCGCTGATCGAGATCGCGGCCGCCGATGGCGCGCTGTCGACCATCCTTTCCATTCAGAACAGTTTGATCGTTTCGGCGTTGCTGAAAGACGGCACGTCCGCACAGAAGCAGCGCTTCCTTCCCGATCTCATCGGCGGGAAGACCATCGGCGCGTTCGCGCTTACGGAAACCGATGCCGGTTCGGACGCGTCCGCCATCCGTACGCGCGCGACGAAAGCAAATGGCGGCTGGACGCTGAACGGCTCGAAGCAATTCATCACGTCGGGGAAGATCGGGAAACTCGCGCTGGTCATCGCCGTGACCGATCCTGACGCCGGCAAGAAAGGCATGTCGGCCTTCCTCGTGCCGACGGACCGCAAGGGGTATTTCGTCGATAAGGTCGAACACAAGCTTGGCCAGGGCGCATCCGATACATGTGCTTTGCGCTTTGAGAATATGTTCATCGAAGACGATCTCATGCTCGGGCAGCCGGGGCAGGGATACCGCATCGCGCTTTCCAATCTCGAAGCGGGCCGTATCGGCATCTCGGCGCAGTGTGTCGGCATGGCGCAGGGCGCGCTCGAGATCGCGATCGGTTACGCCAAGGAACGCAAGTCGATGGGCAAGCTGATCATCGAACATCAAGCGGTCGGCTTCCGTTTGGCCGATCTTGCCGCCAAACTTGAAGCGGCGCGGCACCTGGTCTTGCATGCCGCGAGTCTCAAGGACTCGGGTCTCCCCTGCCTCAAGGAAGCCTCCATGGCCAAGCTGGTCGCGTCCGAAACGGCTGAGGCCGTGGTTTCGGGCGCTATCCAAACCCTTGGCGGTTATGGTTATCTTGAAGAATTCGGCGTCGCGAAGATTTACCGCGACGTCCGCGTTTGCCAAATTTATGAAGGCACTTCAGATATACAGCGCATGGTTATCGCGCGCGCGCTTTAGGGCGTGGCCCGGAAAAGTGGGAACCGGTTTTCCGAGAAGGTCACGTCTAAAAAAAGAAGGAGAAAGAAAGAATGGCCAACGATCCTGTCGTCATTGCTTCCTACGCCCGTACGCCGATGGGCGGATTCCAGGGCGCGCTCGGCGCCGTGAAGGCGACCGATCTGGGCGCGACCGCGGTGAAGGCCGCCGTCGAACGCGCGGGTGTGAAGCCTGAAGCGATCGAACAGATCATTATGGGGTGCGTGCTTCCGGGCGGGCTTGGCCAGGCCCCGGCGCGCCAGGCCGCGCTGGGCGCGGGTCTGCCGAAGTCGGTGGAAGCCTCGACCGTCAACAAGATGTGCGGCAGCGGCATGCAGGCCGCGATCATGGCGCACGATGCGCTGGCGGCCGGAACGGCGGACATCATCGTCGCCGGCGGCATGGAGAGCATGACCAATGCGCCGTATCTCATGGTCAAGCATCGCGGCGGCGCGCGCATCGGGCACGACGTGATCAAGGATTCGATGTATCTCGACGGCCTGGAAGACGCTTACGACCAGGGCAAGCTGATGGGCGTGTTCGCCGAAGACACGGCGCGCGAATATCAATTCACCCGCGAACAGCAAGATCAGTTCGCGATCCGCTCGCTGACCCGCGCCCAGGACGCCATCAAGTCGGGCGCCTTCGCCAAGGAAGTCGTGCCGGTGACCATCCAGGGCCGCGACGGCGCGACCAAGATCGAAACCGACGAAGCGCCGGGCAAGGCTAAGCTCGATAAGATCCCGACCCTGAAGCCGGCGTTCGCCAAGGACGGAACCATCACGGCGGCGAATGCGTCGTCGATCTCCGACGGCGCCGCGGCGCTGGTCATGACGCGTGAAAGCGTCGCCAAGAAGATGGGTATGCCGATCGTGGCGAAATTGGTGGCTCATGCCGCCCATGCCCATGAACCCGCCAAATTCACCACCGCGCCGATCCCGGCGATGCAGAAGGTGCTGAAGAAAGCGGGCTGGAAGGTCGAGGACGTCGACCTGTTCGAAGTGAACGAAGCCTTCGCCGTCGTGGCCATGGCGGCGCAGCGCGAACTCGCGATCCCCGAAGAGAAGCTGAACGTGAATGGCGGCGCCTGTGCGCTCGGTCACCCCATCGGCGCCAGCGGTGCGCGCATCATGGCGACCCTGATCGCCGCCCTGCAAAATCGCGGCGGCAAGAAGGGCGTGGCCAGCCTGTGCATCGGCGGCGGCGAAGCCACCGCCGTGGCCATCGAACTCGCCTAAACATTCGAAACGCCACGGAAAAGGCCGCTTCCGGGGGCCGCGATCAGCAAAAAGCGGGACCCGGTTTTTGCGCCCGATCGCGGCCCGTCTGTACGATTCGGGCTTGGTCCGCACGCGGGCCAAGCCCGCAAGCGGCCTCTTCCTTTGGGCGGCCAAGGGCCGGCTTTGGCGAATCTCCTTGACCTTTGGGGACGGTTCTACGATTTCAGTGCCCAAGAATTCGCCTTTAAACCCTAGAAGCAAAACGGGAAGTGCATGTCTAAAGAGAAATTCCAGCGGAATAAGCCGCACTGCAACATCGGCACGATTGGTCACGTTGACCACGGCAAGA
>JAIUPE010000133.1 GCA_020160875.1 Pseudomonadota bacterium
TAAAGCTGTTTTCGAGCCTTTGCATCCGTGCCCTGCGAGGGGTGCGGAGCTTTAGCGCTGTTTTTGACCCCCCTTTTGTGCTATATGATTGCCCAGTCCGTCGGGGAACCGGCGGATTATTTTTTCTCTCGCGTACCACCTCATGATCTAGCGGTAAGTTATTGATAAACCGCAATTTCTTGCGTTGACGCGGGAGGACGCGCTCTACCCCTACGCCTCACTGGCGAGGGGTGGCCCGATCCGACAATGAGAATCTGTCCACAGGCAAGGACGGACGATGGGGGATCCGGGGTCAGCGCCAATAAAGAACAGGCCCCTGGTGTGGAGAGACCGAAAAATGCCCAAGACAGCAACGAAGAGTGCGAAAGAAGCGAAGATCGCGGCGCCGTTCTCGGCGGGCGATTTTGTCGTTTATCCGGCCCACGGCGTCGGCAAGGTGACGAGCATTGAGTCCCAGCTGATCGGTGGCCAGAAAGTTGAGCTGTTCGTCATCAGCTTCGAACGCGACCGCATGACCCTCCGTGTCCCCGTGCGTAAGGTTGAGAATTCCGGCCTGCGCAAACTGTCCACCCGTAAGGTGATGGAAGCCGCTTTGACGACCCTCAAGGGCCGCGCCCGCGTGAAGCGCGCCATGTGGAGCCGCCGTGCGCAGGAATACGAAGCCAAGATCAATTCTGGTGATCCCGTTTCGATCGCCGAAGTGGTCCGCGACCTGCACCGCGGCGCTTCGCAGCCTGAACAGTCCTACAGCGAACGGCAGATCTATGAGCAGGCCCTCGAGCGCCTGGCGCATGAAGTCGCCGCCGTGGAGAAGATCAAGCCGGAAGCGGCCACCGCGAAGCTCGAGAAGCTTCTGAACGCCGCCTAAGCTTTTTTAGATTTCAAACGAAACGGCCTCGCCTCCGCGGGGCCGTTTTTGTTTTAAAGTCCGCCCATGACGTTCCTTCTGTCCCGCCGCCGGTTTTTGAGCGCCGCCCTGGCCGTCTCCCCGCTGCCCGCGTTGGCGGCGACCCGGGCCTCGCGCCCCGTGCCGCCGCCGGTGTCCCGGCCCGGCGAACTTCCCGACGGCGGCCGCGGTCGGATCGGAGCGGTCCATGACGGCGATACGATCCGCTTCAAGGATGGCGCCGTCGATATTCGCCTTGTGGGACTCCAGGCGCCGAAGCTTCCGCAGGGCCGACGCAATCCAACCGCATGGCCCATGGCCGACGAAAGCCGGGCCGCGCTACGCGCAATGCTGGAAGGCCACGACATCACGCTGCGTCTGCCCACCACGCCGAAAGACCGCAACGGACGCATCCTCGCGCACCTGATTCGCGAGGACGGTCTATGGATCCAGGAGAACATGCTCAAGGAGGGCTGGGCCCGCGTTTATACCTTTCCGGACAACCGCCTGTTTGCGCGCGAACTCTATACGGCGGAAGCAACAGCCCGGACCGCGCGGCGGGGTCTGTGGTCCCATCCCAGCTATGCGGTGCGTAAGCCCAATCCGGCGGTCCTAATGGCCGACATCGGCACGTACCAGATCATCGAGGGTGTCGTGGCCGAGGCCGCCAAGGTCCGCGGTCGCGTCTATCTGAATTTTGGCGAGGACTATCGCACCGACTTTACGGCGTCGATCCCGCCCGAGGTCGTTTCGCTGTTCCTTGCCGCGAAGCTTGATCCGTTGAAATTGCAAGGGCGCGCGGTGCGCATTCGCGGCTATATCCGCGATTTCAACGGTCCGGCCATCGACCTCACGCACCCCGAGCAGATCGAACAGCTCTAGCGACATGATCCTCACGCCCGTCGATCCCGCGGCGCTGCCGCATATTTTCGAGGTCTTTGAGGCCGGCCTTGGCGGCGACGCTTTCGCGCGCGCGGTCTTCCGCCGTATCGCGGAGACGGCGGCGCTCGCGCCCGGATTGAAGGCCGATCTCTATGCCGGTCAAGCCAAAGCGGTGGCGCTCGCCAAACGCTTCGGAATTCCGACCCTCGATGAAGACCCGGCGGTTGCGTTCTCCTGGGACGGCCGCGCCATTCGCACCAGATCGGAAACCAGCGTCGTATTTCACGAAGTCGCGCATTGGCAAATCGCATCGCCGGAGCGGCGCCTCCTGCCGGACTTCGGCGTGGGCGCGGGGCCTGAAAGCGGGCGCATCGACGAAGCCAATGCGGCTGTTTGCGTGGATGCGGCCACGCGCGAGGAGGAGGAGAACCTGTCCTCCTTGCTCGGCATCCTGTGGGAAGTTGAATATGACGAGCCCGCCATTCTTGCGTTCGCCGAGCAGAATTGGCTTGAGCTTTATGACAGGCCGTCCACGCCCGCGCACTTCGCGCGCTGTCTGTGGACTCTCAAGGACCGCGGACTCCTGACGGACGAGGGTCGCCCGTCGCCGCCGCCCATTTAAGTTCGTACGAAGGGGATTTTTGGCTCGCGCATCCGCCCAAAAAGGCCCCAGTGCGTGCCCACGCCGGCTTCGAGGCTCTTTTCCTTCCACGGCTGATCGTAGGCTTCGCAGAAATTATAGTCGTACTTCTTCTGTGCGGCGCGCGCGACGAAAGCGCGCGTGAACTGTTCTTGACCCTCCAGCGAAGGAAGGGCGCCCATATATCGCGGGCCCGCCGAAGGCCATCCGGTCTCGGAAATGATGAGAAGTTTTCCCGGGAAAATCGCCTTTAATTCATCATAGCGGCGATCGACATGGTCGACCGCTTCATTCACCGGGACGCCATCCCAATAAGGAAAGAGATGCGCGCCGACGAAATCGCAGACGGTCGCGAGCTCGCGGTTCTTTTGCCAATCATACCAGGCTTCGGCGGTGCCGACCTGAAGCGCTGGGTTGGCGATGAACGTACGGACGCGCCGCACATAGTTGATGAGGTCGGCGGCGCTCATGTCTTTGCGCTGAAGACATTCATTGCCGACATAAATGCGGTCGATGATCCTGCTGTAGGTCGCGTACAGCTTTGTGCCGCGCGCGATCTCCAGGTCGTTGTGATTCTTGTCACGGCCCAAATAAAGGCCGAGCGATACTTTCAGGCCGGCCTGCTGGGCCATGGGCAGGACGCGGTCGAGCCCACGGTCCACGGTGTAGGTGCGGATGCGGCCGGTGTATTTTTTGACGAGGTCGATGTCGAGACGGATGCGTGTTTCGGCGACGCCGCGTGCGAGCTCGGCCTCAAGATCCACGCCGGACGGTGTGTAGGACAGGCTCATGAACGGCTTTTCCGCTGCGGCTCGCGCCGTGGCGGCAAGCGTCAGTCCGGCGGCGCCGGTGAGTAAGAACTCGCGTCTTCGCATGATGACCTCTTTCTTCTAGTCTAACGACCCATGAAGAAAGACACCAAGGTCATTCGCGCGGGACATTCGAAGAAGCGCAATGGAGGCGTGGTCAATACGCCCGTGTATCATGCGTCCACTGTCGTCTTCGAGACCGTCGCCCACATGCGCGAGACCGTGCCGCGCGGCTTGAAGGGCGAGAAGGTGCTCGCCTACGGGCGTTTCGGAACCCCGACACATTGGACGCTTGAAGAAGCCATCACCGACCTCGCCGGCGGCGCCGACACGATCCTTACGCCGTCGGGCGTTGCGGCCTGCGCGCTGGCCATCGTCGGGAGCGTGAAGGCCGGCGATCATGTGCTCGTCTCCGACTCCGCATACGAACCGACCCGCAAACTCTGCGACGGCCTGCTCAAGGATCTTGGCGTCGAAACCAGCTATTACGACCCTTGTATCGGCGCGGGGATCGCCGCGCTCCTGCGCCCCAATACAACGCTCGTGTTTTGCGAATCTCCCGGTTCGCATACGTTCGAAGTTCAAGACATCCCCGCGATTGCAAAAGCCGCGCATGCCCACGGCGCCAAGGTTGCCATCGACAACACCTGGGCGAGCCCATTGTTCTGCCGGCCGATCGATCTCGGTGCGGACATCAGCATCGAGGCCGGTACGAAATATCTCTGCGGTCACTCCGACGCCGTCATTGGCGCCGTGACTGCGAATGCGGAAGCGCTTCCAGGCCTGCGCCGCGCCGTGCTGGCTCTCGGTTACGCGGTCGGGCCGGACGATGTTTTCCTGACCACGCGGGGTTTGCGCACCCTTGCGGTGCGCCTCGCGCGGCACCAGGAAAACGCGATGAAGCTCGCGCTATGGCTTCAGGCCCAGCCGCCGGTCAAGCGGGTGCTTTACCCCGCGCTGCCCGGCGATCCCGGCCATGCGATCTGGAAGCGGGACTTCCAAGGGGCTTCGGGCCTCATGGGCGTTCTGTTGCACCGCACTTCGCCGGCCGCCGTGGCCGCGATGATCGACGGAATGAAGCTTTTTGCCCTCGGTTTCTCCTGGGGCGGTTTTGAAAGCCTGATTGCCCCCTCCGCGCCCAAAACCACCCGGACCGCGGTTCCGTGGACCGAAAGCGAACCAAGCCTGCGGTTACACGTCGGCCTGGAGGATCCGGACGATCTTATCGCCGAC
Organism: Pseudomonadota bacterium; assembly: GCA_020160875.1. GTDB lineage: Bacteria > Pseudomonadota > Alphaproteobacteria > Rhodospirillales > Rhodospirillaceae > SHVO01. The sequence goes on from JAIUPE010000133.1 coordinate 4,451, forward strand.
CTCGGCCAGGGATTTGCGCGGCTAGCAGCCGCCCTACCGGCTTAAGCGCTTCTTTCAAGGCGCGCGGCCCCCGAAATAGGCCTATTCCTCCGTTAGCCCCTGACTCCATGTGATTTTTTATGCGTGGCGATTGACCGCGCGCCGCCAGTGCTCTAGGTCAAACCCATAAACTGTAACCGCGTGCTGAAACGCCTTTGGTTACTGCGTTTTTTGTTAAGCCGGCCGCGTATGTCCGTTAGACTATCCGAAGTGCATAGGTCTTTTTACGGGCGCCGAACCCGTGCGGGAGAGATGACCTTATGAACTTGCAGGCCGACGATATACGCAGCGGCGCGCCCGATGGCGCGCCCATCCCTAAGTCTGACCTTGATGCGATCGTGGTGCGCTTCGCTGGTGACTCCGGTGACGGCGTGCAGCTTCTCGGCAGTCAGTTTTCGCAAGAAACGGCGCTGGTCGGAAACTCGCTCGCGACATTCCCGGACTTCCCCGCCGAAATCCGCGCGCCGACGGGCACGACCTATGGTGTCTCGGCTTTCCAGATCAACTTCGGTTCGCGGCCCATCAAAACCGCCGGCGATCAGCCCGACGTTCTTGTCGCGCTGAATCCGGCCGCGCTGATGGTCAATTACAAGGGGTTGCGTAAGGGCGGTCTCGTGATCCTCGACGCCGGCGCCTTCAAGGATAAGGACATCAAGCGCGCCGGCTTCGCCGTCGATCCGCGTACCGATGGGACGCTCAAAGAGTTCCGCGTCATGGAAATCGACATCTCCGCGCAGGCGCTGGAAGTCGCCAAGCCGTTCGGAGTTTCGCAGAAGGAAGCGCTGCGGACCAAGAACCTTTGGGTGCTTGGCCTGGTTTCGTGGATGTACGACCGCGAACTCAAGTCGACGATGGAATATATCGCGCGCAAGTTCGGCGCCGAGGATCCCATCGGTAAAGCCAATCTCGCCGCGCTCAATGCCGGTCACGCGTACGGCGAAACGCACGAGCTGTCGGGCGATGTCGCGCCTGTGTCCATGCCGAGCGTTAAGGTCGAGCCCGGCACCTATCGCCTTGTCTCCGGCGCTGAATCGCTTGCGTGGGGTCTCGCCGCGGGCGCACAGCTTGCCGGCCTCGAGATGGTGCTCGCGTCCTATCCGATCACGCCGTCGTCGCCGATCCTTCATATCCTCGCGCGCATGAAGCAGTACGGCGTTACGACTTTTCAGGCCGAAGATGAAATCGCGGCCTGTTGTGCAGCGATCGGCGCGTCTTATGGCGGCAAACTGGGCGTTACCGCATCCTCGGGTCCGGGCATCGCACTCAAGACCGAAGCCATAGGTCTCGCGATCGGTACCGAGTTGCCCCTGGTGGTGGTCAACACCCAGCGCGGCGGGCCTTCCACGGGCCTTCCGACCAAAACCGAACAATCGGATCTCTTCATTGCCGTTTTCGGCCGCAACGCCGACGCGCCGATGCCGGTCATCGCATCGCGCTCGCCGTGCGATTGCTTCGAAGTCGCCATCGAGGCCGTGCGCCTCGCCACCAAATACATGACGCCGGTCATGCTGCTCTCCGACGGCTATATCGCCAACGCGGCCGAGCCGTGGCGCATTCCGTCCATGGCCGACTATGCGCCGTTCAAGGTCGAGTTCCGTAAAGACCCCGAAGGCTTCCATCCCTTCGTGCGCGACGAGAAGACGCTGGCCAGGGCGTGGGCCATTCCCGGTACGCCGGGGCTGATGCACCGCATCGGCGGCATCGAGCGCGACTACAACTCGGGCAATATCTCCTACGACGCGGCCAACCATCAGAAGATGACCGATACGCGCGCGGCGAAGATCAACAATATCGCCGACGATATCCCGGAACAGAGCGTCGAGATCGGCGAGGCCAAGGGCAAACTCGCGGTCGTCGGCTGGGGTTCGACCTTCGGGCCCATCAATCGCGCCGTCGCCAACATGCGCGCCAAGGGCCACGACGTATCGCACATTCACATCCGTCATATCTGGCCGCTGCCGCGCAATCTCGGCGCGCTACTGAAGAGCTATGAGAAGGTGCTGGTCGCCGAAATGAACAACGGCCAGATGCTGCAGCTCCTGCGCGGCCAATATCTCGTCGACGCGAAAGGTCTCCTCAAGGTCTCGGGCCAGCCGCTCAAGATCTCGGAAGTCGAAGACGCGATCCGCGCTCAACTCGCCAGCGCCTAGGTAAAGTCATGAACGTTCAGAGCCCCACGGAAAAACTCACCGCCAAGGATTTCGCCTCCGACCAGGAAGTGCGCTGGTGCCCGGGGTGCGGCGACTACGCGATCCTGAAAGCCATGCACAAGTCGCTGGCCGACATGGGTGTGCGTCCCGAGAACACGGTGTTCATTTCCGGTATCGGATGTTCGTCGCGCTTCCCTTATTACATGGCGACGTACGGCTTCCACACGATCCACGGTCGTGCGCCGGCGATCGCGACGGGCCTCAAGCTGTCGCGTCCCGAGCTCGATGTGTGGATGGTGACCGGTGACGGCGACGCGCTCTCCATCGGCGGGAATCACCTGTTCCACGCCCTGCGCCGCAACATCGATATCAACATTCTGCTGTTCAACAACGAGATCTACGGCCTGACCAAAGGCCAGTACTCGCCGACCTCGCGCGTTGGTCAGCGCTCACCCTCGACGCCGATGGGCAGCGTGGATAGTCCCGCCGAGCCGTGTGTCTTCGCGCTGGGCTGCAATGCGCGCTTTGTCGCGCGCGGCATCGACGTACAGGCGAAAGAACTCGGCGAGCTGTTCTCCCGCGCCCGCGCGCACAAGGGCGCCTCGTTCGTGGAAATCATCCAGAACTGCATCGTCTATAACGACGCGGCCTTTGCCGGGTTCACCGAGAAGGCGGTTGCCGCCGACATGCAGCTTCACGTCAAGCATGGCGAGAAGATGCTGTTCGGCAAGGAACGCAACAAGGGACTGAAGCTCAACACGCAGACCTTCGCGCTGGAGGTCGTCACCATCGGCGAGAACGGCGCCACGGAGGCCGATATTTTGGTGCACGACGAGAAAAACAAGGTGATCGCGAACCTGCTCGTGGGCCTTCGTCCGCCGCGGTTCCCGGAAGTGCTCGGCGTCATCTATTGCGATCCGGCGCCGTCCTATGAAGCCGCCGTTGCGGCGCAGGACGCCGCCGCGCGCGCAAAGGGACCGGGCGATCTCGACAAGCTCATGCGCGCCGGCAATACCTGGCAGGTCAGCTAGGTAAGTTGGCGGGGCGCTCGTCCGGTCTGATTCATCCGCGAAGACTTTGACTTTCCGGCGGAAACCGTCGAAAAATAACGAGGTAATCGCGGGATGAGACGGGCCCCGCGCGGGGTGGCGTCGTGGACATCGTTTCCTTTCCTAAAGGCAAGGTACTGTTTAAGCAGGGCGAGAGCGGCGACGCCGCTTATATCGTCACAAGCGGGGCTATCGGCCTCTACCGCGAAGCGCAGGGCCGCAAAGTCCCTCTCGCCACCGTCCGCAAGGGCGAACTATTCGGCGAGATGGCTGTCATCGACGGCAGCCCGCGCATGGCCACAGCCTTCGCGCTCGAAGATTCCAAGCTCACCGTCATCTCGATCGAGACCATGCTCGACAAGATGAAGCGGGCCGACCCCTTCATCCGCACCATGATCCATATGTTGATGAGCAATCTGCGCGGCGTGCACGACTCGCATACGCCCAAGTCCCGTAGCCTGATCGACGCGGTGAATTCACTCGCGCGTCAGTGCGATGTCGTATGCCGTCTTCTGCTGGGCGATCTGCAGCCGGCCTTCCGCACGGAACTCGAGAAGA
>JAIUPE010000134.1 GCA_020160875.1 Pseudomonadota bacterium
TCCAGCGGGGCCCTTTTTCGCGCGAGCCGGATGTTCCTGGGGCGTTTCAGCGGTGTCGGTGCGGTGGTCCGCCATGCCCGCCGCTTCACGCAAGGAAAGCCCGTGCGCGGCGGCGAGGCGCGTCGCCGCTTGCATGGCGGCGTCACGCTCTCCGGCGTAAGTGGTGGAATTGGCGACCTCGAGCAGCTTTCGAAACCGCAAGCGCTCCTTGGCCGTGAACTGCGAAACGCTCATCGAAACGGAACGATATCCCCCAAAACAAAAAAAGGCGCGTTAGGTCCGCGGCTATTTTTTACGCGCGTCCGCGATCAGCTCCTTCAGATGATCCTTCTGGAGCGCGCCCGGCACCAGGGTTTCGCCAATGATAATGGCGGGTGTGCCTTCGATGCCGAGGTCCTGGGCCAGCTGATGGTTCTTCTTGAGGACGTCGTTGATCTCCGGCGCCTTCATGTCTTCACGCAGCTTCTTCACGTCGAGCTTCACGTCGGTGGCGATCTTCATGATCGAGTCTTCGTTCAGCTGTCCGCGATGGCTCAGCATCGCCATGTGAAATTCCTGGTACTTGTTCTGCTTGCGCGAAGCCAACGCGGCTTGCGAGGCCACCACGGAGCCGGGTCCCAAAATCGGGAATTCCTTCAAGACGAGTTTGATCTTCCCGTCTTCCTTCAAGGTCTCCATCACCGTCGGATACACCTGCTTGCAGTAGCCGCAGTTGTAATCGAAGAACTCAACCACCGTGACATCGCCCTTGGGGTTGCCGATCACGGTCGCTTCGGCCGGGCTGAACAGCGCAGCTTTGTTGGCGTTGATGGCGGCCACGACTTTCGACGCTTTCGCCTTTTCTTCCTTCTCCTGAAGTAGCGAAACGGCCTCGGTGATGATTTCCGGGTTGGCGAGGATGTACTCGCGCACCAGCGCGCGCACTTCTTTCTTCTGTGCGTCCGAGAAAGTGGCGTTCTGCGCGATGGCCGGTACCGCGGCGAGGCCGGTCAGGGCCAGGGCGCTGACGGCCGTGCGCAGGGCCTTGCTGGTGAGGAAACGGGTCATGTCCTTGTCCTTTCGCGCCTAACGGCGTCGCTCTTTCATATCGCGCATATGGTTCTGCGCAGCGATCTTGATGTCCTGCAGGCGATACCATGTCGGCGTGCCTTTTTCGAGCAGCTTGTCCGCTTGCATCGAGTAACGGGCCACGTCGCCGAATTGGCCGATCAGCATGGCCTTTTCGGCGGCTGCGTAGGCGCTCATACCCTCGTTTCCGGCCAGGGCGTACGAACGCGCCATCAGATCCCAGGTATAGGCGTTTTCCGGGTCGAGAGCGGCCGAACGCTTTAAGGCTTCCTCGGCCTCGGCGGCATAAGCTTTGTCGCCGTTTTCCGTCATCGCATGGGCCTTGGCGTTCAGGATTTCGGGTGCGTTCGGCATGTACTTGAGCGCTTCGCGGTAGGCGACGATGGCGTCATCGGTCTTGCTGCGTGACAACTGCATGTCGCCCTTGATTTGCCAGAAGTACGGGTCGTGCGGACGGTCCTTGAGCAAATCGTCGACGATGGGCAGCGATTTGTCGAACTGGCCGCGCCGGTAATAGGCGATCGCACGCGCGTAGCGTCCCCACACCGATTTGTCGGTCTCTGGATACTTCGCGAGTGTCGCATACTGCGGCTTCAGGAAGGCGTACAGCTTCGCGACCATGCGTCTGTGCTGCTCTTCGAGGGTCGGGGCATCGCCCGGACTCGCGAGCATCGATTTTGTGTCCAGAAAGGCCTTGATCACGGCGCGGGTCTGATCGGGCTGCATGACCCGCGCGCCGAGGGCCATGACATTGGCGTCGTTCTGTTCGCGCGCCGCGCGCGCGCTTGTTTCATCGCGCGCCACGGCGACGCGCACGCCGGGCCGAGGGGTGGCCGCCACGTTCGCGGTTCCGCCGCCATACACGACAATCCCGGCTTTGGCGCCATGGGATTCGACGGCCTGGTTCACCGCGTCGCTCGCGAGCTCGAGGTCTTTCACCTTAAAGCCCATGCGCTCGAGCTCCGCCGCGACCACGGATTTAAGCTCGATGCCGGTGGCGTCGCTGGCGATGGCGATGGTATCGCCAGGTTTGCCCAACTCCGGCTCGACGCCCGGCGTGGCCTTCTGTTTTACGGGCGACCGGTCAATCGCGGCCCGAATGGTGGCCATGCGCTCGCGGCTCATCGGGTGCGTGCGCACGTAAGGATCGCCGCGGTCCGTGATCAGGAGTTCTTCTCCCGCGAGACGGTTGAAGAAGGCGTAGAGACCTTCGGCGGATTGATTGCTTTTCTCGAGGGCGTTGAGCGCGAATTGGTCGGCGCGGCTTTCGACACCGCGGCTGAAGGACAAGTATTCGCCGATGGCGGCGCGCTGGCCACCCATCATCAGTGCGATGCCAAGATCGGGGCTGCCGGCGGCGACGCCTGCGGCGACCCCCAGCAACGTGGAGAGCAGCGAAATCGCGTTCGGTGCGGCGGCGCCGTCACTGGCGGTGATGACATGCCCGCCGGCGATATGGCCAAGTTCGTGCGCCATCACGCCGATCACTTCATTCGAGTTCTCGGCCTTCAAGATCAGACCGGTGTTGAAGAACATCTGGCTGCCGTTGGTGGCGAAGGCGTTGATCGAATCATCCACCATCAGGCCGATCTTCACGCGGTCCGGCGGCATGCCGCTCGCCGCCAGCAGCGGCCGGGCATAAGCCTGGAGAGTCGCCTCGATTTCGGTGTCGGAGAGGATGGTCCCGGTCGAGAATTCCTGGGCGCGGGCAGGAGCCCAGATCGCCGGCACGGAGGTCGCCAACATTGCGGCCGCGACCAAAGAGGCGCCGGCGCGTCCAAAAAGACGACGGGAAAACGGGGTAATCTTCGTCAGAGGAAAACCTTCCACGCTTTATAAGGCATAGCCTAACTCACCAGCCCCGCCGGGACCTAGCCCCAGGCGGCTACTGCCAATAGTCGCGAATTGTGGCATTTTGCGGCAATGGACCGGGGCTACAAATCCGTAATCATGCTGACTTTTCTGGGCCTTGTGGGGTGTTTGACGGCGGGCTTGAGCGCCTGCGGCGAGATGACGCCCGTGCGTTTTCAGCTTGGGGGGCTGCAGGGGGCGGAAAACGTTGAACTTACGCCCGCCGCGCCGCGGCCGGAGATGCGGATCGTGACCTTCGATCATGAAGCCGGCGCGGTTGCAAAAGAGGTCCTTTTCGCCAAAGGCACGGCCGCCGATGCGGCCGCGGCGCTCGGTTTTACCCTTGCTGTGACCTCGCCCGCCGCCGTCGGGATCGGGGGCGGCGGCGTGTGTGTAACGCGCGATGCCGGGGGAACCGTCGCCGCAATCGATTTCCGTGACGCCCATCTTCCGCGCGGCCTTCTCGCGCTCCAGGCCAAGCTCGGGAACCGGCCGTGGTCGAGCCTCGTGGTCTCGGCCGAGACATTGGCGCGCTTTGGTCACAAGGTCTCGCCCGCGCTCGCGCAGGATGTTCTCACCTACGGCGGCGCTTTTGTCGCCGACAGCACCGCGCTCGCGGCGTTCATGACGCCCGAGCGGCGCCTCATCGCGGCCGGCGACGAGTGGCGGCAGCCGAAGCTGGCCGATACGCTCGCACGCCTGCGCACGCCGCGCTTCTTCGTGGGAAAACCGCCGCAGTGGTTTACCCCGAAGTTCAAGTCCGAAGACATCGCGCTGACGCCGGGCACCACGGGGTTTGCCGTCGCCGACGATGCTGGCGGCGCCGTCGCCTGCGCGTTGACCATGGGACGGCCCTTCGGCATCGGCAGCATGACGCACGACGGTGGTTATCTTTTCCCTGCGGTATCCCCGCAGGACAAGACACTCGATCAGCTCGCGCTCGGGTTCCTCGCCTGCCTTAAGTCAGACAAACCGGATTCAAGCGCGCCGCGCTGCCCGGCGCCGTCTTCCACTTTCAGCCTCATGCCATAGGACGTAACGATGTCTTTTAAAGTTGCCGAGCGCGGGGTCGTTCCTCCGTTCATCGTGATGGATGTGATGCGCGACGCCACCGCGCTGGAAGCCGCCGGGCGCAGCATCATCCATCTCGAGGTCGGCCAGCCGTCGACGGGCATGCCGAAAAAGGCCGCCGCGCGCGTCGCTGAACTTCTCGCTGGAACCGATCCGCTCGGCTACACGGTCGCGGCGGGGATCCCCGCGCTGTCGGCGCGGATCTCGCGCTACTATGCGGAAGAATACGGGGTTGGCATCCCCGCCGACCGTATTTTCGGCACCATCGGATCGTCCGCCGCCTTCGTGCTGGCGTTCCTCACGGCTTTCGAGGCCGGCGACCGCGTTGCGCTGGCCTCGCCCGGATACCCCGCTTACCGCCACATCCTGAAAAGCCTCGGCATTGTACCGGAACTCATCGCCGTGGATGCCGGCAGTCACTATCAGCTCACCGTCGATCACCTGAAGAAGCTGCCGAAGCTGCCGCACGGCGTGATCCTCGCCAGTCCCGCCAATCCCACCGGTTCCATCATGCCGGTCGACGCCTTCAAGGACCTCGCGCAGTTCTGTGACAAGAACGGCATTCGTTTGATCTCGGATGAAATCTACCACGGCATCTCCTACGGTCCGAAAGTCACTGTCGCGGCCTCCGTCTCCGACAGCGCCATTGTCGTGAACAGCTTCTCCAAATACTTCAGCATGACCGGCTGGCGCATGGGCTGGCTCGTCATTCCCGAAGACCTCAAGCGCCCGATGGAATGCCTTGCCCAAAATCTGTTCATCTCGGCGCCGACGGTCGCACAGTACGGCGCGTTGTTCGCGCTCGATTGTAAGGACGAGTTGGAAGCCAACGTCGCGCGCTATGCTCGCAATAGAGATGTATTGCTCAAGCATCTGCCTGAGATGGGTTTCGCTAAATTCGCGCCCGCCGACGGCGCGTTCTACATCTACGCCGACATCTCAAACATGAGCGAAGATTCCATGGACTTCTGCCGGCGCCTCCTGCACGAAGCCGGTGTCGCCATCACACCCGGCATCGACTTCGATCCTTTCCATGGCCGCCAGTTCGTGCGCTTCTCCTTCGCCGGTTCGACCGCCGACATGGAAGAAGCCTGCGAACGCCTGAAGACGTGGCGCGCGAAGACGTGACGCTGGGCCTACGTCTCGCACGGATCCGATAAATTCAGGTTCGAAGGCCGGTAAAGAAAAACCCCTCCCTTTGGAGGGGAGGGGTTTGGATCTGTTTAGGTCTTATTTGACCACCAGCCCTTACGCGGCGGACCGGACGGTTCCTCCGGTTCGGGCGCCGCGACCGGTGCGGGCCGTGGCTCGGGCTTAGGTTCAACACGTACGGGTTCCACCCGCGCCGGTTCCGCGGCACGGACATCGGCCTGCGGCGGTTCTTCGCTGCGACGGCCGAGCACGCCTTCCTTGATCGCGCGGAAGAACGAGCGCGATCCTCCGGTTCCGTTACGGACTTCCGGCGCGCCATCGGTGCCGGCGGCATCTTCATGCGCGGGCGCGTTGACGGCCTCCGGGGCCGGCGTATGCATTTCGGGCCAGGAGCCGGCCGCGCTGTCCATCGCCTCGGACGTCGTCTCGCTGGTGAACGCCTCCTGACCGTCCTGCGCTTCGCCCTGATGTTCTCCACCATGCTCGCCGTTTCCACGGCGGCGGCGGCGGCCACCGCGGCGTCCACGGCGGCGGCGGCGGCCGTCACCATCACGGCCTTCGCGACCCGGGTGCTGGCCGTCCTGTCCTTCAATCGTCTGTTGCTCATCGCCCTCGGGGGCTTCCCCGGCGCCGCCTTCCACACGCTGTTCCTGGTGATCTTGGCGATCTTGGCGATTTTCATGGCGTTGACCGTCATGGCGCGGGCCATCATGGCGATGGCCGCCCTCGCGTCCGCCCTCACGCTCATCGCCGCCACGGCCACGGCGTCTGCGGCGGCGCTTGCGGCGGCGACCGCCGTCTTCGCCTTCGCCTTCACCGCGCGATGGATTGTGGCCGCGGTGCTCACGGGACGAACCCGTGTCGACGTCGTCCTCGGCGTCTTCCTCGACTTCGTCTTCTTCTTCCGGCTCGGATGGCGCTATTTCGCGCACGGGCTGCGGTTCGCGCAGCTCGCGTCCTTCATGGGCTTCGCCTGGGGCGCGCATGGCTTTCACGCGGTCCAAGCGCAGGTTTGGCGGGATGAGGAGGGCGTCGCCCATCACGAAGATGCGGATGCCGTAGCGGCTTTCGATACTGGCAAGCGCCTCGCGCTTGTAATTCAGAAGGTACAGCGCGACATCCGGATGCACGGTGATCGTCACTTCGCTCGAACGCTGGCGCACGCCTTCTTCTTCCAGCATGCGCAGCGAGTGCACGGCGGCGGATTCCGTCGAACGGATCATGCCGGTGCCCGCGCAGTGCGAGCAGGTGCGGAAGTTGGCTTCGATCAGGCTGGGGCGCAGGCGCTGGCGTGACAGCTCCAGAAGCCCGAAGTGGCTGATGCGGCCCACCTGGATACGCGCGCGGTCGGCCTTCAAAGCTTCTTTCAGGCGACGTTCAACCGCGTGGTTGTTGCGGTTGTCTTCCATGTCGATGAAGTCGATGACGATGAGGCCGGCCAAATCGCGCAAACGAAGTTGCCGTGCGATTTCCTCAGCCGCTTCCATGTTCGTCTTGAAGGCCGTTTCCTCGATATGCCGCTCCTTGGTGGCGCGGCCGGAGTTCACGTCGATGGCCACGAGGGCTTCGGTCTGGGCAAACACGATCGAACCGCCCGAGCGCAATTGCACCACCGGGCTGTTGATCGATTCCATCTGCGTTTCCACCTGATAACGGTGGTACAGCGGGATGATATCGTCCTTATAGCGCTGGACTTTCTTGGCATGGCTGGGCGTCAGCATGCGCATGAAGTCCTTGGCGACCTTGTAGCCTTCCTCGCCGTCGACCCACACTTCTTCCAGATCACGGCTGTAGATGTCGCGGATGGCGCGTTTGATCAGGCTGGCTTCTTCATGGATCAGTGCCGGCGCGCGGCTCTGCATCGTGATTTCGCGGATGCTGTTCCATGTGCGCTGCAGGTATTCGTAGTCGCGTTTGATTTCGGCGCGCGAACGCTCCGAACCCGCTGTGCGCAGGATGACGCCCATGTTCGTCGGCAGTTCCAAGTCGCCCAGAATTTGCTTCAGGCGGCGGCGATCCTGTGCGCTGGTGATCTTGCGCGACACCCCGCCGCCGCGCGCCGAATTCGGCATCAGCACGCAGTAGCGGCCGGCCAGCGACAGATAAGTGGTCAGCGCAGCGCCCTTGTTGCCGCGCTCTTCCTTCACCACCTGCACCAGCATGATCTGGCGGCGCTTGATGACTTCCTGGATTTTGTAGTGACGCGAGGCCACGAAGCGGCGGCGACTGCGGTCGTCGCGGCTTTCTTCCTCTTCGTCGTCTTCGCCGCCCACGGTTTCTACGTGCGGCTTTTCCGCCGGTTGCGGCGTGGCTTCCCCGCCGTTCTCACCGGTGTTTTCGGCGGCGGCTTCGGCGTCCGGCGCCGTGTCGGCGGTGTCGCCGCCGATGGTTTCCGGTGCGGGATCTGACCCTGCTTGATCGTGAGGGGCGTCCTCATGATGCGCCTCATCATGATGCTCACCGTCGTGATGTTCATCGTCGTGATGTTCATCATCCGGCGGCAGCTCGGACGTGATCGCCGGCGGAATGAAGGCGAGGGGAATGGCCCCGTCTTCATGGTGATCGTCGTGATGGTCGTCGTGGTGATCGTCATGATCGTGATCATGATGATCGTGGTCGTGATCGTGATCGTGGTGATCGTCATGACCATGCTCATGATGATCGTCGTGGTGATCGTCATGGATGTCGTCGTGCGCGTCGTCTGCGGCAACGCCTTCCGCCGGCTGACCTTCGGCGCCCGGCGGCGCGGTCGCGGCCTGTGCGTCACGGCGCGCGCGGCGGCGGGCCTGACGTTCTTCTTCTTCCCGCTCGTGACGCTCCTGCTCGGCGATCAGCCGTTCACGGTCCGCGACGGGGATTTGATAATAGTCGGGATGAATTTCGCTGAAGGCGAGGAACCCGTGACGGTTCCCACCGTAATCGACGAAGGCGGCTTGCAGCGAAGGTTCGACGCGGACGACTTTGGCGAGGTAGATGTTGCCTTTGATTTGTTTCTTTGTAGATGTCTCTACATCAAATTCCTCAAGGCGCGTTCCATCCAGAACCACCACGCGAGTTTCCTCGGCGTG
>JAIUPE010000135.1 GCA_020160875.1 Pseudomonadota bacterium
CAACGTCCGCCTTTGACGTTGAAGCTGAAACGGCCAGGTGCGTAACCGCGCGCTTTGGCTTCCGGCAACTCGGCGAACCAGTCGCGGATCGGCGTGAAGGCGCCGGTGTACGTCGCCGGGTTCGAACGCGGAGTCCGGCCGATCGGCGACTGATCGATGTCGATCACCTTATCGAGCTGGTTGATGCCTTCGATCCTGTCGTGCGGGCCCGGCAAATCGCGCGCGCCGTAGAGTTCCTTGGCGAGACCCTTGTAAAGGGTCTCGAGGGTGAGCGAACTTTTGCCGCCGCCCGATACGCCTGTGATGCACGTCAAAATCCCCAGCGGGATATCGACCGTGACGTTCTTCAGGTTATTGGCGCGGGCGTTCTTGATGGTGAGTTTCTTGCCGTTGCCTTTGCGGCGTTCGCTCGGAACGGGGATGTACTTCGTGCCGGTCAGGTAAGCACCGGTCAGGCTCTCCTTGTTTTTCATGATGTCGTCTGGCGTGCCCTCGGCGACGACTTGGCCGCCGTGTACGCCGGCGCCGGGACCCATGTCGATCACATGGTCCGCGGTGCGGATCGCGTCTTCATCATGTTCAACCACCAGCACCGAATTTCCGATATCGCGAAGGCGGCGCAGCGTTTCGAGCAGGCGGTTGTTGTCGCGCTGATGCAGGCCGATGGACGGTTCATCAAGCACGTACAACACACCCGTGAGTCCGGAGCCGATCTGCGAGGCGAGGCGGATACGTTGGCTTTCTCCGCCGGACAACGTCCCGGAGTTTCGCGAGAGCGTGAGATAGTCGAGCCCCACGTTGTTCAGGAAATGCAGGCGGTCGTCGATCTCGCGCAGGATGCGGCGCGCGATTTCCATTTGCTTGGTCGTCAGCTTCGTCTGCAGGCCGCCGAACCATGCGCCGGCGTCGGCGATCGACATTTCCGAGACTTCGGCGATGTTCTTGGTGTTGATCTTGACCGACAGGGCTTCCGGTTTCAGACGCTTGCCGCCGCAGGCTTCGCACGGCTGGCTGGTCTGATAACGCTCCAGTTCTTCGCGCATCCACGAGGAATCGGTTTCGCGCCAGCGGCGCTGCAAATTGTTGACGACGCCTTCGAAGGGCTTGCGCGTCTCATACTTGCGCACATCGTCGGAGTATTTGATCGCGATCTCGTCGTCGCCGGTGCCGTACAGCACCGCGTTCTTGACCTTCGCGGGAAGCTTCTTCCACGCTACGTCGGCCTTGGCGCCGTAATGCGCGAGCACCCCTTTGAGCGCCATGAGGTAGTAGGGCGAGGGGACCGACGACGAAGACCAGGGCGCGACCGCGCCGTCTTCGACCGAAAGCTCCTCATCCGGCACGATCAGCGCCGGATCGAACAGCATCTTCACGCCAAGGCCATCGCACGTCGGGCAGGCGCCGAAAGGATTGTTGAACGAGAAGAGGCGCGGCTCGATTTCTTCAATCGTGAAACCGGAGACCGGGCAGGCGAATTTGGACGAGAAAACCGTGCGGCCCTCTTCACCGGGTTTGTCGGCGTTCTCGGCGAAGGCGATCCCTTCAGCCAGACCAAGCGCGGCTTCAAGTGAATCGGCAAGACGGGACTGCACGCCGTCTTTCACGACAACGCGGTCCACCACGACTTCGATGTCGTGTTTGAGTTTCTTATTGAGAGTGGGGACCTCGCCGATCTCGTACAGCGTGCCGTCGACCTTGACGCGCTGGAAGCCTTTCTTCTGCAGCTCCTGCAATTCTTTTTTGTACTCGCCCTTGCGGCCGCGCACGATGGGCGCCAGCAGGTAAAGGCGTGTGCCTTCGCCCATGGCCATGATGCGGTCGACCATTTGCGAAACGGTTTGCGCTTCGATGGGAAGGCCGGTGGCGGGCGAGTAGGGGACGCCGACACGCGCCCACAGAAGGCGCATGTAGTCGTGGATTTCGGTCACCGTGCCGACGGTCGAGCGCGGATTGCGGCTGGTGGTTTTCTGTTCGATGGAGATCGCGGGCGAAAGGCCTTCGATGGAATCCACATCCGGCTTTTGCATCAGCTCTAGGAACTGGCGGGCATAAGCGGACAAGGATTCCACGTAACGCCGCTGACCTTCGGCGTAGATGGTGTCGAATGCGAGCGAGCTTTTGCCGGAGCCCGAAAGCCCGGTCACAACCACCAGCTTGTTGCGCGGGATATCGACATTGACGCCGCGCAGATTATGTTCGCGCGCGCCGCGGACCTTGATGTCGGTGAGCATCTCGTGAACGATGTTTTTCTTCTTCGGGGAACGATGTGTATCTTTGGGCATGGTGTCCGAATACAAGGTTTGGAGCGAGACCCCATTCACGGCTGTGGATAAGGTGGCGAGGGATCGAAAGTTCCCGTTCTGTTCTTGCGCGGCCTTGTTATTATGCGTAAAGCGGTTCAGCGGCAAGTGACACTTCAGGCGAGGTTCGCGTGAGTTTCGAAGACAACGACGATAGTCTGCAAAATATTCGCCGGATGAACCCGCGGGTTCGTCTCATTGCCATCATTCCGGTGGTGCTTCTCGCGGCGGCATTGCTGGCTTTTATGTATGGGTGGCGGACCGAGGGCCGGAAGTACACGACCGCGCCGTGGCGCTCCCATGTCATCGCCGAGCACAACTTCCAGATCACGACGCCGGGTCTGCTCATGTCGATGTACACGAACATGGATTTCGACGGGGAGCAGGTCACCGCGCAAAGCTACGTCGGCTCCGACATGGGCAACGATTTCAGCGTCACCGTGGCCACGCGACCCGAAAGCGACAAACGCAGCATCGATGCGATCGCGAAGGACCTTGGCGGCGGCGCGGCGAAACCGGTCGCGCGCGCCGACGGCACCACGGCCGTGGATACGGAATTCGTTCTCGAAGGTCAGCGCAATGTCGTGCGCCTGATCTTCAAGGATCGCGTGCTGTATCAACTCATGGCCGTCGGCCCGCAGAAGACGTTCCCGGAGCAGCAGGCGCAACGCTTCTTCTCCTCTTTCAAAATCACAGCGCCGTAGGCCGGCAAAACCACCGCGCCGAAAGCCGAAGCCTGCGCTATTTCGCGCATTTTCCGCTCTTGCCAGAGAAGCGGGAAAGGGCTTAACTGTTCTCGTTATGTTTCCTCTCCAGGTGCGGCGAAGACCGGGCCTGGGCGAGGAGCTCATATGGCTCATAAGTTATTGGTATTTATATTGTTTCTGCGCGCATTGCGCAGGCTATTCGGCGTTCGATCCCCCCATATAGGTCGCCAGCCCGAAAGGTAAACCCAATGACCCGGATTCTCGTCGTTTTGCTCGCGATTTTGGCGCTTCCCGGTTGCTCCACCCTTCCGAAGGGTGTCGAGCACACGGCCTATCGGCAGGACTATTGGCACGGGTACGTAGACTGGGCGCGCGGCTTCGCGGTCGAAGCGCCGGGACAATTCGACATTGCGGCCGCCGGCTACATCACCGCGGGCGTCATGACGCCGCAGTCCTACACCCTTGATCGTGGAACGCTGCGGTTCTCGGTGGTCGCTGTTCAGCGCCGCAAAAGCGATGATCGCAGCTCCCATGAGATCGCCAAGGCCAACGGCTTTGATCTCACCGAATGGGACCGCATCGACGGGAAAGTCCCGACCTACCAGCGGCACGTTTATCTGGACGGAAAGATGTATCGCCAGCGCTTGGTGTTCGGCCACCGCATGGTCTACGAGCTTCTGGTTTCCGGCCCCGCCGACGTGTTTCCGGACTTCGCCGCCCGGCGGTTCTTCGACTCGTTTGTCGTGATGGTGAAAACGTGATTCAGCTCACCGCCGCCGCGCTTCTCGCATTTTTCTCATGCGTGACAACCGCCTCCGCGGCGGAGTGGCGCGAGTACGCATACGAGGCCGACGGATTTGCGATCTCTCAATCCGCGGTGCCGATCTTACAGGAAGAAGAACGAGAGAGCCCCGCGGGTCCGATGCACGTCAGGCACTACGCTTTCTTTCCTGGCCCTAATGGCGTGGTGTTCATGGTTTCGGCCGGAACCCTAAATGCGTCCGACAAGCGGACGGCGGAGGAGATTCTCGCCTTTGCGACCCGAAATGTGCCCGAAGGTGCGATAGAGTATCTCGTCCAATCCGGCGCCAAGGGCGTGCAGTATGGGTATGAAAAGGACGGTGGCTCCACGTTGATTCGCGTTTTAGCCGCGGGCGGACATCAATACGTTCTGCAACTTAACGGGCCTGCCTCGGCCTTTCCTCATCCGGACGCGGAACGATGGATGGACTCCTGGCGTCTCTTGAAGCCTGGGGAAAAACCAAAGGGATCGCGCGAAATCGTAGGCGTTCCCAACGGCCCCCCAACCCTGTAAGACTTTTCTAAAGCGTTTCACACCTGGAGTAAGCAATGGCTGGCAGCGTCAATAAAGTCATCCTCATCGGTAATCTTGGGAAGGACCCGGAAGTCCGCACCATGCAGAACGGTGGGAAGGTCGCGAACCTTTCGCTGGCCACCTCTGAAAGCTGGAAAGACAAGTCGACCGGCGAGCGCAAGGAAAAGACCGAGTGGCACCGCGTGGTGATCTTCGGCCAACTCGCCGATATCGCCGAGCGTTATCTCAAGAAGGGTTCGAAGGTTTACGTCTGCGGCTCGCTCCAGACGCGCAAGTGGACCGATCAGCAAGGCCAGGAAAAGTACTCCACCGAAGTCGTGCTTCAGGGCTTCAACTCCGAACTCACCATGCTTGACGGCAAAGGTGGTGGCGGTGGTGGCGGCGGCGGTGGAATGGGCGATGACGGCGGCGGCTGGGATTCCGCGCCCTCCATGGACGCCCCGCGCGGCGGCCAGGGCGGTGGATTTGGCGGCGGCTCCAAGAAAGGTCCGCCCCGTGACGACATGGACGACGACATCCCGTTCTAAAGCGAGCTCGGTTCGTGGCCAGAGGACTGAGGGCGCGACGGTTCCGGGAGCCCGAAACCGAAGACGTCATTTACCGCCACTATCGCCATAGAAAGGCTGTCGAAGCCGGGCTTGTCGCCATTGGCGCGGCGTTTGTTGCGACGCTGACGGCGGGAGCCGGCGCGGAGGCTGGCTCGAAGTTGGGAAGCGATCTGCTTGCGTCTTCGGGGTTGTTCTTGATCGGTTTTACGGCACTCTTCTGTGTTCACGCGTTCAAGTTGCTGGACGACACGTTTTGGTCAAAGACCATGTTCCGGCCGATCGCGGAATGGAGTGCGGCGCTCGGTGTGAGTGGTGGGTTTGTGATGTGCCTCACGGCTCTTTTTAAGTTCGTAGTGCTTCGGGTGGTTTGAAGATGCAGCTCCTTTGGATTTTGCTGGCCGCTTTCGTCGCGAGCCTGCTTGCATCGATCGGCGCCATGGATGACGCACCGCTTGCGGCGGGCCTCATGGTCGGCGCCAGTTTTTATGCCGTGGGCTTCACGGGCCTCGCGATCGCGGGAGCTTTCGATGCAGGTCTTCGCGGCCGGAAGATCTTCGGGTCCGCGATGCTGTTCCTCGGCTCGACCTCGGTGGTTTCGTCGCTGCTCATCACAGCGGTGAAGGTCTACGCGAAATACTTTCCGGCCTAGCCAAGTAAAAGGGGCGCGCCCGTAAGCGCGCCCCTTTCCGGCGTCCCCCGACCCCTTAGCAATCGTAATTATTCAGCGAGACGTTGTTCGCCCAGCGCCTGTTGCGTGCCGGCGTCCACGGCCGGACGGCCGAAGATGTACGGCGTTTCTTTCATCATGCTCTCGGCGATCTCGACGGTCTCGGTCGTCGGATTGAGCTCTTTCGCCTTCTTGTAGTCGGCCTTGGCCGCGATGCGGTTGCCCATGGCCGAGTGTACGTTGCCGCGATTCACATAGGCGCCCCAGTCGGCGCCGTTGAGTGCGATGCTTTCATCGCAGGCGCGCAGGGCGTGCTCGGTGCGGCCGATCTGTGTGAGGTGGATGCAAAGGTGCGTGAGGCCCGCGGCGCGTTGCTCCGTCGTCAGGTTCGGCGTGTCCAGGAGTTCGCGCGTGGCGGCAAGGCCGGTGCGCCATTTTTCCGCGACGATCGCGCGGGCGCTTTTGTCGAGAAGGCCGCTGGTGGTGTCGGCCTGCGCGGCGCTGACAACCGAGAGCGAGGCGAGCAGCGAGGAGGTGAGTACGAGCGCGAATTTCATGGCTACGATCCTTATGTGGGTGACGATGTAGCCTCCCGAAGCCCGCTCAGGTTCTCAGACGCCTCCCAGGTCCACCAATGAAGTTTTTGCGTCGCAGCAATTACAATATTGCGCTGCCGCGAAACAGGCGTAGAGTGAAGCATCCCCTCACGCAAACGCCCCTTAAATCGAGCTAAACTGTAGTTTAGGCGCTGTTTTCCTAAACAGTGGCGGCGTCGTATTCGCGCTTCAGGCGCGCCACCAGATCCTCGACCGAGGGCACGTCGTCGATGGTGCCCACGCCATGGCCCGCCGACCAGATATCGCGCCAGGCCTTGAACTCGTCGGCGCGCTCATCGATGCCGAGATTGGCGCCTTCGCGCACGCCGGACACTTTCGCCGGATCGAGCCCGCGCATGGTGATGGAATGTTTGAGGTAGTTGGCGGGCACGCCGCTGAAGTACGGCGTGTAGATGATATCCGCCATCGCGCTCTGGACGATCATCTCCTTGTACTGATCGTCCGCCGCGGCTTCCTTGGTCGCGATGAAACGGGTGCCCATGTAGCCCAGATCCGCGCCCATCAACTGCGCGGCCTTCACCTGGGCGCCGTTGGACAACGCGCCCGACAGCAAGATGGTGCCGGCGAATATCCGTCGTACTTCGGACACCAATGCAAACGGGGACATGGTCCCCGCATGACCACCGGCGCCGGCGCTGACGAGGATGAGGCCGTCCACGCCCGCCTGAATGGCCTTCTGGGCGTGCCGCACGGTCGTGACGTCATGGAAGACGATGCCGCCGTAGCCGTGGATGTGTTTGACGATCTCGGACGGATCGCCGACGGAGGTGATCACGAACGGCACCCTGTGTTTGACCACCAGCTGGATGTCCTGCTCGAGGCGGGTGTTGGTCCGGTGAACAATCAGGTTGGCGCCATAGGGGGCGGCCTTGGGGTCGTTCTTGAGCGCGTCCGCGATCTCGGTCAGCCACGCATCGAGTTGTTCGATCGGTCGCGCATTCAAGGTCGGGAAGGAGCCGGGGACGCCGGCCTTGCACTGCGCGATGACCAATTGAGGCCGTGAGACCAGGAACATCGGCGCGCCGACGACGGGCACGCGCAAACGATTGCGAAACAGCTCAGGCAGCGCCATTGGAATTCCCCCCTATGAATACCGTTGGTAT
The DNA here is from genome assembly GCA_020160875.1 of Pseudomonadota bacterium. Taxonomy (GTDB): domain Bacteria; phylum Pseudomonadota; class Alphaproteobacteria; order Rhodospirillales; family Rhodospirillaceae; genus SHVO01. The sequence continues at coordinate 7,279 of JAIUPE010000135.1, forward strand.
CACGGCTCTCGGGAATGGCAAAAACGCGCCGCAGCGTGCGGACCGCTGCACTGCAGCAATATCCGGATTGGGTGGGGCCGTGCAGGTTGTGAGACCGTTTCGTGAAAAGGGCGCGGAATTGCCTCCGGGCCTCATGTCCGCGGCATACCAGGGCTCGGAGTCGCATACTTGGCCCCCCCACCGGGGCAGGTCGGTCAAAGTGGGGGCGGCGGCCCGGTTTTCCGGCCGGCGCGGGGAGCGGCGGTAATGCCCTGAAAATCGGCATAAGAAGGCGGCCTCTCAGATGGCCTTGCGGGCCCGCGCGCTCGGCACGCCGCCGTTGTACCGCGCCTCTGCGATCTGCTAGATTTTGTGGGTCCAAACCGTTCGGCTCCGGGCGGTAAGAATGACCAAAATCATAGGCCTTCAGAACCTCCCGTGTTCGGCTTGTGCAATGCAACAAACAAGCCGGAGCCGAGACGTCTTTTGTGTGAATTTTAGCGAGTGAGCCGGTGAGCGAAATTACGAAACCGACGCCCTTGGATATTACGCCCGTCACCATCGAAGACGAGATGCGCCGCAGCTATCTCGATTACGCCATGAGCGTGATCGTCAGCCGCGCGCTGCCCGATGTGCGCGACGGTCTGAAGCCCGTTCACCGCCGCATCCTCTACGGCATGAAGGAAGCGGGGTACGAATACAACAAGCCCTTCCGTAAGTCCGCGCGCATCGTCGGGGACGTCATGGGTAAGTATCACCCCCATGGCGACCAATCGATCTATGACGCGATGGTCCGCATGGCGCAGGACTTCTCCATGCGCGTGCCGCTCATCGACGGGCAGGGGAATTTCGGTTCCATGGATGGCGACGCCCCGGCGGCGATGCGCTACACGGAATCGCGCCTCGCCAAACCCGCGCACTCGCTGCTCGATGATATC
>JAIUPE010000136.1 GCA_020160875.1 Pseudomonadota bacterium
ACCCACACCAAACATCGCAATACCCACCACGCCTACACCGACAAACGCGAGCCCCTTCTGTACCCAAACCGCGCTCAAGTCGCCGAAGCGATAAACGACCGTGTCGATGATGTTCTTGGCTTTGTATTTGCTTTCCTGATCCACGACGGTGAACAGCATCTCGCGACTTGGGCGCGCCAGCGCGTATTCGGAGACACGCCGGACAATTTGCGCCCCCAGGAGGATCATCAAAACCGGGGAAAGAGAAACCGCAATGAAACCAAAAATCATCAAAATGGGATTGATGATGAGACCGGCGCGCACCCCAAATCGGGCAACGAGACGGCCCGTCCCAAAGAACTGAATACCGATCGTAAGAGTGTTGACGATCACATCGACCCAAGCAAAGGCCGCGGTGCGCGCTTCACGGCTTGGGAAGGCGTCGCCGATAAAGCCGGCCTGCTGAACATAAAGAATGGTCGAGACCCAGGTCATGAGAAGAACGAAAGCGCCAATTCCGAGCAAGTACGGCGACTTGAACAGAAGACCAAAGCCGCGCAGCGGCGAAAGAACGCGGGCGAAGAATGAAGCGAGGTCGACCAGCTTAGGGGAGCGCTGCATCCAGACCGGCGCGACGAATGGCACTGGTCTAAGAGCGTGATCGAGCGTCGTTCGTTGAGGATCGTCGCCTGCGATACGCAATCTCGCCTTCTCCCGGACAAGCGCGTTCACAAGAACAATCGCTATGCAGAAGCCCACGGCCGAGATGAGTAGGAGCGTATTTGTTCCGACACGGCTGACCAGCAGCGCCGTGATCATCGGCCCGAGAAGCGCGCCCAAACTTCCGCCGGCAGCCATGAACCCGTAGAGGCGCTTGGCCTGGGAGCGTGAAAACAAATCCGCCATGAAGCTCCAGAAGACGGATGTAATGAGCATGTTGAAAACGCTCACCCAAACGAAGAATGCGGCGGCGACCCAACGATCCGATTCCGCGCTTTCGAACCAAGCGTAGAAACCAAGGATCGTGAGGACGATGAACCCGTAGATCCAAGGGATGAGCGTTGCGAGTTTTACGCGACTTGCCACAAACGCAAAAATCGGCGCGACGATGAGAGTGCCAACGAACGTACCGGTATAGAGTTCTTCAAGGTTCTCCGCCCCGTAGGTAACGCCCATCGCATCGCGCACAGGACGCAGAATGAAATAGCTGCCCAAAAGGAAGAAGAAATAGAAGAAGGAGAGCACCACCGCGCGCAACTCGTGCGTTTCGATAAGGGCCGCGTGTTTGAAGAACCGGCTAAATGGATGCGACGCGCTCTGAGCCATTGGAACCTCCCCGAGGGAAGGCGACTATACGCAAATACAGCCGCCCAAGTCTTGCGCGGCTATTCTCTGAACGGCTCTGAAAACTTCTGTTACGATACACATATGCCGTCCCTGCCGAATTTCGCGGCGTTCCGCCGCACGCTTTCCAACCGCAACTTCGCCATGTTCACCGCCGGGAATCTCATCTCGGTGATCGGCAGTTGGATGCAGCGCGTGGCGGTGGGCTGGTTGACGTGGGAACTGACCGGATCGGCGGCATGGCTCGGCGCGATCGCCTTCGCCGAATTCATGCCCACGATTATCGTGGCTCCCATCATCGGCGCCCTCGCCGATCGTTACGACCGGCGCAAGATCGCCCTGGTCGGTCAGGTTCTGTCGACTTTACAGGCCGCCGCCCTCGCCGTTCTCACCGTGACGGGATACGTCACGCCGCTGTGGATCTTGTTCTTGCAGCTTGCCTCGGGGGTGATTCAACCGGCGACACAAACCGCGCGTCTGGTGCTGGTCCCGAGCCTGGTGCCGCGCGAGAACCTGGGCAACGCCGTCGCCATCACCTCGATGACCTTCAATACCGCGCGCATCGTGGGGCCCGCGATCTCGGGCTTGATGATCGCAACCATGGGCGCGGGTTATTCCTTCGCCGTGAACGCGGCGAGTTATCTGTTCGTCATTGCCTCGCTGATGGCAATGACCGTACCGCCGCGCGAAACCACCACCGGCGCGCCGGGCTCCTTTTGGATCTCCGTGTGGAGCGACATCGCCGAAGGCGCGCGCTACGCTTGGACGCATAAGGACTTGCGCATCGCCATCGGTCTTATCGCGTGCTGCAGCATGCTGACCTGGCCGCTGGGCGACCTCATGGCCGGGATCGCCGATAAACAATTGGGCCATGGCGTCGCGGGTCTTGCGACCATGACGTCGGCGCAAGGGGTGGGCGCGATTTGCGCGGGACTTTTCGTCGCGCAGCGCAGCAATCATGAAGACGCGCTGCGCATCGGACTGATCTGCGCCGTTCTCAACGGCCTCGTTTTGATCGCCTTCGGGTTCAACAAGAGCTTCTTCCTCGCCGTGCCGCTGGTCGCCGGCATCGGCCTGCTCGGTGTTCTGACCAGCATCAGCACGCAGACCGTGACACAGATGGTGGCGGACGACCGCATGCGCGCCCGCACCATCAGCACATGGTACACGGTCACGCGCGTGGGACTTGCGGCCGGCGCGCTCATTCAAGGTACCGTTGCCAATGTGACAGGGTTCACGTTTCCGCTGGTTTTGGCGGGCGTTTTGACCCTCGGCGTCGGTTTTTACTTCCAGCACAGCCACAAACGCGGTTAGCGCCGTATATCTCGCGCGGCCGGATCGCGGTATGCTAAGAGGACGTTCCGAAACGAGGAGACAGACCCATGGGTATGAGCGCGGAAGCCGGGATTCTCGGCGTTGTGGCGGCGGTGGCGGTGGCTTTGACCGTCGCGTCCATGAGCGCGCGCGACAGCATGGCGCAGGCGAACGCGGGGCCCGCCGATGCCTGCGCGCTGCTGAAGGACTCGGAAGTGGCCTCGATCTTGAAATTGAAGGTGATGCCGGCCGACCGCCGCGACGACGGCAAGCTGGATCATAAGGAAGGCTACGAAGGCGCCTATTCTTCAACCTGCGTCTGGCGTGTGGCCGAGGACGAAGGCAAGGACAGCGTCGACCTGCCGATGGCGGGCATGCGGTTCGCCATCCTGAATGCGATCACCTGGCCGAAGGACAGCGGCAAGGCCGCGCACTTCCTGCAGGAGTTCTACGACGTCGCCGAAAAGGGCATCATCCCGTCGAAGCCCGTTCAGGTGCCTGGAATCGGCGACGACGCGCTGTGGTGGGGCGATGGTCTTGCGTCGCGCGTGGGCGACGTCAGCTTCGGCGTCTCGGTGTTCCTGCAGAACGGCGACAAGGTCACCCAACGCGGCATGGAAGAAGCGCTGGCGAAAAAGATCGCCGGTCGCCTTTAAGCCTTTCTCGCCCGCCCGCGAAATCACGGCGCCCATCGCTTTCAGGCGTGGGCGCGCAAGAAGGCGGAAGCCGGGTTCATCAGAAGCGCCGTCGGCACCGCCGCCCTCGGCCTGCCGCGTTCCGCCGTGGTTTTGCCGCGCTCTTTCATCCCGGCCGCGCCGCGCCCGTCGAAATCGGCGAATACCAGGCGCGTCCCCTTAAGTTCACTTGGGTGTGTGGGCGGCCGCCATAACCGCCCCGACGGCGAACAGCAGCCAGCCGATCATCACCGCGAAGCCGCCCCACGGCGCGAAGAAGCCCGGTCCCGCGAAGGAGATGGAGTAAAGCGCGCCTGAGAAAAGGACGGCTCCCACCCCGAAGGCGATGGCGGCCAGGCGGAGGATGGATTGGGCGCGCAGGTCCGCGACGCGCTCCGCGACGGCCGTCGCGATCAGCAAGCCGAGGGCGTGGTTCATCTGGAAGTTTGCGCCTTCCTTGAACCAGACCACGGCCTGCTCCATCGCTGGAGCCATTGTAACAAGGCCATGCGCCGCGAACGCATCCGCGCAGACGGACATGAGCGCCATGACGGCGCCGAAGACATAAAGGATCATCGCGAAGCGGCTCATAAGGCCTCCTGTTAGCGGGTCTGCAGCGCGAGCGCTTTTTCAAGGATGCGGAAGCCGTCGAGGAACTGGCGTTCCGCGTCGGCCACGGGGAGTGGCTTCAAGGTCACGTCCTTGAGAGGCTTTTCCTTGAAGTTGAGCACATTCTTACATTCCGCAGCCGTGAAACCAGCGAGTTGAACCGCCTCGGTGGCCGCGGCGATGATGTCGGCCTTCTTGATGAGCGCCTTTTCGTCGGCGGAGAGGGCCGGCTTCAACCCAAAGCGGATATAAATGGCGGAGGTCAGGCGGCGCTCGACCTCCTTGAAGACATCGCCGACGACCGCCTTGAGGGGGGTGATGAGGTCATGGGTCACGTATTCCGAGGCGTCGTGGAGCTTTGTGGCCATGAGTAGACTGGCGGGCGCCCGCGGCTTCAAACGGCGCATAATCTCAACCGTAAGGTCTGAATGTTGGGCCACGCTCCAACCGTGGGCTCCACGGGTCTGGCCGTTCCAACGCGTATTACGTGCAAGACCCAGGGCAATGTCCTCAATTTCGATATCGAGGGGCGAGGGCTCCACGAGGTTCAGACGGCGCCCGGACAGCATGCGTTGCCAAGTCCGGGGGGCATGATCCGCGAGGGTGGCGCGGGCCGGCTTGGCGGGGGAGGTCTTCACTGTATGTCCTTCAAAAGCTTTGAGTTGTCCGGGAGAAAGAATACCTTAAAACTTCCAAAATATGATCCCGGGGGAACGGGCTGGGGATGGCGCCGGTCAGAAACCACGCCTTCAGGGTAAGAGCACGTAGGGTATGGCGGCGACTTCAGATTATTTGAAGCCTATCAGCTTCCTCGTGGTGGACGACCGCGCGTATATGCGGCGCGTCATCAAAGGGATTCTGGAAACCTTAGGCTGCAAGCGCATCGACGAGGCGCACCATGGCGGTGAGGCCCTGGGCATCATGCGCAGCTGGGCGCCGGACATCGTCATTACCGAATGGCTCCTGCAACCCATGAGTGGGGTGGAGTTCCTGAAGTCGGTGCGCGCGGAGAAGAACAACAACATCCGCTTCACCCCGATCATCATGATCACCTCGGAAACGCGGCGCGAGAAAGTGATCTTCGCGCGCAACTGCGGCGTTACCGAATATGTGGCCAAGCCCTTCAACGCCAAGAGCCTTATCCTACGCATCCGTGAAGTGATCGAACGTCCGCGTCCGTTCGTGGATATCGGCGGCTATTTCGGCCCCGACCGCCGCCGCCGCTCGGAAGTGATGTCCGAGGGCGAGGAAAAACGCGGCAAGGGTCCGCGCGTGCCGATGAGCAACGAAGAAATGAAGAAGAGCCTGACGCAGGAGCAGATCGACAAGCTGGTGGCCGGCGACGCCATCAAAGAAAACTAGCGCTCCTCCACCGCTTTCTTCATACCATCCGCATGAGCGAGAACGTTCTTATCATCGGCGCGGGCCAAGCCGGCGCGCAGACCGCGATCTTCCTGCGCCAGAACCAGTTCGCCGGCCCGATCACCATGATCGGCGACGAAGCTTATGTGCCGTACGAGCGCCCACCCCTGTCCAAGGGCTTCCTGGCGGGCGAGGTGGAACTCGAGCGCATGGCGATGCGCCCCGCGGCCTTCTATGCCGACAAGAACATCGATTTACGCCTAAAAACAACGGTTTCACACATCGACCGCGTGCAGAAGACCGTCGGCCTTTCGACCGGTGAAGTGCTGCGTTACGGCAGGCTTGTGCTGGCCACAGGCGGGCGCGTGCGCCGCATGATCTGTCCGGGCGCTGAGCTTCCGGGCGTGCATTATTTGCGCAACGCCGAGGATGTTCTAGGTTTCCGCGACCGCCTGACAGCCGGCGTGAAACTCGTGATCGTCGGCGGTGGTTACATCGGCCTTGAGGTCGCCGCGGTTGCGGTCAAGCGCGGCTGCAAGGTGACGATCCTTGAAATGATGCCGCTGGTGCTCAACCGCGTCGTCGCGCCCGAGATGTCGCAGTTCTACACCGACGTGCATCGCGCCGAAGGCGTCGATATTCGCACCTCCGAGACCGTCACGGGATTCGAGGGCACGGGCACGCTTGCCCGCGTGCGTTGCAGCGATGGATCGGCGATCGATGCCGATCTCGCCGTGATCGGCATCGGTATCGTGCCCAATGTGGAGCTGGCGGTGGAAGCGGGACTGCCGGTCGACAACGGCATCGTCGTCGACGACTGCGCGCGCACCATCGACCCGGACATCTTCGCGGCGGGTGACTGCACGAACCATCCGTCGCGCGTCGTCGGCGAAAGGCTACGGCTTGAGTCCGTGCCGAACGCGCTTGGCCAGGGCAAGGCCGCGGCGCTCGCGATCACCGGGACACCTACGGCCTACGACGAAGTCCCGTGGTTCTGGTCGGATCAGTACGATCTGAAATTGCAGATGGCCGGACTTTCAAAGCCGGGCGACACCGTCGTCATCCGCGGGTCCATGGAAACACGCAAATTCTCCGCGTGTTATTTGAGGGACGGTGTCTTCGTGGCCTGTCATGCCGTGAACATGGCCAAAGATTTTCTACAGTCCAAAAAGCTGATTTCCCACCGGGTTACACCGGACCCGATTCTGCTTGGCGACCCGGGGGCGCCGCTCCAGAGCTTCCTGCCCGCCGCCGGCTAGCGCTAAAGCCTTACGATTCCGCGCGTTTTAGACCCGCTCTTGCACTCTTCGGTTGAGAGGTTAGGCTGGGGACATGAGCGACACCAGCACGATCAACGATCTGTCGGCTTTCCAGCAAACCCCCAGCGCCCGCGTGCGTGATCCGGGGCCGGCGACGAACGCCAACCCGCCGCCGCCGCCGCCAGATCCGTCGAAGAAGCTGCAGCAGGAAGCGAGCCCGCACCCCATGCGCGGCCAATACCTCAACTTCACCATCTGAAGTCACTTGGCTGAAGCCGTCCGGCTGACGCCTTCTGGCGAGCGCCCGCCTTTTTCCGTATGAAGGCGCCGCATGACCGCAAATCTTTTTGAAATCTTCCGCACGCGCTTTCCCAAGGACGGCGCGCGCGCGTTCATCACCCGGCCCGACGGCCGCGTTTTCTCCTACACCGAGATGGACGCGATCTCGGGCCGTATCGCCGCGCTGCTGATCGAACTGAAAGTCGCGCCCGGCGACCGCGTGGCGATGCAGGTGGAGAAATCCGCCGAAGCGGTGTTCCTGTACCTCGCGTGCTTACGCGCCGGTGCGGTCTTCCTGCCGATGAACACCGGGTACCGCACGGACGAGCTCGACTATTTCATTGCCGATGCCGAACCGACGTTGGTCGTCGCCGATCCGGCGTCGAAAGCGCTGATGGACGTCTGCGCCGCGCGCAAAGTGCCGCAGGTGCTCACCCTGGATGCGAACGGCCAAGGCACACTGATGAACCGCGCCGCGAGCCTCGCACCGCTGAGCGGATCGCTCGAACGCGATGAAACCGACCTTGCCGCGATCCTTTATTCCTCCGGCACCACCGGAAAACCAAAGGGCGTGATGCTGAGTCACGGCAATCTCGCGGCCAACGCCAAGGCGCTCCATGAGGTCTGGAAGTTCGGGCCCGATGACGTGCTGCTGCATACGCTGCCGATCTTCCACGTCCACGGCTTGTTCGTGGCGTTGAACACCGTGCTGATGAACGGCACCGGTATGATCTTCCACGCCCGTTTCACGCCCGAAGAGACGATCCGCGATCTTTCCAAGGCGACCGTCTTCATGGGCGTGCCGACTTATTATGTGCGCCTTCTTGCAAACTGCGGCTTCAAGAAAGAGGCGGCGCGGACCGTACGGCTGTTCATTAGCGGATCGGCCCCGCTTCTGGATGAAACCTTCCAGGCTTTCGAAGACCGGACCGGCAAGCAGATCCTCGAACGCTACGGCATGACGGAAGCCTGCATCATCACCAGCGCACATATCGACCGCGCGCGCACGGCCGGCGCGGTCGGCTGGCCCCTGCCCGGTCTGACGCTGCGCGTGACCGACGAAACCCATCAGCCAGTGCCGCACGGCACTACCGGAGAAATCCAGATCAAAGGCCCGAGCGTCTTCCGCGGTTATTGGCGCAAGCCGGAGAAAAC
>JAIUPE010000137.1 GCA_020160875.1 Pseudomonadota bacterium
AGGAGGTCGCCGCGTCGCTGCGGCCGCAGGCGCAGGCAAAAGGTCTGGTTCTGGACGTGATCCTGCCGCCCGACGCCTTGATGATCAGGACCGACAAACGCGCCCTGAGCCAGATCGTGCTCAACCTCGTCGGCAACGCGATCAAGTTCACGGACGCCGGCCGCGTGGAACTGGTCCTTTTGAAGCCGAACGCGCATGGTGTCGCGGAGATTCGCGTCACCGATACGGGAATCGGTATCCCCGAAGAGGCCCAAGGGCGCATTTTCGGGGCGTTTACGCAGGTCGATCCCACCAGCAAACGCGCCTACGAGGGCAGCGGCCTCGGCCTTCATCTCAGTCAGAGGCTGGCGGCGTTCTTGGGTGGACGCATCACTTTCACGAGCAGGGTAAACCAAGGAAGTAGTTTCAGCATGACGTTGCCGGTGGAATCATGAGTGGTGCAATCTTGATCGTCGAAGACGACCGCAACAGCCGCGATCTGTTTGAGTATTTGTTGCGTGGTGCGGGCCATTTCGTGGTCACCGCCGTCAACGGCGCCGACGGCCTGCGCGCCGCCAAAGAATCGGTTTTTGATCTCGTTCTTTGCGACCTTCAGATGCCGGTGCGCGATGGGTACGATTTCTTGAAGGAAATCCGCGCGGTCCCCGCGTTCGCCGACGTGCCGGTCATCGCGATAACGGCTTTCTCGATGCTGGGTGCCCGAGAGCGTGTGCTCGCCGCGGGCTTTAGCGGATATTTCTCGAAGCCCGTGGAGCCCGAAACGTTCCTGGCCGACATCGAGCGTTTCCTGCCCGTGCACATGCGATCCTCTCTTGGCGGGAGCGTCTAGGCGCGCGATCGCGGAAATTCTGGTTGCCGCCGGCCAGCCGATCGCCGGTAAAGTTACGCGCGATTCCAAAAACATCGTTGTTTCATGCCGCGCGGGCGAAAGGAGGCGCGTGTCCCTCCGACATCGACGGGCCGCGCAGAGGAGCGTGGCGCCGCCGCTCAGGGGGTCATGGCGCCGCCGCCGCCGATTTAAAGGCGCTCATGCGCACAACCCCTTCGGGTCCGAGCAGCGCTTCGAAGGCGCCGCTTCCCAAAAAATCGTATTCCCGGGCCCGGGCGTCGGCCCAGGCCGCGGAATCGTCGGCGGCGCCGGGGTGGCAAAGGATAAGCGGCCGCGGGCCCATGTTGCGCAGGAACGCGGGAAAGGCGGCGGCGTAATCGCCGCCGGCAAAATCGTAAAAACCGCTGAAACCGTCATTGGTGAGAAAGCCGCGCGCCAACGCCTCACGCGTGAAGGCGCGGCCCAGCGCATCGAGTACGCCCGCTTTAAAACCGGCGGGGCGCGAAAATGCCGCGCGATCGGTCGTCGTTCGCAGCCATGGCCGCGGGGTCATGCGCGCCGCCGCCGCGAGGACGATGTCGCGGATCCCGGGAAGCACATGTGTATGCAAATGTCCGTCGATGTGCGCGGGCGGACGCCCCATGACGGCAATGAAGGCCGCGACCTGCGCCTCGATCTCGGCGGCGACCTCGTCCAGCGGCGCCAACCCGAGATAGCTTTTGGCGATGAGTTGCCCGATAGACGGCAGCCGGCCCGACGGCGCAAGGCGCGGCATGGCGGTGAGGGGCGTTTCTTCGACCAAGGTGAGATGGAGGCCAATGTCGACGTGATCCGCGACCGACTTCAACGCCGGTCCAAGCTCCGGCCACAACGGCGACGCGGTCATACAACTGACGGCGGAAATGCGCCCGTGACGCGCGAGATCGAGAATAGCGGCGCTGACGCGCGGCGTGAGCGCGTAGTCGTCCGCGCAGATCGCCACCTGATGATGGGGCAATGTCAGACCAGGTTCTTGAGGTGGCGCACGGTGGCCGCGCGGTCGGCGCCGGCCTGCGCGCCTTCACGCAGGACCATGTCCCGCACGAGATACAGCGGCCGGGCTTTCACTTCGTCGTAGATGCGGCCCAGGTAGAGGCCTGTCACGCCGATCTGCAACATGGTGAAGCCGGAAAGAGCCAGGGTGGACACGATAATGGACGCATAGCCCGGCACGTCGATGCCGTAGATGACCGTGCGCACGAGATAGAAGGAGCCAAGGGTAATGGCGAGCAACGCGATGATGCCGCCGACATACATCGCCAGGCGCAGCGGCGCCGTCGAAAACGAAAGAATCCCGTCGAAAGCGAGCGCGAACAGGCGGAACGGCGAGAAGGAGCTGCGGCCGTGGGCGCGTTCCTCGACATCGAAGGGGATGGTGGTGCTCTTGAATCCGACCCATCCGTAAATGCCCTTCATGAAGCGCGCGCGTTCACGCATACGGCGGATCGCGTCGACGACCTTCCGGTCCAGGAGACGGAAGTCGCCGGCATCCGGCGTAATCGGAGTCGGCGAGAGGGCGTTGAAAGCGCGGTAGAATAGTTTCGAGAAGGCGCGGCGCGCAAATCCATCGGTCGTGCGGTCGCGGCGCACGCCCGTGACGACATCGAAGCCTTCTTTCCACTTCGCGAGCATCTCTTCGATGACTTCCGGCGGGTGTTGAAGGTCGGAGTCCATGATCAGCGTGCAATCGCCTTCGGCGGCATCGAGGCCCGCGGTGATCGCGATCTCCTTCCCGAAATTGCGGGACAGGCCGATGAGGGTGATGGCTTCGTTCTTTTCGCGCCATGCCGAGAGCTGCAGCCAAGTCTCATCCCGGCTGCCGTCGTCGACGCAGACAAGCTCATAGGGGACCGGCTGATGGTCGAGCACATCCAGGAGGCGCGTCATAAGCGCGTCCACCGATGCCGCTTCATTATAGAAGGGCAAGACGACCGAAATCAGAGAGGGCGCTTGCCGGTTTGTGGCAGGCATTGTTTTTCCTTGGTTCCCTAGGCTGAATTTCGCCTGAACCCGGCTTCGGCGCCAGTGACAAATTGGCCGGAAATGCCCCAATTAATACAAAAAGTTGGGTATTCTAGAGCCTTCTCGAAATAAGGGCGCAGGCATGGCGGAAGTCTCCACGGCTGTTACACGCACGGTGGGCGTGCGGCGCCTCGCAATTGGGCTCCTGCAGGGCTTTTTCCTCTTTCTGATGTTTCAGGCCAAAGAGCACAGGGTTTGGCCGGCGTCCGATCTCGCCACGTTCCAGGCGCTGCTCCTCCCGTTGCTGTTTGCGCCGCTGGCAGCGATTCACGCGCATTCCCATTTGCCGGCGCGGCGTTTGGGCGCATGGCTCGCTGTGGTTGTCGTCGCCTGTACGATGGTCGGGTTTTTCGACGGTTATAAAAATGGCGGCGCGCTCGATGTCGCGCGATGGGAGCCGGGTTTGCTCCTGTTCGCGACGGCTGTCGGGATTTTCATCGCGGAAGCTTTGATTTTGGCCGCTCAAGCCGAGGGCCAGCGCATCGCGCGTTATTCCGCCTACTTCGATGCCGCGTGGAAACAGGGTGTGCAGGTCGCCGCCTGTATCGGGTTCGCCGGAGCGCTCTGGCTTCTGTTGAATCTCGGCGCGGGTCTCTTCAAGCTGATCAAACTCACGTTCCTCGCGGACTTGATCCATGAAGCGTGGTTCGCGATTCCCGTCACAACGGTAGCGCTGGCGATCGCGATTCATCTTACCGATGTGCGCGTCTCGCTGGTCCGCGGTATTCGCACGCTGGCGCTCACCCTTTTGTCCTGGCTGTTACCTTTGCTGGTGGTGATCGCCGCCGGCTTCATCGTCAGTCTGCCGTTCACGGGATTACAGCCGCTGTGGGACACAAACTTCGCCGCCGGCCTCGTCCTCGCCGTTGCAGCGGCGCTGATCGTGCTGATTAACGCGGCCTACCAGGACGGCCTGCCCGATACACGCGCGCATACGGCGCTGCGCTGGGCAATGACCGCGGGCGCGGTGTTGCCGGCGCCGCTCGTGGCCATCGCCGCGTATGCGCTGACATTGCGCGTCCAGCAATACGGGTGGACGGTTGAGCGAGTCTACGCGCTGGCCTGTGTTACCGTCGGTGCGTGTTATGCGGTTGGTTATGTGACGGCGGTGTTGCAGCGGACTGAATTCTTGAAGGCCGTCGAATACACCAATATCGCCACTTCGTTCGTCGTGATCGGGGTCCTCGCGTTGTTATTCACGCCCGTCGCGGACCCCGCGCGTATCGCGGTCGCAAGTCAGGTTGCGCGGTTGGAGGAAGGCCTTATCTCGCCGGACGCCTTCGATTATAAGTACCTTCGTTTCCAAGGCGCACGTTACGGCCTTCGGGCGCTAGAACGTATGAGAGCCGGCGAGATTCAAGTGGCCGGTGTGAATGACCGGGCCGCGCAGGCCTTGGCGCTCAAAGCGCACCATGAAAATCCGCAGGTCGACCGCGCAGGGCTAGCCTTAAATGTGACGGCTGCGCGCGGGCAGGTCATTCCGCCGGGCTTTCTCGAGCAGGACTGGACGGCGCCTCTTAAAACCGACGCCGACCGCGCATCGGTCATGACCTTGCCGTGTTTGCACCAACCGGGCGAAAGGTGTGAAGCGTTCGTGCGCGATCTCGACGGCAATGGCATCGATGACGTGATCCTTGTCTCCAGCACCGCGGCGCTGCCGCCGCTCATCTTCAGTTATGAGAATGGGGTTTGGACATTCGCCGGCCAACTGCCGGCCCGGCTCGCGTGCGCCGACATGCGGGCCTTGTTGCAATCGGGCGATTTCAAAACGACACCGTCCCGCTGGCCCGATCTCGAGATCGGCGGGGTGCGCATGGGGATCGTGGAGCGGAGCGCGTACGTGCCGGCGGACTGTCCTAAAACCGAGTAATTCCAGGCGATTCCTACCATTGTGAGCCCGGCTTTTATTGGGTAAAAGCCGGGTTCCCCATTCTCCGGTTTCAGGACACCCGCCCGCATGGCCGCATATCAATACATCTACGTTATGAAGGGTCTGTCGAAGACCTATCCGGGCGGCCGCGAAGTCGTGAAGGACGTGTGGCTGTCGTTCCTGCCGGGCGCCAAGATCGGCGTGCTCGGGGCCAACGGCTCGGGCAAATCGACGCTCATGCGCATCATGGCGGGCATCGATAAGGAATTTAACGGTGAAGCCTGGGCAGCCGAAGGCGCCAAGGTGGGCTACCTCGCGCAGGAGCCGGCGCTCGATCCGAGCAAGGACGTTCTTGGGAACGTCATGGACGGTGTGGCCGAAGTGAAGGCGCTGCTCGACCGCTTTGAAGAAGTCAGCGCAAAGTTCGCCACGGAACTCTCCGATGACGAGATGAACGCCGCGATCGCCGAGCAGGCGGAGCTTCAGGAAAAGATCGACGCGGTGAACGGCTGGGATCTCCAGCGTACATGTGAGATCGCGATGGACGCCTTGCGCTGTCCCCCGGCCGACGCCGACGTCACCAAGCTGTCGGGCGGCGAGCGCCGCCGCGTTGCGCTGTGCCGCCTCCTGCTGTCGAAGCCGGACATGCTACTGCTGGACGAACCGACCAACCATCTGGATGCGGAATCGGTCGGTTGGCTCGAACGCTTCCTGGAAGAGTATCCGGGCACCGTTGTGGCCGTGACCCACGACCGCTACTTCCTCGACAATGTGACCGGCTGGATCCTCGAGCTCGATCGTGGCCGCGGTATCCCGTACGAGGGCAATTACTCCTCGTGGCTGCAACAGAAGAAGAAGCGTCTGGAGCAGGAAGAACGCGAAGAAGCCTCGCGCGCCCGCACCATCGACCGCGAAATGGAGTGGATGAGCCAGTCCCCGCAGGCGCGCCGCACCAAAAGCAAGGCGCGTATCGCCGCGTTCGAAGCGCTCGTCGCGGGCGCGGCCGAACAAACCCCCGAGGCGATGCAGATCATCATCCCGACCGAGACGCGTCTCGGCGGCACGGTGATCGAAGCCAAGGGGCTGACCAAGTCTTACGGCGACCGCCTGCTGATCGAAAATCTGGAGTTCAACCTTCCGCCGGGCGGTATCGTCGGCATCATCGGGCCGAACGGCGCGGGCAAGACCACGCTGTTCCGTATGATCACCGGCCAGGAAAAGCCCGATCAAGGCACCATCCGCATCGGCGAGACCGTGAAGCTCGGTTACGTGGACCAGAGCCGCGACAGTCTGAAGGATGACGCGACCGTGTACGAGGAAATCTCGGGCGGTCAGACGGAAATCAAGCTGGGCAAGCACACGGTGCCGGCGCGCGCCTATGTCGGCCGCTTCAACTTCAAGGGTTCGGACCAACAGAAGAAAGTCGGTCAGCTTTCGGGCGGTGAGCGCAACCGCGTGCACCTCGCCAAGATGCTGAAGACCGGGGCCAACGTCATCCTGCTCGACGAGCCGACGAACGACCTCGACGTCGATACCCTCCGTGCATTGGAAGTCGCGCTCCTGGAATTCGCGGGCTGCGCCGTGGTCATCAGCCACGACCGCTGGTTCCTGGACCGCATCGCCACCCACATCCTCGCCTTCGAAGGCGATAGCCATGTCGAGTGGTTCGAAGGCAACTTCCAGGACTATGAAGAAGACAAGAAGCGCCGCCTGGGCGCTGACGCGGTCGAACCGCATCGCATCAAGTTCAAACCGATCACGCGATAGCGTGAGACAGGCGGTTCACTTTCGGCCGGACGAGACACCCCAGGGACAGAGGAGATCATCGATGATGAAGGGAAGCTGCCACTGCGGGGACGTGAAGTTCGAGGTGGACGCCGAGATTCAAGGCCCGGTGATCGAGTGCAATTGCTCGCACTGCCAGCGCAAGGGCTATCTCCTGTGGTTCCAGCCGCGCCACAAGCTGAAGCACACGACGCCGGAACATCACCTGGCGACGTATACCTTCAATAAACATGTAATCCAGCACCACTTCTGCCTGCGCTGCGGCTGCGCGCCGTTCGGCGAAGGTGTGGACCCGAAGGGCAATCCAACGGCGGCGATCAACGTGCGGTGTTTGGAAGATGTCGATCTCGCAAAGATCGAGCGCATGCCGTACGACGGCGCGAGCAAGTAGCGCCTAGTACGGCCCCAACTTCCACAGTGCGTCTTCAAGCGCTTTCAATTTAGTGAAGTCGCCGGCTGGGAGTTTGCTCTTGGCTGTGCGGATAAAAGCTTTGCGCTGCACAGCTTCGCCGTCGAAGACGGTGATGTAAGTGGCCGCCGCATGCGAGACGGCCAATTCCGGATCGTCGATCTGGTTTTCCTTCGTGATCGCGGAGAAAAGCTTCTCCATCGCGGCCGCGCGCGCGCGGCGCGGGGCGAGGGTGGTAGGGTCCTTCCCGGGTTCACCGCGGTCGATGAAGGCCCAGTCCTCTTTATCGCGCTCATGATAGATGAGCCGCATGCGCGCCCCGGCGGAGTTCTCGTTATCGCCGATGGACTGAAGCAGAATCCATTTGTCGCTGGCCGCCGTGGCCTCCTCGATCGCCGGCCACAGCGCGCGGTAATCGTCGGCGCAGGTGGTGAGCGCCATGTTGGCGCCCGCGAAACCGACGGTGTCCCGGTAGAAAAGTTGGCACTCGCCCTTCAGGGGTTTGTAGAAAGAGACTTCGTTCTCAAAGGTCCAACGCGGAAGCGTCGGCGCGTTTTGCGCAAGCGCGGAAGCTCCCAGAAGCAGCCCTAGCGCTGCCCAAAGCGCGAGACGGTGCATTCTAGAAGATCACTTTGTAGATGTTGCCATCGGAGTCCGTGGCGGCGCCGAAGCCGCTGTCGACGGTTGGGACGACGTAATATTCCGCCTGGAAACTACCGCCGTTGGAGCAGGCGCCGTTGGCAAGACCGCCAACCATGCCGGTGGGATCCGATCCGATGCCGACGATGTCGCGGTGCGTATCCAGAAGGGACCCGACCGCAGGTTTGGCGGGCAGCGTGGTCCAGCGGCCTTCGCAACTCACGCCGTCAGGCCGCTTGAATGAAAAAGTGCCGGTCGTGCCGACACCGCCGACGTCGCCGGTAATAGGCTGGGTCTTGCCGCTCTTTTGCAATGGGC
>JAIUPE010000138.1 GCA_020160875.1 Pseudomonadota bacterium
CGCGAACAGCGTCATCGGCCCTGGTGTCGAGATCGGCCCGGATGGCGCGATCGGTCCGAACGTTACGATATTCTTTGCGCTCATTGGCGCGCGCGTGGTACTGCATCCGGGTGTACGTATCGGCCAAGATGGCTTTGGCTTCGCGCCGACGTCGCAAGGTCTTCGCAAAGTCCCGCAGCTTGGCCGTGTGATTATTCATGACGACGTCGAGATCGGCGCCAACACCACGATTGATCGCGGCGCCGCCGCCGATACCTTGATCGGCGCGGGGACCAAGATCGATAACTTGGTGCAAATCGGACATAATGTGACCATCGGGCGTAGCTGCGTGATTGTCGCGCAAGTGGGAATCTCCGGCAGCTGCACGCTGGGCGATGGTGTCGTTCTCGGTGGGCAGGTGGGATTGGCGGACCACGTCAAGATCGCCGACGGGGCGCAAGTGGCTGCGCAATCAGGCCTGATGCGCGATGTGGCGCGCGGAGAAGTGGTCATGGGCAGCCCTGCGAAGCCTATTCGCCAGTTTTGGCGTGAAATAGGGGCCCTATCGCGGTTGACCAAGCGCAATAAGGGGCCGTAAAACGTGTCCTTCTAGGCGCGGGAGTGAGCCCGCGTTTTGGATCCGGAGCCTGCTATGGACGGACAATCGTCAAACCCTGGGGTTACCATCGACATCCACCGGATCGTCGAGATGATCCCGCACCGCTACCCGTTCCTGATGGTCGATCGGTTGCTCGACGTCATTCCCGGCGAGTCCGCCGTGGGCCTCAAGAACGTCACCGCAAATGAGCCATTTTTTCAGGGTCACTTTCCTGGTCGCCCGGTCATGCCGGGTGTGCTCATCATCGAGGCCATGGCCCAGACGGCCGCGGTGATCGTGGTGGCCTCGCTGGGGCAGTCGGCCGAAGGGAAGTTGGTCTATTTCATGAGCATCGAGAATGCGCGTTTTCGCAAGCCGGTCGAACCGGGCGATCAATTGCGTTTGATCTGCCGCAAGGAGCGCCAGCGCGCCAACGTGTGGCGCTTCACGGGTGAGGCGCGCGTCGGTGACACGGTCGTCGCCGAAGCCGTCTACACAGCCATGATCATGGGCACCTGATCTCTTGGATACCGCTCGCCCCATCGTGAACATTCATCCCACCGCGGTCGTCGCGCAGTCGGCCGTTGTCGGCGAGGGCGTGCAGATCGGTCCGTATTGCACCATTGGTGCCAACGTCGTCCTTGGCGATAACGTACGCCTGATCTCGCATGCGGTCGTGGAGGGACACACCACGGTCGGCGCGAACACGGTGATCCATCCTTTTGCTTCGCTAGGTCTCGCGCCACAGCATCTGCGCTACAAGGGTGAGCCTTCGCGCCTGATCGTCGGGCGCAATAATACGATCCGCGAACATGTGACCATGCACATCGGCACCGAACAGGGCCGCATGGAAACGCGCATCGGCGATGATTGCTTCTTCATGGTCGGTTCGCATGTGGCGCACGACTGTGTGATCGCCGATCATGTGATCCTGACCAATAACGTGGCCCTCGGCGGTCATGTCGAGATCGGCGAGTACGCCATCATCGGTGGCCTTTCGGGCGTGCATCAATATGTGCGGATCGGGAAACACGCCATGATCGGCGGCGTGACCGGTGTCGAGAAGGATGTCATTCCCTATGCGCTCGCCATGGGCAACCGCGCGCGCCTGACGGGCCTCAATATCGTCGGTCTGCGCCGCCGCGGTTTTTCGCGCGAGGACATCCGCTCCTTGCGCACGGCCTACGGTCTTCTGTTCTCGCAGGGCGGTACGATGGCCGAGCGCCTGATCGAAGTCGCCGAACTGTTCAAGGATCACGCGGGGGTGATGGATATCATCAACTTCATCCGCGAAGATTCGACCCGGCCGATGTGCACACCGGGCATCGTCAACGGCAACGGCTCTCCGTAAGTGGCAGCGCCCGCGCGCGCGAAGCTTGGGATCATTGCCGGCGGCGGCGCGCTCCCCGGCCTGCTTGTGTCCGCGTGCCAGGCGGCGAACCGCGATCACTATGTTCTCGGTCTGAGCGGCTTCGCCGATAACGCGGTTTTGCCCCGCCCAGCGGATAGCTGGATTAAATTGGGCGAAGTGGGCAAAGGGTTTGAATCCTTGCGTAGTGCCGGGGTCGCTGAAGTTGTGATGGCCGGGGCGGTTCAGCGGCCAAAGTTCAGTGAGCTGATCACCGATTTTAAGGGCGCCGCGATGCTCGCGCGCATCGCGGGGCGTGCCGCCCTGGGTGATGACAGTTTGCTGTCGGCCGTGGTGGGGGAGATCGAAAGCGAAGGTTTTAAGGTCGTTGGCGCCGATAGCATCCTGTTCGAGCTTCTTGCGCCCGCCGGCGTCATGGGCCGGCATGTCGTTGGGGTTCATCGACACGATATCGAGACGGGCTTCGCCGCCGCCAAGGCGCATGGCAAGGCCGACGTCGGTCAAGCGGTCGTCGTGAAAGACGGAAAGGTCGTCGCTACCGAAGCTGCGGACGGAACCGATGCGATGCTTGGTCGTGTCAAAGGTGGCGTGCTGGTCAAGGTAAAGAAGCCGCAGCAGGAACGGCGCGTGGATCTGCCGACGGTTGGTCCAACGACGATCAAAAATGCCATCGCGGCGGGTTTGTCGGGGATCGCCGTTGAAGCGGGGCATACTTTCATGCTGGATCGCGCGCGCATGGTGGCGATGGCCGATGAGGCGGGCTTGTTCATTGTTGGGGTGACCGATGGCGCCCACTGAAGACGGCCCGTTGATTTACGTCATTGCTTGCGAGGCGTCCGGTGATCAGCTGGGCGCGCTGCTGATACAGGCTTTGCGTGATCTCACCTTTGGCCGTGTGCGCTTCGCGGGCCTCGGCGGCCATCAGATGGAGCGGGTTGGTTTCAAGAGCTTGTTCGATGTGCGTGAGCTGTCGTTGCTCGGTGTCTTTGAAGTCCTGCCCAAAGCACGCATGGTGCTTCAGCGCGTTGCCGAAACGGTGCACGATATCGAAGCGAGGCGGCCCGACATCCTGGTGACGATCGACTCCTGGGGTTTCACCGGGCGAGTCCATGAACGTCTGGCGAAGAGAAAAAGCACGGTCCCGCGCGTGCGCTACGTGGCGCCTCAGGTTTGGGCGTGGCGGCCGAAGCGCGCGAAACAGCTCGCGAAGTGGATCCATCATCTGATGGCGCTGCTGCCGTTCGAGGCGCCCTATTTCACGGTGCACGGACTTCCAACAACATGGGTCGGTCATCCTGTGGTGGAGGCTGGCTTCGAACAGGGGGACGGCTCTCGCTTTCGGCGTCTGCATCACATCTCGGAGGACGCGAAGGTGATCGGCATCCTGCCGGGTAGCCGCAAGAGCGAGGTTTCGCGCCTGCTGCCGGTGTTCAAGGATGCGGTCACTTTGCTCACGCAGCGTTATGCAGATATCCAGGTCGTGATTCCGACGGTGCCGGGCGTGGCGGCCGAGGTTGCGCAGGCCGCAAGCGGCTGGGCCGTGCCCATTGTGATTCTGGAGGAATCCAGTATGCGTCCGGATGCCTTCGCTGCTTTTGATGTGGCGCTGGCGGCCTCGGGTACGGTTTCGCTGGAACTGGCCATGGCCCGCGTGCCCCATGTCATCGCTTACCGCGTCAATAAAATGACGGCCTTCCTCTTCCGGATGCTGACCAAGATCCGCCGGGTGAATCTTTTGAATATCCTTCTGGGTCACGACGCGGTGCCCGAACGTCTGCAGGGGATGTGCCGAGCCGAGGTGCTGGCGGACGATCTTGCGATGCTGCTGCGAGACGAGCCCCGGCGCGCGGCGCAGCGGGCGGATTTCGCTGCGGCGCTGTCCAAGCTATCGCCCCCGGGCGAGCGGCCCAGCCGCATGGCCGCCCGTACCATTCTTGACCTTCTCGCCAAACGTTAGCCCGTATACCATCCCCGCAAACGCCAATTCCAACCCATCCGGGCGTTTGCAAAATGGGGAGTTTTCCGATGCGTAAGTTTGCTATCACCGCCGTTGCGTTCGCGCTTCTGGCGGGCTCGCAGTTCGCGGCCGTTTCGACGGCGCACGCCGCCGCGGCCGCCACGAACCAGGTCGAGATGGAGCTGATGACGTGGCCCGAGCTGAAGGCGGCCATGGCCGCGGGCAAGACCACCGCGATCATTTATACCGGTGGCACCGAACAGCGTGGTCCGCAGAACGTGATCGGCGGTCACCAGTTCATGGGCAAGCCGCTCGCGCTGGATATCGCGCGCAAGCTGGGCAACGCCATCGTGTTCCCGGTTCTGCCGTACACGCCGACGGGCATGTCCAAGGATCTGCCGGGCAGCATCAACCTTTCGGCCGACGTGCTCCAACTCGTTCTTGAGCAACTCGCCGAAGGCGCCGTGGTCAACGGCTTCAAGAACGTCGTTCTGATGGGCGATAGCGGCGGCGGTCAGGGGCCGAATGGCGGCGTTTATGCCGCCGCGGCGAAGAAGGTTGCGGAAAAGCACGCCGCTGAAGGCGTGAAGGTGATTTTTGCCGATCAATCCTACGCGGTGAACAACGAGTTCCTGAAGCAGATCGTGGCCGAAGGTTATCCGATGAGCACGCACGGTGGCATCCCGGACACGTCGCTGATGTTGCTCTTGGACAAGGACGGCACGCTGGTGCGTAAGGACCTGCTCGCCACCGCCCTCGGTGATCCCGTGCTGCCCCCGGGCCAGAAGCCGGACCCGAACGCCAAGCGCGTCAACAACGGCATCAGCGGTGATGCCCGCCGTTCGAGCGTTGAACTCGGCAAGCGCCTCTATGACATGAAGCTGAATGCGGCCGTGACGCAGATTCAGTCGCTGCTGAAGTAAAACTTCGACACAAGAAAGGCCGCGTGGGCGCCCGCCCGCGCGGCCTTTTTTATGGCCCCGAATGAAAACGGCGCGAGAACGTCTTCTCGCGCCGTTTCCGGGAAAAGTACGGAAGAGCCTCCCGCCTTATTTCCGGCTCTTCATCGGCACGAATTTGCGCTTGGTCTGGCCCGTGTAGAGCTGGCGCGGGCGGCCGATCTTCTGCTGCGGGTCTTCGATCATCTCCTGCCACTGCGCTACCCAACCCGTGGTGCGGGCGAGGGCGAAGAGGGCGGTGAACATGGTTACCGGGATGCCCATCGCCTGGAAGATAATGCCCGAATAGAAGTCGACGTTCGGGTAGAGCTTCTTCTCGATGAAGTAGTCGTCTTCGAGCGCGATCCGCTCGAGTTCCATCGCGATGTCGAGCAGCGGGTTGTTCTTGATCTTGAGCTCGTTGAGCACTTCGGCGCAGGTGCGGGACATGATGCGCGCGCGCGGATCGTAGTTCTTGTACACGCGGTGACCGAAGCCCATCAGGCGGAAGTTGTCGTTCTTGTCCTTCGCGCGCTTCACGAACTCAGGGATGCGCTTCTTGTCGCCGATTTCGCGAAGCATGGTGAGCACCGCTTCGTTGGCGCCGCCGTGCGCGGGGCCCCAGAGCGACGCGATGCCGGCCGCGATGCAGGCGAACGGATTGGCGCCCGACGAACCGGCGAGACGGACGGTCGAGGTCGAGGCGTTCTGTTCGTGATCGGCGTGCAGGATGAGGATGCGGTCCATGGCTTTGGCGAGGACCGGGTTGACCTCGTAATCTTCGCACGGGGTCGCGAACATCATGTAGAGGAAGTTTTCGGCGTACGTGAGATCGTTACGCGGATAGATGAACGGCTGGCCGAGCGAGTACTTGTAGGCCCAGGCGGCGATCGTCGGCATCTTCGCGATCAAACGGTAGGTCGAGATGCGGCGGTGGTCGGGATTATTGATGTCCAAGCTGTCGTGATAGAAGGCCGAAAGCGCGCCGACGACGCCGCACATAATCGCCATCGGGTGTCCGTCACGGCGGAAGCCCGAATAGAAGTTATGGAACTGCTCGTGCAGCATCGTGTGATAGGTGATGTCGCGCTCGAACTGCTTGTATTGCTTCTCGGTCGGCAGTTCACCGAAGAGGAGGAGGTAAGCCACTTCCTCGAAGTTGCACTTCTCGGCCAGATCCTCGATCGGATAGCCGCGGTGCATGAGGATGCCCTTGTCACCGTCGATGAAGGTGATCTTGGACTCGCAAGATCCCGTCGAGGTGAAGCCGGGGTCGTAGGTGAACATGTCGGTTTCGGCGTAGAACTTGCGGATGTCCACGACATCCGGACCAGCCGTGCCTTCAAGGACGGGGAATTTCCACGCCTTGCCGGTTTGATCGTCTTTCACGCTGATAGTCTTAGCCATGGGTGCGCTCCTTCCTCGAAATTTGGGCACCCATCCGCATATGAACTCCCCCGGCGGGCCCCTTTATGTTGCATCGCTTATAGCGCGGAAAATGCTTGTAAATCAACGTTTGCCCGCGCGAATGTGATGTGGCTAACCGGCCACAGATTCCTTGAGCCGGGCGATGGTTTCCTCCTGGCCTAGAACCTCCATCACCTCGAAAAGAGGCGGTGAATTCAAGGTCCCGCAGACCGCGGCCCGAAGGGGGGGAGCGACCTTCCCAAGCTTCTGACCGGCCTGTTCGGCATAGCTCCTGACCCGCGCTTCGATCTCGCCGTGGGTCCAGGACGGGGCCCATTCCAGGGCCGGGAGTACGCCCTCGATGGCGATTTTGCCGCCCTCGGCCAGGATGGTCGCGGCCTTTTCGTCGATCTGGACCGGGCGGCGGCCGACAAAGAACACGGCGCCATCGGCGATCTCAGGGAGCGTTTTGGCCCGCTGCTTCAGGATCGGCATGGCCTGCTTGAGACGGGTGATTTGATCGACCGGCCGGCCAAGTTTTTGCTCGACCAGCGGCAGCACCAGTTTCATCAGACGGTCATCATCGGCATGGCGGATGTAGTGGCCGTTGAGGCTGGTGAGTTTGTCCATATCGAAGCGCGCGGCGCCGCGGTTCACGTCCACGATGTCGAACCATTCGATGGCCTGGGCATCGGAGATGATCTCGTCATCGCCGTGGGACCAGCCGAGACGCAGGAGATAGTTGCGCAAGGCTTCCGGCAGGTAGCCGTGATCGCGGTAGAACTCGACTCCGACCGCACCATGGCGCTTGGAGAGCTTGGCGCCGTCGGCGCCATGGATCAGCGGAATATGCCCGTACTGTGGGGCCGGCGCACCGAGGGCCAGAATGAGCTGGTACTGGCGGAAGGCGTTGTTCAGGTGGTCATCGCCGCGGATGACATGGGTGATGCCCATGTCGATATCGTCCACCACAACGGAGAGCATGTAGGTCGGCGTGCCGTCGGAACGCAGGAGGATCATGTCATCCAATTGCGCGTTCGCCACGCGCACGGGACCCTGCACCAGATCATTGAGGACGGTATCCCCTTCCTGGGGCGCCTTGAAGCGCACGGCGTAGGGCATGTTGCCTTGGCTCGCGGAGGGAGCACGGTCACGCCAGCGGCCATCATAGCGGATCGGCAGACCCTTGGCCTTTTGCTCCTCGCGCATGGCGGTGAGTTCTTCGGGCGTGGCGTAGCATTTGTACGCCATGCCTTCCGCCAGCAGCTTCTCGGCGGCG
>JAIUPE010000139.1 GCA_020160875.1 Pseudomonadota bacterium
GCGCGACCGCCGTGTCCGTGCCTGAGTTGAACAGGGAAAAACTGATCCCTTCGTTCCAGGACAGGCGAAACTGAAAGAACGGCAGAACATCGATGACCACCGGACTCACAAAGGGCGTCTCGGTGACCCCTTCCGGGCGGAAGATCTTCTCCACCATGTAAACCTTCGAGGCCTGGTCGAGGACCACACCGGCGACGGCGCAGGCGAGGCCGGCACGCGGGACGCCCTTTGTGAGTCCGGGGGTGATCTTCATCATCACGCCTTCACTTCGTCGACGGCGCTGGAGCAACGCGCGCACACCATCGCGTGCTTATGCGTGCCGACGTCAGGCAGAACCTTCCAGCAGCGCGCGCACTTCCCACCTTCGGCGAGATCGACCACCACGCCGACGCCCGGCACATCCGCCGACGTATGCGCGCCGCCGGGCGCGGCGCCCGGCTGGAGTGTGATCGCCGAGGTGATGCAGATGTCGTCCATGGGAAGCTCCTTGGCGACATCGAGCAATTCCGCCGGCGCCCAGACTTTCGGGTGAGCCTGCAGGGACGCCCCGATCTTCTTCGCGGCGCGTTCCAATTCAAGCGCGCCGGTGATGACACGGCGCAGATCGCGCACTTTCGCCCACTTCTGCGCGAGACCATCGTCACGCCAATGCGCCGGCAAGTTCGGGAACTGTTCGAGATGCACCGAGCCGTTTTCCGACGGATAGCGCGCGAGCCAGGCTTCTTCCGCGGTGAAACAGATGAAGGGCGCGAGCCACTTCACGAGGCAGTCGTAAAGCGTATCGAGCACCGTACGGCACGCGCGGCGACGCAAGGACGACGGCGCGTCGCAGTACAGGACATCTTTCCTGATATCGAAGTAGAAGGCCGACAACTCCACGGCGCAGAAGTTATGGAGTTCGTTGAACAGGCCGTGGAAATCGTATTTGTCGCAGGCGTCGCGGATCAGGTGATCGAGCTCGCACAGGCGGTGCAGGATGAAGCGCTCCAGCTCGGGCATATCGACCGCATCGACGCGCTCGGATTCGCTGAACCCCGCGAGATTGCCGAGGAGATACCGCAGCGTGTTGCGCAGCCGGCGATAAAGATCGCTCATCTGCTTCAGGATGTTCGGGCCGATGGAAAGGTCTTGCGCGTAATCGGAGGCGACCACCCAGAGACGCAGGATGTCGGCGCCCGACTGGGCCATGACGTCCTGCGGCGCGACCACGTTGCCCAGGGACTTGGACATCTTGCGGCCCTTTTCGTCCAGGACGAAACCATGCGTGAGCACGGCGTCGAAGGGCGCACGGCCGCGTGTGCCGCAGGATTCGAGCAGCGAGGTGTGGAACCAACCGCGATGCTGGTCCGAGCCTTCAAGATAAAGATCGGCCGGCCATTTGAGATCCTCGCGCTGCTCCAGGCAGAAGGCATGGGTGGAGCCTGAGTCAAACCAGACTTCGACGATGTCGGTGACCTGCTCCCAGTCTTCCGACTTGTACTTGTTGCCGAGGAAACGCTCCGGCGGCGAGGTCAACCACGCATCGCCGCCCTCCTTCATGAAGGCTTCCGACACACGGTCGATCACGGCTTGATCCTTCAGGACCTCGCGTGTCTGGCGGTGGATGAACAGGCCAAGCGGCACGCCCCATTGGCGCTGGCGCGAGATACACCAGTCCGGGCGCTGCTCGATCATGCTCTGGATGCGGTTGCGGCCCATGGCCGGCACCCACGTCGTATCCGCGATGGCCTTGAGCGCCGTGTTGCGCAGGCCCGTCTCTTCCATCGAGATGAACCACTGCGGCGTGTTGCGGAAGATGAGCGGCGCCTTCGAGCGCCACGAATGCGGATAACTATGCACCAGCTTGCCGTTGGCGAGCAGCGCGCCCGCGTCTTTCAGCGCCGCGAGCATGTCCGGATCGACCTTGAACACATGCTTGCCGGCGAACAGCGGCACATGCGGATAGTAGGTGCCGTCACCGGCCACGGTTTCCGGCACGGCGATCTTGTACTTCATGCACAAATAGTAGTCGTCCTCGCCATGGCCCGGCGCGGTGTGCACGAAGCCGGTGCCGGCTTCGGTGGTGACGTGATCGCCCGGCAGCAGCGGCACGTCGAAGTCGTAGCCTTTGCCGTGCAGCGGATGATGGCAGAGCGTGCCGTCGAGGTCCGCACCCTTGAAGCGCGCGGTCTCGGCGTGTCCGGTGATACCGGCGTTCTTCAGGACATCCGGCAGGAGTTCGACGTTGACGGCGAACTTCTCGCCGACACGCGCAAGGCTCTTTTCTGTGACGGCTTTCACTTCAACGACGGCGTAGTCCATCGCCGGGCCATAGGCGATGGCGCGGTTGCCCGGCATGGTCCACGGGGTCGTGGTCCAGATGACGATGGCCGCGTCCTTGATCGCCGCGAGGTTCGTCTTCACGACCTTGAAGCGCACCCAGATGGTGGTCGAGGTGTGATCGTCGTACTCGACCTCGGCATCGGCGAGCGCGGTCTTTTCCACCACCGACCACATGACCGGTTTGGAACCGCGATAGAGCGCGCCATTCATCAGGAACTTGCCGACTTCCTTGACGATGTGGCCTTCGGCTTCAAAGGCCATGGTCTTATAGGGATTGTCCCAATCGCCGACGACACCAAGGCGCTTGAACTCCTCCTTCTGCACTTCGATCCATTTGGCGGCGAAGTCGCGGCACTGCTTGCGGAACTCGACGACGGGCACGTCGTCCTTGTTCAGGCCTTTCTCGCGGTATTGCTCCTCGATCTTCCACTCGATGGGAAGGCCGTGACAGTCCCAGCCCGGCACGTAGTTGGAATCGTAGCCGGTCATTTGGCGCGCGCGCGTGATGGTATCTTTCAGGATCTTGTTCAGCGCGTGACCGATGTGCAGATGGCCGTTCGCATACGGCGGGCCATCGTGCAGGACGAACTTCTCGCGGCCTTTCGAGGCCTTCCGAAGCTTCTTGTACATGTCCATCTTCTTCCAGCGCTCGAGCAGCTTGGGCTCGAGTTGCGGAAGGCCCGCTTTCATCGGAAAGTCGGTGGTGGGCAGGAAGACGGTCGAACGGTAGTCGGGAGCGTTTGAATCAGCCTGGTCGGCCATGGCGCAGAGTCCATTCATGAGAGGGCAGAAAAAGCGGCGGGTATCCCCATTCCTACGTGGGAATGGGGCCGCTAATTCGCGCCAACTCTGCGGTATTCAAAGACATGGGGCGCTTGGATATCAGGGATGCCCACAGGCATCAATGCGGCGCGCGGGCGTGCGGCTAAAATATTGAAATATAATTACTTTTACGGCCCATAACTGACGAATGGCGCCGGGTCAGCGGGAAAGCCGGCCGTGGTGAGCAGTTCCCTCGCCTTCCGGCTGTCGGCGGCGATCTGGATTTTCAGGGCCTCCAGACCATCGAACTTCTCCTCCGCACGGATGTAGTCGATGAGGGCGACGCGCAGGTGCTTGCCGTAGAGATCCTCGCGGGTATCGAACAGGTGCGCTTCCAGAAGGACGTCGGTTTTATCGAAGGTGGGGCGGTTGCCGAAATTTGCGACGCCGTTGCGCCAGACGGTCCCTGCGCCGTGATCGACACCGGCGCGGACGGCGTAAACGCCCTTCTTGGGATGCAGATAATCGCGGTACTCGAGATTGGCGGTCGGGAAACCAAGCTGGCGGCCGCGTTTGTCGCCGGTGACGACGCGGCCCTCGATTTCCCAGAAGCGTCCCAACATGCGCGCGGCCGCGCGCGGGCGGCCTTCGCGCAGCAGGTCGCGGATGGCCGTAGAGGAGAAACGCTCTTCACCCTCGCCCAACTTTTCCACGGCGGTGACGCCGAAGCCGTATTTGGCGGCGAGGTCGCGCAACACCGCAACATTGCCGGTGCGCTGATAGCCGAAGACATAGTCGTAACCGACGACGATGTGTGAAAGGCCGAGCCCCCCCACCAGGATTTCCGAGACGAAATTCTCCGGCGTGCGCTGGGAGAACTCCTTGTCGAAGCTTTGGACATAGAGATAGTCGACGCCAAGCGCTTCGATGACATGGGCCTTCATACGGAAGGGCGAAAGGCGGAACGGTTCCTGATCCGGTTTGAAAAACATGCGCGGATGCGGCTCGAAGGTCATCACGGCGGCGGCGACGCCGGCTGTCCGCGCCAGGTCCACCGCACGGCCGATCACGGCCTGGTGACCGAGGTGGAGACCATCGAAATTGCCGAGCGCGATCACACCGCCTTTAAGAGCGGCCGGGACCTCGCTCCATGTCCGAAAGACGTGCATCGCCATCCCTAGCCGCGCGAGGGCACCATGAGCACCGCCTCACCCTCGACCACGACCTTTTCCCTCACCAGGCACTGCGTCTTGAAAACCACGAATTTCTTTTCCGGCACGAGCCCGATCACTTCGACCCGGGCGACGACATCGTCCCCGATGCGCACAGGGGCCCTGAACTTGAATCCCTGAGACACATAGATACATCCGGCGCCCGGCAGGCGCGTAGCAAAAACGGACGAGATATGGGACGCCGTGAGCATCCCGTGGGCGATGCGGGTTTTGAAGATCGTGCCGGCCGCAAAAGCTTCGTCCAAGTGGATGGGATTGGTATCGCCGGTGGCCTCGGCGAACTTGCGGATGTCCACGTCCGTCATGGTCCGCGTGATGCTGGCGGACATGCCCAGCGCCAGGTCCTCGAACATGAATTGCGGGGTACTAGATTGGATAGGGTCGGCCATGCGACACTCACCGTTAGAACGTTCGGGTGGGAGACTAAGGTGGCGAAACAAACAGGTCCATTACAGGCGGTCAAGGGAAAGCAAAGGCTTTTGGCCCGCGCGATACTGTTCGCGGCCGGCCTTGGGATGCTGACGGTGACCGCCGGATGCGCCAGCACCTGGACGCATCCGCGCAAACAAGGCGCCGAAGCGGCCGCCGACGAGCGCGAGTGTTCGCAGCGCGCGGAGGAGAATACACTGGCCCGCGCCGGCCGCCAGCGCGCGACCTATGGTGCGTCGACCGACCTCAACCCCGGCATGAGCCGCGGCGAGACGCCGATGCAGATGCTCGACCGCGCCCAAACGCAAGACGACTACGGGCGCGATTTCGAAAACTGCATGACATCCAAAGGCTATAGCAAAAAATAACGGCGCAGCCTCGCATGGCCATCCGGCGTATCGACTCTCTCGGCTACCAGCTGGGCCTTCTCAACCGGCTTTACGACCGCTGCTTGCAGGACGCGCTGAAGGAATTCGGCGTGGCGCCGGGCCAGTTCGCGCCGCTGGTGATGCTGTTCGAGGAAGACGGCTTGACCCAGGCCGAGTTGTGCCGGCGCATCAACGTCGAGCAGCCGACCATGGCCAATACGCTCGACCGTATGGAGCGCGACGGGCTGATCAAGCGCAAGGCCGACACCAACGACCGCCGCCGCTCACACGTATTCCTGACGGCGCGCGCCAAGGATATCCAGGCCCAGGTGATGGAAGCCGCGCGTGCGGTGTCGAACCGAACGGTTGCCCGCATGAGTGCGAGCGAGCAGGACGACATGTTCCGCCTGGTGGCGCGCATGGTCGAGAATCTCAAATCCTAAGGTGAAGCGGATGCGCGCCTTCAAGCACGTCGCCTTTCTTGCCCTCGCCGGCCTGATCGTCGCCGCGCCGGTCCGCGCGCAAGAGCGCGAAGCGCGCCAAGCCATTTCCGAGGAGGCCGTCGCCTTCTTCGGCGGCCTGTGCATCACCACGCGCGGCGCGCCGAGCCGGATCGAGCGCGTGATCGCGGACCGTCAGATCAAGGCCGTGCCGCTGTCGCCCGAAGGCGTGCAAACGCTACTCGACGGGAAGCCGGGCGATTCCGGCTGGGTCGTGTTGACCAATCAGGGCGCGGAACTGCAACTGCTCGCCAAAGCGCCGTCGACCTGCACCCTGCGCGTGCTTGATTCGTACGGCGATGTGGTGAACGCCGTGATGGCGGACCTTTTGAAGGGCCTTTCCACGCACGACGGCTTTGCTTTTCGGAAAGCCATGGACGAAACCCGCAGCACCAACGGCGGCGATGAACGCCTGGTCGGCTATTTCCTGAATTGGCGCGACGGCGGCTGGTCGGGCGCTTTAAGCGTCTCGCACATCGATGGGGATGGAAAAGACATCCCGCCGCAGACATTTTTCAGTCTGGAAATGCGCCAAACCTCGTAGCCGGCGATCGCGCGCGCTGTTCCGCGACATCATCCAGGCGATTATTTCTCGAAGCCCCTGGATGCCGCGACGGTCGAGACACGCCTACTGAAAAAACTTAGGCGCGCCCGACGACTTGCAAGCTGTCCCCGCCCTTGGGGCGCTCGCCGGTCTTCCATCCGCCCGACAGCTGGAACTGGATGACTTCGGCGATGTTCGTCGCGTGGTCGCCGACGCGTTCCAGATTTTTGGTCACGAACAAAAGATGCGTCGAGCATTCGACCTCTTCCGGCGCCTTGGACGAGCTTGAGATCAAGTCCTGCGACATGCGCGAGATCACCTGACGCATCACGCGCGCCACGAGGTCGTCGAGCTCATGGTCGTGCTGCCACACCATCTCGGCCTTGTGGGCGTCGCGGGTGGTGAAGCTATCCATCACGTCGCGCACGGTCCGCTGAGCGAGGTTGCCGAGGGCGGCCATATCGTGCGGGATCTGAATGTCGGCGCGCGTCAAGATCAGACTGCGCTTGGCGATGTTCTTGGCGTAGTCGCCGATACGCTCAAGACTGCCGGCGATCTTCACGTTGCCGAATACATAGCGCAGGTCGTTGGCCATCGGCTGACGGCGCGCGATGATCGACAGCGCGCTGGCCTCGATCTTGCGCTCGCACTCGTCGATATCGCTGTCGCGCCGGATGATGTTCTCGGCCACCTCGACATCCTGGCGCACCAGGGCTTCCATGGCGTCGCGCAGCTGCGCTTCGGCTAACCCGCCCATCTCCAGCACCTTGCGCTCGAGCTGCGCGAGGTCGTTATCGAAGCCCGATACGATGTGAGAGTGTTCGCCCTGGTTCATGGTTCGTCCCGGCTAAAAATTCGCGAAAGTCAGGGAATCTAACATAGCTGTGGACGTTAAATATGCCGTGGAACCTGCTGTTCCTTGTGAAATATTTGTGACCGGGGAGGAAAAGTCGCGGCATCACGCGGCGTTCTTCAACTGGCTCCGCGCGTCCAAGCCTGGATTCTTGGGGGCCAAAGGCTTATGTGGTCGTCCACATTCGGTCCTCGGCGGCCCCCGGCGGCCCCTCACTCTCCGCGCGAGCGATGACTTATAGCGTCAAAGAGATTTTCTATACCCTACAGGGCGAAGGCGCCAACACGGGCAAACCGGCCGTGTTTTGCCGCTTCGCCGGCTGCAATCTCTGGAGCGGGGTCGAAGCGGACCGCGCCCAGGCGACGTGCAGGTTCTGCGACACCGACTTTGTCGGCATCGATGGACCGGGGGGCGGCAAATTCAAGACGCCCGGGGACCTGGCGGCGGCGGTCGCGGCGACATGGAAAGGCGTCGGGGGCGAAAAGTTCGTGGTTTGCACTGGGGGCGAGCCCCTTCT
>JAIUPE010000140.1 GCA_020160875.1 Pseudomonadota bacterium
ACCAGGTGGCGCGCAGGAAGATCGCATAGAGGATGACGACGAATATGGTCGCGAGAGCCTTGATCGATGTCGCGGCGTCGCCCTGCATCAACCAGCTCACGAACGAGATGTCCGTCGGATTGAAAGTCCCCAGCACGAGGATCACGGCCATGATCCATCGCCAGAAGAAGCCGCGCCATGTGACCTTTGAAACCGCCATATTCCCCTACCCGCACGATTTTAGCCGAAGAGCCAGCGACCCATAAGGCGCTCGAACGGAAAGGTAAAGGCCCCCGCGATGATAAGGGCGCCGGTGACCATACCCCGCACGGACTGGCGGTGTAGCCTGACTTTATGGTTGCGCGCGCTCCAGACGATGATGGGAATCTGGGTGAGCGTGAGCACGGACAGCAGGTGAATCCAGCTCAGGCGTCCTGGATCGTTGAGGCGGATTGCAAAGCTGAAAAGCGCGGTGAGGAACATCGCGCTTCCCCACCCCCAGCCCAACCGGCGATGCAGCCTGTCGCCGCGCCGCCGTAAGAGCATGATCGGTGTGAGCGTTACGGCGATATAAATCGTGGCGATATGCGCCCAGATAAAGGGCGGAACTTTTCCCCATTCGGCATGGCCGCGGATCAGCGCCGCCGTCACGGCCGCAAGCAGGATCAACGCCGCGCCCGCAAGGATCCGGTCGTAGGTGTCGGGCGCGAGGTTCTGCGGTGTACCTTCCATCTGCCGTCTCCAAAAAAAAAGCCCGCCATTTCCGACGGGCTTTCGTTTCGCGGTTATTTCGGCAGTTTGCCGTCGGCTTCCTGGTAGATCTTCGCGAGGGCAATCGGCGCTTGGGCATCGCGGAGCGCGAGGCTATCCGCGGCGCCCCACTTGGCCTGCTTCGCGGCCTCGCAGGTCTGCGGCTCGGGGCAGGGCGCCTTGGCGGCGTGTAGGCGCTTGCCTTCCGCGATCACGACTTCGAGGTTCTTGCGAAAGCTCTCGAGGTCCGCCTTCATGGTGGCGGGATCATCGAGCCAGCCGTGGCCCGCGATATAGAGGTTCGCGTTCATGGCCTGAGCCTTCTTGATGGTCTCGACCCACTCGCTCGGATAGGCGGTGCGCATGGCCGGGAACACGCCGCGCAAGTACACCTCGCTCATGAACATGATCTTGGTGGCCGGCAGATAGACCAAAAGGTCGCCGCCGGTGTGCGCGCGGCCGAGGTTGAGGATCTGGATTTCAGTACCGCCAACATTCAGCGTGCGCTTGTCGGTCACCAGCTCGGTGGGCGGCGCGGCGTTCTTTTCCATGGCCTTTTGCGAAGCCGGGGTCGAGATCACCACCATGCCGGGCCATGCTTTCTTGAGCGGGCCGTTACCGGCCATATGGTCGCCGTGGTCCGAGCCGACAATGAGGTACTTCACCGGCTGCTGGGTGATTTTCTTGATGTTGTCGACGAGCTGCTGGCCCTGCTGTTCGTCGCCCATCGCGTCGACCAGCACCACCCCGTCCTTGGTGACGATGATGAGGCTCACCGTGTTCATCACCTTCGACGGATGGAAGCCTTCATAAGCGTAGATATCCGGTCCGACGGACTTGTAGCGCGGAAAATCGGCGAGGGTCAGGCCGCGGGCCTCGATGGCGGCGTTGCTGACTTTGGTGTCTTCCGCCGCGTGCGCCGCGCCCGAGAGGAGGCCGAGCGAAATCAGCGCGTGAAGCAATCTCATGTCTGTTCTCCCTATTTCTTCAGCTCTTATTTTTTAAGCGGAGGCGCGAAGTACTGCTGACCCATGAGGCGCATGGGATCGGCGTTCTTCTTGGCCACGAACTTCTGGATACGGTTGTTGCCGCCGTCGGCGGTGAACAGGTTGCCGGCCGCGTCCACATCCCAGTTGTGCAGGTTGTTGAACTCGCCGGGGTTGGCCCCAAAGGCGCCCCAGTACGTGATGAGCTTGCCGTTGAGGTCGAACTTGGCGAAGCGGTTGTAGTCCGCGTCGCTCATCCAAAGGTACTGGTCTTCGGTGATGGCCAGGCGCGTCGGGCTGCCGACGTTCTTCCATTCCTCGATGAACTTCCCGTTGGCGTCGAACACCTGAATGCGGTGATTCCGGCGGTCCGAGGCGTAGATGCGGCCCTGTTTATCGATGGCCACCGAATGCACCAGGTCGAATTGTCCGGGGCCGGAACCCTTGGAGCCGAACTCGGAGATGTACTTCCCGTTCTTGTCGAACTTGGCGATACGGCCGTTCACATAGCCGTCGGCGACGATGAAGCTGCCGTCCGGATAGAAAGCGATGGACGAGGGCATGTTGAAGTGAGTTGCGTCCCAGCCCGGCTTATCCTTCTCGCCCAGGCGCATCAGCAGTTTCTTGCCGTCGTTCGAGAACTTCAGGATCTGATGGCCGAGATCCATCACCCATACCGCCCGCTCCGGATCGTAGGGGCTGATCTCGATGTTGTGGGCGAAGGTGATCTCCTTGTCCCACTGCTTCCAGTTCTCGATCATCTGCCCGTCGCCGTTCAGCACCATGATCATGTTCTCATGGGGCTGCTGCTCGCGCGGACGCGTCGAGGCCTGAGAGCGTTCCTGCATCACTTTGCCGTCGGCGCTCAGCATCGGCGCGTTGGGACGCGTGCGGGTCTGGTCCGAATTGGTGATGAAGATGCGGTTGGGGGTATCGACGGTCAGGGACGCGACCGGCTGATCCCACTTGTCGATGCCGGGCTTGAACCAACCGACGACCACATCATAGGGCCCCGTCTGGTCGAGACCGCCTTTTTCCTGGGCGACGGCGGCGCTTGCGCATAACGCGACGGCGGCCAGGCTCGTGAGGAACGTCCGTTTCATGGGATCGCCTATTTCTTCAGCGCGGGCAGGAAGAATTGCTGGCCGATCAGGCGGGCCGGATCCGCGTTCTTCTTCGGCACGAGTTTCTGGATGCGGTTGTTGCCGCCGTCGGCGACGAACAGGGCGCCGCTCGGGTCTACATCCCAGTTGTGCAGGTTGTCGAACTCGCCGGGATTGCGGCCCAGCACGCCGAAGTAGGTGATGAGCTTGCCGTTCAGATCGAACTTGGCGAAGCGGTTGTAGTCCGCATCGCTCATCCAAAGGTATTGGTCCTCGGTGATGATCAGGCGTGTCGGGCTGCCCACATTCTTCCACTCTTCGATGAACTTGCCGTCGGCATCGAACACCTGAATGCGGTGGTTGCGGCGGTCGGCCGTGTAGATGCGGCCCTGTTTATCGATGGCGACCGAATGCACCAGGTCGAATTGTCCGGGGCCGGAGCCCTTGGAGCCGAATTCGGAGATATACTTCCCGTTCTTATCGAACTTCACGATGCGCGCGTTCACATAACCGTCGGCGACGATGAAGCTCCCGTCCGGATAGAAGGCCATGGACGACGGCATGTTGAAGTGGGTCGCATCCCATGCCGGTTTATCCTTCTCGCCCAAACGCATCAGCATTTTCTTGCCGTCGTTGGTGAACTTCAGGATCTGATGACCGAGATCCATGACCCATACGCTGCGCTCGGGATCGTACGGGCTGATCTCGATGTTGTGGGCGAAGGTGATGTCCTTGTCCCACTGCTTCCAGTTCTCGATCACTTTCCCTTCGGCGTTGAGCACGAGGATGATGTTGTCATGCGCCTGCTTGTCGGCCGGGATGGTGGAGGCCTGCGACTTCTCTTCCATCAGCTTGCCGTCGGCCGTGAGCATCGGCGCGTTGGGACGGGTGAAGCGCACGGGCGCGGTGGTCATGAAAATGCGGTCCGGGCGGTCGACGGTCACCGACGCCATCGGCCGATCCCAGCGGTCGATGCCGGGCTTGAACCAGCCGACCACGGGCTCGTAGGCGCCGGTCTGGTCGAGGCCGCCTTTTTCTTGCGCCATCGATGGCGCGGCGGCCGTGCAGAGAGCGATCACCGCCAGGCCGGCCAAAAACGTCCGTTTCATTTCAATCTCCCCCAGGAAAAGTGGCGAACCAAGGCTACACGCTGGGCAGGAAACCCCACAAGTCCGGTTCCGCCGCGGATTGCGCCACCGGACCGGCACAGGACCGGCGCCGGACCGGCATCGGGCCGCCAGGGGCGCTGTACTCTGATTTCGGCTCACCCGCGCCGCTACTCAAGGGCGGGCGTAAAATCACGAGCAGAGCACTCATTCTTTGGCTTGTTGATGTTCCGGTCGGCGTCAGCGCGCCGATCACGTTTTTCGGGGGGCGTTCTCCCCGGCGGCGTGCGGCGCGGCGCAAACGTTCGCGCGGGACATCAATGCTTTGCGTAGACGCGACTTTGCAACCTCATGGTCTCGTCACGCGTAACTGTGACGCTCCGCCACCGCGCGCCGCGCTTGGAGCGGAGATCGAGGAGGGTGCATGATGTACGCTGAATATTCTTCGCTGATCGACACGGCTCTCGTTACGGCGCTCGCGGTCATCGTATGGGCCGTCTACCGCGACCTACGCAAGCGCCGGCAAAATTCCAACCAGACGCCGCAACTGAACTAGCGCGTGCTTTGCCCCAGCGTGAGCCGGGGCAAAGAGCCGGCCGAGGCGTGCGTCAGACGTTGAACAGGAAGTGCATGATGTCGCCATCCTGCACTTCGTATTCCTTGCCTTCCTGACGCATCTTACCGGCTTCCTTGGCGCCCTGTTCGCCGCCGAGCGTGATGAAATCGGCGTAGGCGATGGTCTCGGCGCGGATGTACCCCTTCTCGAAGTCGGTGTGGATCGCGCCGGCCGCTTGCGGGCCCTTCGAGCCGCGGCGGATGGTCCAGGCGTGGGTTTCTTTCGGACCCACGGTGAAGAACGTGAGCAGCTCCAGAAGGCCGTAACCCGCGCGGATCACCTGCGCGAGGCCGGTTTGCTTAAGGCCGAGGCTGGACAGGAATTCCTTCTGTTCTGCCGGATCGGACAGCTGAGCGACTTCCGCTTCGATCGCGGCGGAGATGATCACGTAGGCCGCGCCTTCCGCTTTGGCTTTCGCGATCACTTTCTCCGACAACGCATTGCCGGTCGCCGCCGAACTTTCTTCCACGTTGCAGACGTAAAGCACGGGCTTTCCGGTCAGCAGTTGGAGCCCGTCGAAGATTTTACGCGCGGCCGGGTCGGCCGGGCGCGCGGTGCGCGCGGGCTTACCGGCGCGAAGGGCGGCCAGCACCGGCTCCATCACCGCGATGAGTTCCTTGGCTTCCTTGTCGCCGCTCTTGGCCTTCTTGGCGTTCTGATCGGCGCGGCGCTCGAGGCTGTCGAGGTCGGACAGCATGAGTTCGGTCTCGACCGTTTCCGCGTCGCGGATCGGGTCGATGGAATTCTCGACATGCGTGACGTTGCCGTCCTCGAAGCAGCGCAGCACATGCACGATGGCGTCCACCTGGCGGATGTTGCCCAGGAACTGGTTGCCGAGGCCTTCACCCTTGCTGGCGCCGCGCACGAGGCCGGCGATATCCACGAACTCGAGCTGCGTCGGCACGATCTTCACCGACTTGGCGATCTTCGCCAGGATATCGAGGCGCTCGTCCGGCACGGCGACGCGCCCGACGTTCGGCTCGATGGTGCAGAAGGGGAAGTTGGCCGCTTGCGCGGCGGCCGTTGCCGTCAGCGCGTTGAACAAGGTCGACTTGCCGACGTTGGGAAGGCCGACGATACCGCAGTTGAAGCCCATTATGCGTCCTTTGAACGATCTGAACCTTCCGGCGCCTTTTCGTTCTTGGGCGCGGCCGGTTTGATGGCGGGGGGATTGGTGAGCAATGCCACCTTGGTCATGAATTTACTGTCGCCGCCCGCGATGAGCAGGGGGACGGAGTCCGCAACGGCCTCCAGGAGTTTACCGAGCCAGTCCTCATCGGCCTTCGCGAAGTCGCTGAGGACGTGGCCGTGGACTTCTTCCTTGGTCGCGGGGCGGCCCACACCGAGACGCAGGCGCCAGTAATCGGGACCCATGTGCGCATCGATGCTCTTGATGCCGTTGTGGCCGGCGGACCCGCCGCCTTGTTTGACCTTCACCTTGCCGGCGGTCAGCTCGATCTCGTCGTACATGACGATGATCTCGGGCGGTTGGATCTTGAAGAAGCGCGCGGCTTCGCCCACGGACTGGCCGGACAGGTTCATGTAGGTCTGCGGCTTCAGCGCCATGACTTTCTCGCCGTCGATGACGCCTTCGGCGACATGGCCCTGGAAACGCGCGCGCCACGGCGCAAAGCGGTGGCGTTCGGCGATCTTCTCGATCGCCATGAAACCGATGTTATGTCGATTGTGGGCGTAACGTTCGCCCGGATTGCCGAGGCCCACCAAGAGGCGCATGGCCCGCGTCCTCTAATCCTGTGTGCCAGAAGAAACGGGTGTCTCGCGCCGTGAAGTGGCGCGAGACACCGCGTCGTCTTACTTCTTCGCGGCCGGCTTCGCGCCAGCGGCCGGAGCAGCAGCGCCTGCGGCCGGCTTCGCACCGGCAGCGCCAGCAGCACCAGCGGCCGGAGCGGCAGCGCCAGCGGCCGGAGCGGCAGCGCCGTCCGCAGCAGCGGCTGCGGCGGGCTTTTCTTCTTCCACGGCCATGACCGTCGGCGGAGCGATGGTGCAGATCGTGAAGTTACGCGCGATGGTCGGCTTCACGCCGTTCGGAAGCGTCACGGCGTTGATGTGCACCGAGTCACCGATTTCGAGGCCGGTCAGGTCGATATCGATGTGGTCCGGAAGATCATCCGGCTTGCCGCGCACTTCGACGTCGTGGCGCACGATGTTCAGCACGCCGCCGACCTTAATGCCGGGCGAGGCGCTTTCGTTGTGGAAGCGCACCGGAACCGGAACGCGCACGAGCGTGTCCTTTTCGATGCGGCGGAAGTCGGCGTGAATCGGACGGTCGGACACGGGGTCGAGCTGCACATCCATGGCCATGGTGCGCTGCTTCTTGCCGGCGATTTCGACTTCGAAAATGTTGGTCTTGAAGGCCGGGTCGTGCATCAGCGCGACGAGGGTCTTCGGTTCGAGAGCGATGAGCGTGGCTTCTTGGCTGCCGCCGTAAATCACAGCCGGGACGAGTCCGTTCCGGCGTGTGGCACGAGCTGCCCCCTTACCTGCCCGATCGCGCCCTTGAACCTGCAAGCTGCTGGTCTTAGGCATCGGTCGTTCTCCTATATATTTCAATGACATAGCCTGTCGGCTATATCCGGCGTGGCCTCCAGGGGTGCCACCGCCGCGTGCCCGGAAATCAGGCGGGGGTCATGTACACGCTTCACACCCCCAAGGCAAGCTGCGCCGGCCGGTTTGGGGCGGTTTTTGGGGCTAAATGCGAGTTCTAGACCCCTTTTCGGTACTTATCGCTGGCGGGAAAGCGATCTCAGCTATACGTGAGATCAATGCAATCTCTCGCTGTGCGTGTATAGGGAGTCACGTAAAGGCTGGACCGCAGGGAGGAGTTGTTCTAATTCGCGGCCATCGAGAAGGTGAATTGAGACATGCTTACGTCGTCCATTGGGCGTCCCCCCGCGCAGGAAGTCGCGCCGACCGTCGCGGTG
>JAIUPE010000141.1 GCA_020160875.1 Pseudomonadota bacterium
GCGTTGCAGTATGATGTCGACAGCATGGCGGCCCCGGTGGTCGTCGCGAAAGGCGTGGATTTCCTCGCCAAGCGGATGCGTCAGGTGGCCGAGGCCCATGACGTGCCCATTGTCGAGAACCCGCCGCTCGCCCGCGCGCTTCATGCCGCCGTCGAGGTTGATCAGGAGATTCCGGCGGAGCACTATAAGGCTGTTGCCGAAGTCATCGGCTACGTCATGCGCCTGAAGGGCAAATTTGCAAAGTGAGTCAACTTTGGTCGCGGCGGCCGTTCTCGCCGGCGTCCTTGTTTTGCTTGCGCTTCTGGGCGTGATCTGGCGCGCCCGCAGGAGCCCCAAGGGCCGTATCGATGCCCGCGTGCTGGACATCCTCGTGGCCTCCTCGGCGGCGCCGCGGCTCGTCACGGCGGGCGAGGGGCGGGTGGTCGCCGCCAACGCGCCGGCGCGGGACTGGCTCGGCGATCTGCCACCGCTCGAGCTTCTCTCCCGTGACGCCGCCCGCGATTACGCCGGCGATGAGGCCGTCGCCCGCCTCCGCCAAGCGGCCATGACCAACCTGGCGGCGTCCGCGGAAGTGCCGCTCGACGGCGCGACGGATGAAACGGAATGGTTCGATGTCACGGTTCGTCCGATCGGCGAGGGGTACCTCCTGTGGGATGCGGTGGACATCACCGCCCGGCGCACGATTACGGACATCCTCAATCAGGAACGCCAGGACCTTGCCGATTTCCTTTATCTTCTGCCCGGCGGGATCTACTCGGTGGACGTCGATGGCACGTTCCGCTTCGTCAACCAGCGCTTTGCCGATTGGCTCGGTTATCACGTCGATGAGCTGAGCGCTCTAAAGCTCAATGACATCATCACCGGGTCCAACCGTCCGCAGCCGGACGGCGAATGGCAGGGCGAGGTCCATTTCAGGACCAGGGCGGGTGAAATCGTGACCGCGCTCGTGCTTCAATCGACCTATGACGATGCCGGCGTCACCCGCACCCGCACGCTGGTCGTACGCGACGGCATGCGCCGCGAACCCACCGGTGCCTCGGGCCGTATCGCTTATGAACGTTTTCGCGCGCTGTTCGATGCCGCGCCCGTCGCAATTGCCATCTCGGACGTCGATGGCGTCATCGTCGATTGCAACCGCGCCTTCGAGAAGCTCACCGAGCAGCCGCGCGCGGGTCTGATCGGCAGTCCTCTTTTAGAGCGTGTGGTCGAGGACGATCAGCGCACCTTCGCCGGCGAACTCGACCGCGTGCTGGCCGGCGAAAGCGAAGGCAGCCATGTGGATGTGCGGGTGAGCGGCGCCGGCATCTCACAGACCTCCGTCTTCGTTGGCCCCATGTCGGCGCCGGGAGATACCGAGATCGAAGGCGTGGCCGCCCACTTCATCGACGTCACCGAGCAGAAGGAACTCGAAGTCCAATTCGCCCAGGCGCAGAAGATGCAAGCCATGGGACAGCTCGCGGGCGGCGTGGCGCACGACTTCAACAACCTGCTCACCGCCATGATCGGCTTCTGCGACCTTTTGCTGCAGCGGCACGGCGCCGGCGATCCCTCGTTCGCCGACATCATGCAGATCAAGCAGAACGCCAATCGCGCCGCGAACCTCGTCCGCCAGTTGCTGGCCTTCTCGCGCAAACAACCGCTGCAGCCCAAAGACCTCAATATCACCGACGGATTGATGGAGCTTTCGCATCTCCTCACGCGTCTGATCGGCGAGTCCATCGAGTTCAAGCTGATCCATGGCCGCGATCTCGGTTTGGTGCGCGTGGACCCGGGCCAGTTCGATCAGATGATCATCAATCTTGCGGTGAATGCGCGCGATGCCATGCCCGGCGGCGGCACGCTCACGATCACAACCGGGACCGAGGTGTTCGATCAGCCGACCCAGCTCGGCGCCGAGCAGGTTCCGGCGGGCCGCTATATCTGCATTTCCGTCGCCGATACCGGCACGGGAATCCCACCCGAGAATTTGGGGCGCATCTTCGAGCCGTTCTTCTCCACCAAGAAGGAA
The DNA here is from genome assembly GCA_020160875.1 of Pseudomonadota bacterium. Taxonomy (GTDB): domain Bacteria; phylum Pseudomonadota; class Alphaproteobacteria; order Rhodospirillales; family Rhodospirillaceae; genus SHVO01. The sequence goes on from JAIUPE010000141.1 coordinate 2,009, forward strand.
ATCCCCGGGGCCGGAACCGGACTTGGCCTCGCCACGGTGTACGGGATCGTCCGTCAGACCGGCGGGTTCATTTTGGTCGATTCCTCGCCGGGCAAGGGCGCGACCTTCTCGATCTATCTGCCGCGTGCCGCGCCTGAAGTCGAAGACGCCGAAGCCGCCGCCGCCTCGCAGCGCGCCAAGGCGGCAGCGGCGAAGATCGCCGTCCTCGATGCCGAACCGCCCGATCTCGGCGGTCAGGGCACGATCTTGTTGGTCGAGGACGAGGACGCGGTGCGTGTATTCGCCGCGCGCGCCCTCAAAGCCAAAGGCTATAAGGTTCTTGAAGCCCGCACCGGCGAGCAGGCCCTCGATATCCTGCGCGATACCACCGGGGTCAATCTGATGATCACCGATATGATGATGCCGGGCATGGACGGGGGCACGCTCGCGCGCCTGATCCGCGTCGAGCGTCCCGAAATCCGCATCATCGTCATTTCGGGCTATTCGGAAGAAGTCGCGCGGGGGGATATCGTCGATACAGCCGACTTCCACTTCCTGCCGAAACCATTTTCACTTGGCCAGTTGGCCAGTAAAGTGAAGGAGGTCCTCGCTGGGGCTTAAAGGATACGTGTATGGGCAACTTTCCGATCCCCCTTGAATCCTTTCCACGCCGAATCGTTCCGGCCGGCGAAATCGTCTTCGTCGAGGGGCAGCCGGGGGATACGGCCTACGTGATCCTCAAAGGCGAGGTCGAGGTCGCCGCCCAGGGCGATTCTGAAACCCGCGTCGTGAGCCGGATGAAGGCGGGCGAGATCTTCGGCGAGATCGCGCTCCTGCGTCCCGATGGCAAACGCACCGCCACAGTGGTCTCCCGGGGAGGCTGCGAGCTTCTGGTGGTCGACCGGAAGTTCTTCGATGACGCCATGGGCAAGGCGGACCCGCTCCTCCGCTATGTGATTGAGCTTCTCTGTGACCGTCTGGTCGGTCTCACAGGCCGGGTCGCGCATAAGGGGTTCGGGGACGACGCCTAAAGGGCTGTTCTGTTCCCCTGATTTGTCCCCATCCCGAGCCTAACTGTTGCGAGCGAACAACGTTTCCGGGAACGTTCACGCCATACAACCGATTGCAATTCAATGATTTAACAAGCGATTCTTAAGTTCGTTTTTTGTTCTAATTTATTCTTGCTAGAGAGAACAAAAGATGTACACTCCGGGCTCAGGACGCGATTGAACGCCTTGAAAATTCTGAATAGACACTCAGGGGAGTCACCAATGCCCGCCGAATCCGCCCTCCGCCTCGTAGAAAGAGATTCAATGGATAAGAACAAGGCCCTTGAGGCCGCCGTCACCCAGATCGAGCGTTCCTTCGGTAAGGGCTCGATTATGCGCTTGGGCCAGAACGACGCGGCCGTGGAGATCGCGGCGGTCTCGACCGGCTCCCTGGGTTTGGATCTTGCGCTCGGCATTGGCGGTCTTCCCAAGGGCCGCATCATCGAAATTTATGGCCCGGAAAGCTCGGGCAAGACCACCCTCGCGCTCCATGTCATCGCTGAAGCCCAAAAGACGGGTGGCACCTGCGCCTTCGTGGACGCCGAACATGCGCTCGATCCGGGTTATGCCCGCAAGCTCGGCGTCAATCTGGACGACCTTCTGATTTCGCAGCCGGATGCCGGCGAACAGGCGCTCGAAATCGCCGATACGCTGGTGCGTTCCGGGGCGATCGACGTCCTTGTCGTCGACTCGGTCGCGGCGCTCACGCCGCGCGCCGAACTCGAGGGGGAAATGGGCGACTCCCACATGGGTCTCCAGGCCCGTCTGATGAGCCAGGCGTTGCGCAAGCTCACCGCATCTGTCGCGCGCTCTAACACGCTCATCATTTTCATCAATCAAATCCGCATGAAAATCGGCGTGATGTTTGGCAATCCCGAAACCACCACCGGCGGTAACGCGCTGAAGTTCTATGCCTCCGTGCGCCTCGACATCCGCCGCATCGGGCAGATCAAAGACAAGGAAGACGTCGTTGGTAACCAGACGCGCGTCAAGGTCGTGAAGAACAAGGTCGCGCCTCCCTTCAAGGTGATCGAATTCGACATCATGTACGGCGAAGGCGTCTCGAAGACGGGTGAACTTCTCGATCTCGGCCAGAAGGCCGGCATCATCGAGAAGTCGGGCTCCTGGTTCTCCTATAACTCCGAGCGCATCGGTCAGGGACGCGAAAACGCCAAGACGTTCTTGCGCGAGCATCCTGAACTTGCCGCGGAGATCGAGAAGAAGATCCGCATCAACGCCGGCCTGCTCGCCGGCGCCATGGCGGCCTCGCCCGAGGAGGGCGAAGACGACGAATAGAATTTCGGTCATTTGCAGCTGATCGATCTTCTTGCCAACAATCCCCAATATCCCCTCAGTTGGCAACGCGGGGTTCCGGAGCAGCCGGAACCCCGTCTTTTTTTGTGGGGCGCGTGTGCCCTCGAATGTTCGCGGTTCGGTATCCCTAACCAGTGCTTTCGCTGTTCACGCCTGCACCACATATAGGTTCCAGGCCCGCGCCCGTTACGTCCGGTTTTCTGGACACTTCTCTATGGGACGCGCTAAAAAGTGTTAACGCCGCGAGGCCGGACCGGCCTAAGACGGCTCCGCCTGACATTTTGGCCCCGATAACTTGGACCTTTGATTCGCATGTCGACGACGAAAGAAATTCGCACGGCCTTCCTGGACTTCTTCGCCCGCAACGGTCACACGATCGTGCCGTCCAGCCCGCTTGTGCCGCGTAACGACCCGTCGCTCATGTTCACCAACGCGGGCATGGTTCAGTTCAAGAACGTCTTCACCGGCGTCGAAACGCGCCCCTATAGCCGCGCCACCACGTCGCAGAAGTGCGTCCGCGCCGGGGGTAAGCACAACGACCTCGACAACGTCGGCTATACGGCGCGCCACCACACCTTCTTCGAGATGTTGGGCAATTTCTCCTTCGGCGATTACTTCAAAGAAGAAGCCATCCGCCTGGCCTGGGAACTGATCACCAAGGACTTCGCGATCGACAAGAAAAGGCTGATGGTCACCGTCCACTCTTCGGATGAAGAAGCCGCTGGCATCTGGGCGAAAGTCGCGGGTCTGCCGCAGGACAAGATCGTCCGCATCCCGACCAGCGACAACTTCTGGGCCATGGGTGATACGGGCCCGTGCGGCCCCTGCACGGAAATCTTCTACGACCACGGCGAACACATTCCAGGCGGCCCGCCGGGCTCTGCCGATTCCGATGGCGACCGCTTCATCGAAATCTGGAACAACGTGTTCATGCAGTTCGAGCAGGTGACGCCCGCCGAACGCGTCAACCTGCCCAAGCCGTCGGTCGATACCGGCATGGGGCTCGAGCGCATCACCGCGCTCCTGCAGGGTACGCACGACAACTATGAGATCGACCTGTTCAAGGCTCTGATTGCGGCCATTTCCTCGGCGGCCGGCACAGACCCGACCGGTCCGCACAAGGCCTCGCACCGCGTGATCGCGGACCATCTGCGCGCCTCGGGGTTCCTGATCGCCGACGGCATCCTGCCCTCCAACGAGGGGCGCGGTTACGTCCTGCGCCGCATCATGCGCCGCGCGATGCGTCATGCGCATATGATGGGATGCAAGGATCCGCTGATGTATCGCCTGGTGCCCTCGCTGATCGCCGAGATGGGCAGCCAATATCCGGAGTTGGAGCGCGCCCGCCCGCTCATCACCGAAACGCTGCTTCTGGAGGAGACCCGCTTCAAGTCGATGCTCGATCGCGGTCTTCGTCTGCTTGATGACGAAACCAAGACCCTTGGCAAGGGAGCGCGGTTCTCCGGCGAAACGGCGTTCAAGCTCTACGATACCTACGGCTTTCCGCTTGATCTGACGCAGGATGCGTTGCGCGGCCGCGAAATCAGCGTGGACGTCGAAGGCTTCAATGCGGCCATGGCGCACCAGAAGGCCGAAGCGCGCAAGGCGTGGGCGGGCTCGGGCGATGCCGCCACGGAACGCGTGTGGTTCGACCTGCGCGAACAAGTCGGCGCCTCCGACTTCCTGGGCTATGCGACCGAAACCGCCGAAGGCCGCATCGTTGCCCTCGTCGTGGACGGTCAGCCCGTGCGTGAGGCCACGCAGGGGCAAAAGATCGCCCTGATCGCCAACCAGACGCCTTTCTATGGGGAGTCGGGCGGTCAGGTGGGCGATACCGGCACGATCGTCGTCGGCAACAAGGCGGTGATTGAGATCACCGACACGCAGAAGAAGCTCGACGACATGCATGTTCACTTCGGCACCGTGACGAAGGGGAGCGTTGCCGTGGGGGATGAAGCGCAATTCCGTGTCAGCGGCGAGCGTCGCGGCGCGATCCGCGCGCATCACTCAGCTACGCATCTTCTGCATGCGGCCTTGCGCCGCGTGCTGGGCGAGCACGTCACGCAGAAGGGTTCGATGGTCGCACAAGACCGCCTTCGCTTCGATATCAGCCACAACAAGGCCCTGTCGCCGGATGAGATCCGTGTCGTCGAGGATCATGTGAACGCCGAAATCCGCGCCAATGAAGCCGTCACGACACGCCTCATGGCGCCTGAAGCGGCCGTCGAAGCGGGCGCTATGGCTCTGTTCGGCGAAAAGTACGGCGAGGAAGTCCGCGTCGTGGCCATGGGCCGCATGAGCGAGGCCGAAGCGCGCAACTACTCTGTCGAACTTTGCGGCGGAACACATGTGTCGCGCACGGGCGATATCGGTCTCTTCAAGATCGTCGCGGAATCGGCGGTCGCGGCCGGCGTGCGCCGGATTGAGGCCGTTACAGGAGCATCCGCCGAAGCCTATGTCGCGGACGAGGAGCGCATGCTGAAGGATGCAGCCGGCGTACTGCGCGTCAGCCCGGCCGATCTCGCCGCCCGCATCGCGGCGATGGTTGAAGACCGTAAGAAGCTCGAGCGTGAACTTTCCGAGGTGCGCAAGAAGCTCGCCACCGGCGGTAGCGGCGGGGGGGCTGCGGCGCCTCAGGCCAAGACCATCAGCGGCATCGCCTTCTCGGGCCGTGTGCTTGCCGATGTGCCGGGCAAGGACCTTAAGAGTATCGCCGATGAGATGAAGAAACAGATCGGCTCCGGCGTCATCGCGCTGGTCAGCACCATGGAAGGGAAGGCCAACGTCGTTGTCGGCGTGACCGATGACCTCGTGGGCAAGATCAGCGCCGTCGACCTGGTGCGCGTCGGCTCTGCGGCCGTGGGCGGGAAGGGCGGCGGTGGTCGTCCGGATATGGCCCAAGCGGGGGGGCCCGAAGGCGAGAAGGCTGCGCAGGCGCTGGAGGCGATCGAGAGCCAGCTCGCGTCTGCGGCGGCTTAA
>JAIUPE010000142.1 GCA_020160875.1 Pseudomonadota bacterium
ATAATCGTCGGCGGCGAAAGCCGCGCCAGCGCTCATAAGCGCCGCGGCGAACATAGCAATGCCGAATTTCGTGAAACGAGCCATCACACCCTCGCTGCGCACGCGACGCTAGACCAGAATTTCCCCGAACTCTTTAGACGTCGTGTTGCTAAGCGTGCCCCACGACGAGATGTCGAGACCCATCACCTTCATGAGCGTGTAGCCGAGACGCGTGCCTGGATCGCCGTTGCCCTGGATGTGATAACCGGTCTTCACCTTGCCGCCGGCGGTACCGGCCGTGAACATCGGGATGTTATCGAGGGAGTGGATCTTCGCGTAAGAGATGTCCGACATCGCATAGACGAGGCAATTGTCGAGCAGCGTGCCGTCGCCTTCTTTCTGCTCCGAAAAGGCTTTCACGAATTCGGCCCAGTTCTCCATGGCGCGGCGCGTAAACCACGACACTTCGACCTGATAGCCGAGCTTCGGATCGGTCGGCTCTTCATGGGTCGCGGTGTGATGCGGCTTCTCGTAGCCGGGCTTGGTGGTCGCCGCGGTTTCGCCGGCGTAGCCCATGTTGAACACACGCGCCTGATCGCAAGCGATCGCCATGACCATCAACTTGGTCATGAGACCATGACGTTCGCCCACACGCACAGCATCGAGACCCGCCGTCGGCTCATCACGGTTCGCCGAACCGGGTTTACAGGCTTTCAGGGGCAGCGGCTTCGTAAGCTGCATATCGAACTGCTTCTCGAGATCGCGCAGGCTGGTGAAGTACTGATCGAGCCGCGCCTTATCTTCGGCGCCCACTTCGCGTTGCAGGGTCTTGGCTTCGTCGAGCACGCCCGACAGCACGCTCTTGCGCACCATGGCCTTGGGATTCGGCTTGAACTCCGCCGCGTTCGGATCCTGGAATTCGGCGCCGAACAGGTTTTGGTACATACGGATTGGCGAATGCTCGGGAGCATTGACGGAGTTCTGGCTCTCGTAGCTATAGGAATCGCGCACATCGCCCGTGGCCGTCGCCGACAGGATGGAATAGCGCGTGGCGTTGCCAATCTTCTTGGCGACAGTGACGTCGATGGTTTCACCGGGACGGGTGACGGCCGGTGTCGGCGCGATGCCGGACCGCAAGATCACCCAGCCGGTGTGATGACACATCAGCGGCGCGCCATCCTTGAAGGTGTTGAAACGCGTGAACAGGTTGATGTGCTTTTGCACCGGCTTCAGCGCGGCGATTTCTTCCGGCAGATCGAAATCGCGGCCGGTCTTCTTCGGCGTGAAGATCGCATCGTTCATGCCGAGCCCCCACACCCATGTGCCGAAGCGCACGGGCATCGGCGAACCGTCGGCGAGCGCGTTGCCGTTGCCATTGAGGAAAAGGTTGAGCAGCGGCACACCCACGGTGACCGCGCTTCCGCCCATCATGCCCTTCAGGACACGGCGACGATTGAGATTCATAAGAGTTCCTCCCTCTTTGACCTAGTTGGTGGCCGCCGCAGATTTCTGCTCCGGCGCACGCTCGGTGACATCGTAAAAAACCGGGCTGAGCACGATTTCGCGCAGCAAATCGGTGTAACGGTAGCCCTTCTCGGCGAAATGGCCGGTCAGATAATCGACCAGCGGACGATCTTCGCGTTCGACCGCCGAGCCGGTGCCATAACTGAGCACACGGCGGACCAGGCACGACGGCAGCGCGGGATGGTTGCGCACGGACTCCGCAAGACCGACGACGTCCTTGAAGTTCTTGCCGTCGAGCGCGCCACTTGGGTCGATCACGGTGCCCATTTCGGTCGCGCGGTACTGACCTGCGCCGTCGAAGTTCTCGAGCGCGAGGCCCATTGGATCTGTGATCTTGTGGCAGCCGGCACAAACCGGGTTCTGCAAGTGGAAGCTCACGCGGTCACGGGCCGTCTTAAACGGCGAGGTCGGATCGTTGAGCGCAGAGAAATCAACGTTCGGCGGCGGCAGGGGGACCGGCTGGCACAGCAAGAGTTCACGCAGCGCCTTGCCGCGGCGCGTCGCCGAGCTGCGGCCAGGGTGCGCGTGCGAGGCGAGGAAACTGACATGCGTCAGGATGCCGACGCGCGGACTGTCGGGCGGGAAGTCATATTTCACCCAACCCTTCGGCGTTGGCACGCGGTAGATCGGGCCAAGCTCCGGCGACATGAAGGTCGAACGCGTCGTGAAGAGATCGCGGTAGTCGCCTTTCTTGACGATCAGGTGGTCGTAGATCGTGCGCAACGTCTGTTCGCGCGCGGCGGTGAGCGCGGCGCCCGTTTCGGCCGGGTAGGCACTGGCGTCCTTCGCGAGATTGTCGAAGGTGTCGAAGGCCATCATATCGTCGAAGAAACCGCGCACGCCTTCTTCAAGGCGCGGGCTGGCGAGCATCATGTCGACAACACGCGCGCGGCCCTTCGCCGTGGAGAGCTCGCCGCTTTCCGCCGCACGCAGGACGCGATCGTCGGGTGCGGCGTTCCACAGGAAGAAGCTGAGACGCGCGGCATAGGAATAAGCGTCGAGACGGCGGCGGCCCGGACGTTCGGGATCGGGCTCGGAGCGGTCGTGGATCATCAGCACTTCCGGGCTGATGAGCATGCCTTCGATCACGGAGGCGAGACCGGCGTAGAAATCCTTGAGTTCGACGGCGGACTTGCCCGCTTCGTCCACCATCTGCGTCAGGCGCGCTTCGGATAACGGACGGCGATACAGCAGCCGGCCGGTCATGCCGAGAAAGGTTTTCGCGCAGGCGGGATCGGCCTGCTTGTCGTCGGCCGGCTTGCAGGGGATGAGGGAATCGCGGTGCGAAGGAACGCCGAGATCGAGATTGCCATCGTCCACGACTTGCGCCGCGACGAGGGCGGCGGCGCGTTGCAGCTTCTGCATTTCACCGAAGGGCACACCCGCGGTGGAGGCGCCCAGCGCGAGAAGGCCCTCGGTACGCTGCAGCGGCGCGAACTGCGCGTTGGCGGCGATGTCGGAACCGAAGATGTGCGAAATCGTGTTCTGGTATTGCGACGCGCTCATCAAGCGGTGGCGAGCCGGCGAGCTGGCAAGTTCAAAGGCCGGCGGGACCGGCGCGGCCGTCGCCGCCTGTTCAGTTTTCCCGCTTTCGTTCGAACAGCCCGCGAGCGCCACGCCCATCAGCAGGGCACCGAGTAAGGGTCTGTGAACGTTGAACTTCATTAAAGCCAATCCCCCGGACGGGGGTCCTCTCCTGGCAACATTACCGGATGCGCAAGGGTGTACCCCATGCGCATCTTTTCAGTCTGCCTTAAAGATGACACTCCCAGCCGGCCCGGCAACGGAGTTTTATGACAACTCTGCGTGAAAAAACCTCATTCGCGGCCGTTACAAATTTCAATCATCGTGTTGATTTTAAACAATATTTGCGTGTTCGACGATCGCATGAAGCAGCACGTCGCACCCGGCCGCAATATCCTCTTTCTTGGCGTCCTCGATTTCGTTGTGGCTGATCCCATCCTTGCACGGGACAAAAATCATGGCTGTGGGGGCCACTTTCGAGATGTTCACCGAATCATGACCGGCGCCGCTAATGATGCGCCGGTTCGAATAGCCAAGCTTATCCACCGCGGTCTGGACGGACTTCACAAGCTCCGGCGCGAATTTCACCGGCGGGTTCACCCAGATTTCCTTGATCTCCAGGGCAAGGCCCAGTTCCTTCGCGATCTTCTCGGACACGTCACGCATCTCGCGGCCCATCTCCGCGAGCGCGTCCCCATCGGGATTACGCAAATCGACGGTGAACTTCACACGGCCGGGGATCACGTTGATGGAATTGGGAAAGCCTTCGATGACGCCGACGGTCGCGCAGGCGTTGGGCGGACGAGAGTTCGCGATACGATATGCCTCGGTGATCATGCGCGAGGCGCCCTGCAGCGCATCCTTGCGCACCTTCATCGGCGTCGGGCCGGCATGGGCTTCCTGGCCCGTGACATAGAACTCGTACCAACGGATTCCCTGCACGCCTTCCACCACGCCGATGGTCTTGTTCTCGGCTTCAAGGATGGGGCCTTGCTCGATGTGCGCTTCGAAGAAGGCCGCGACCTTACGGCCACCGACCGGCTGATCGCCTGCATAGCCGATGCGCTTCAGCTCTTCGCCGATGGTCTTGCCCTCGGTGTCGGCGCGCGAAAGACCGTAATCGAGATCGAACACGCCAGCGAACACGCCCGAGGCCACCATCGAGGGCTGGAAACGGCTGCCTTCTTCGTTGGTCCACACCACGACTTCAATCGGGCGCAGCGTCTCGACATTGAAGTCGTTGAGCGTGCGCACGACTTCGAGACCGGCGAGCACGCCATAATTGCCGTCGAATTTGCCGCCCGTGGGCTGTGTGTCGATATGGCTGCCCGTCATGATCGGTGGAAGTGAATTATCCCTGCCGGGGCGGCGCGCGAAGATGTTGCCCATCTTATCGACGCTTACGGTGCAGCCCGCACCTTCCGCCCAGCGCTTGAAGAGATCGCGGCCTTGACGGTCGAGATCGGTGAGCGCGAGACGACACACGCCGCCCTTCTCCGTGCCGCCGATTTCGGCGAGCTCCATCAAGCTGTCCCAAAGCCGGTCGCCATCGATGCGGAGATTGGTCGTCATATGAAAAACCTCTTGGAAGAAAGAACGGCCCTTACCATGCGAGACGACGGTAAGGGCCGCGGATGTTCTAGATAACCTGTGGCGGCGTGATTTAGCGGCGGGCGCCCGCGCGCTCCTTCACGGCCTCGGCCGTCTTGGTCGCCTCGTCAGCCTGGGCCACCGGACGGTCCGGGTGGATGATGTGGACTTGCGTCAGCGTCACATCCAACGCCGAGGACAGCGTGGTGTTTTCGCCCGTCTTCGGATCCGGATGGCCATCCGCCGCGCGGCGCAGCGCGCGATAGACCGACGGAAGCGAAACCTGGCCGTAGGCCTGATGGTGCGTCGAGGACGAACGGAGGGTCTGGCGATACCAGTTTTCGAGATCCGTATAACCGGCGATGAGCCCCGTGCCGCCCGTCGGCAGCACTTTCACCTGCATGCGCATGCCGCGCATCTCGCGGTCCGTCGGCACGCCGAAGGTGGCCCACGGAAAGGTGACGTCCGTTGGCTCCGTGGTCAGCACTCCGTCTTTGATCTTGCCTTTGATCTTTGCGACATAGCGGCCGCCCCACTTCACGTCGATCACCTGGCTGCCGCCGGCGAGCATGCCATTGCCGTCGGCCTTCTTCAGAAGACCGTCAAGGCCGCGGTACGTCGTCACGGTCACATCGTCGTCGTTGACCAGGCTATCGACATCGGTGAGTTCGAACAGCCAGCGGTCATAACGGTCGGTGATCAGCGTGTTGTTGTCGAAGAAGTAGGCGTCGCCGTCCGGAGCGCGGTAGCCACGCACGCAGCCGAGAACACGGAAGAGCTGGTTGTCGATGCCCTTCTCGCCGTCGGGGCTGACAAAGTCATTGTCGTCGGCCTTGCCGTCGAGGTTCAAGCCCTTGGCGATCTTGCTTTGCGAGAGATGGAAGGTGAACGGCTCTTCCGTCATCGTCGGGAAGTAGCCCTCCGCTTCCCGCTTCAGCTGCGTATCGACGACCGGACGCTTGGTGCCGTTGTCGGGGAATAGCGCCTTGAAATGTTCGCGTGGACCATCGTTGAGGCCGTCCGGGCATTCGGCTTTCCCGTCGGCGGTCTGGTAGACGGCCCAGTAAAGACCCGAGACCACATAACCGATCGTGCGGTTCGGCGGCGCGGTGTCGTCCGCTTTAGCGGCGGGGGCGACGAGCAGGGCCGCGGCGGCCGCCGAGGCCAGCAAAGAGTGCTTCATGGTTAGTCTCCCGCACCGTTGTAGAAATCATCGCGCAGCCAGAGCGCCTTGTATCCATTCCGCAGACCGCGGAATTCGCCGAACCCGTCGGCGTTGATGTCGCCGGGGCGTTTGTCGCCCGCGTAAGTATACACGGGGCGTTGGCGATAGGCCCAGACTTTGAGGGCGCCAGGCGCATTGACTTCGGCGAACTTGCCCGTCTTGGGGTCGATCCATTCGACCGTCCAGGTCTGACTAAGGCTTTGATCATCCTTGCCGGCCAGCACATAAGGGAAGGTCGCGAGGCAGCGGTCCGGGTCCCCGGCGCCGCACATGCCAAACCGATAAGCCTGGGTTTCCGACGGGTGGTCACAGTTGAGCTGATCCACGGAGTCATCGGCGCAAGCATAGGTGTAGATGGTTTTGCCGGCCGCATCGGCGAGAACCTCGCCGGAGCTGGTCACCTGTACCGTGAACGCCTTCGGCGGCGGCGGCGACATCTGCAGGTAGACGTTATGCCAGCCCGGGGTGTCGCTGCCTTCCTGACTGCGGCCCTCGCGGTCGAGCACGTTGATGTAAAGCGGCTTGCCGCGGAACGCCCACTGACGCACGCCGGGCGAACGTTCGAAGATCGTCCAGCCTTCAGTGGTTTGACCGACGCTCGGCGCGAGGATCGGCTTCCAGGTTTGTGTACAGTCGCCGGTGCAGCCCGTCTTGGTCGCGGTGTCGCCGTCGAAAAAGTAGACGGATTGCTGGCTGGTCGTGGAGAGCAGGCGGCCGCGGGTCGTCGAGGTCACTTCAAAACCCGGCGGAATGTCGGAGGGCGGCTTCACCGCTTCGCGGTAGGAGGGCGCATCGCCGCGCGCCTTCTTCGGCGCGGCCGCGACTTCGCCCGGCGCGCGGTCAAGCACCGACGTATAAAGCGCGAAGCCATCGTAGGCCCACTGCTTGGTGCCGTCTTTACGCGTCAGAACCGTCCACTTGTCGATCGCCTTCGAATTCGCGGCGGCGTAAACCGGCTTCCACACATCGGTACAGGCGGGGCGCGTGTCGAGCTCGGGCAGGACAAGGCCTGGTGGATATGGGCTCATGAGACCGGCGGTCTCGGTGGTCTTCACATCGTAGCAGGCCGGTTCATTCTTGCGTTCGCCCGCTGAGCCGTTGCGCAACGCCTTCAGTTGCCATTTGTAGAGCGTCATACCGTTGGCATCGGCGAAGACCGGACCATCGATTTCGCTCGGCATGATCTTGAAGCCGGGCGGCATCGGCACATCCTTCGCACGCTCCGCGCCAATCAACGATTTGGCATCCCGTGGCGCCCGAGACCTGTCCTGCGCATGCGCCGCGCCCGCAAGGAGCACAGCAGCCATCGCCGCGGCCGTGAGCATGAATGACTTTTTCATCGACTTCCCTTTTAACCCCTCAAAGACGCCCGCCCGGCGCTCCCAAGCGCCGGGCGGTTTAGCTTAGACCAGGATCTCGTGGATCTCTTTGGAGGTCTGATTGCTTTTCGTGCCGAACGTCGAGACGTCGCAGCCCATGACCTTC
>JAIUPE010000143.1 GCA_020160875.1 Pseudomonadota bacterium
TGATGTTGACCGATCAGCCGATCATTCCGCTGTACACCGGCGCGACCCGCAATCTGGTCGCGCACAAGGTGAAGGGATGGCGCGGCAATGCGACGGACGTGCATCTCAGCCGCTATATGAGCCTGGAAGAAGCGGCTAAGTAGGCTTAGGCCGCGGGCGCGTCGTCCTCGCCCTCGTCCTCGGGCGCGATCGGTTTCAGCGCATAGAGGATGATGAGAAGCGGCGGCAGGAGGGCGGCGGCGACGCTCCAGCCGAGGACATTTCTATTACGGGCGAGGGCCAGCCGCCGCGCCAGCCATACAAAAACGACAATAGAGATCAGGGTCAGAAGCGGATAAAAGGCCGGCATATGCATTGTCCCCCACACCGCGTCGTTCATTTACGTCCCAACTCGCCCGTCGGTTGCCGCGCCGGGTCGTGGCCGCAGACTTACCCGTTGTTTTATTCCGGGGCGAGAGGCCTAATGCCCGCTCAGAAAGCGCCGGGACGCGGGATCGGGGGCCGCAACCGTCCATGAACGCCTTGTTGTATCTGCCGCGCACCGTCCGGCACTGGTTCTCGGACGGGATCTTGCGGCGTACCTTCAAGAACGCCGGAATGCTGTTGACGGGCCGCGCGACCAACGGCCTGCTCAGCCTCGCGACGCTTTCGCTGCTCGCCCATTCGCTGGGCATCGACCGCTTCGGCATCATCGTGCTCGTCCAAACCTATGTGCTGGTGCTGATCGCTTTCGCCACCTTCCAGTCGTGGCAGGCGGTGATCCGCTACGGCGCAATCTGCCTGGAGCGTAAAGACATCGCCGCGTTCCAGTCGCTGATCAAATTCACCTTTATCCTGGACGTGGTGGGTGTGTTGTTCGGCTTCGCGCTGGGGTGGGTCCTCGCGCCCATCGTCGGTCCTTATGTGGACTGGTCGCCGGAGGTGATCCGTTATGCGCAACTCTACAGTTTCCTGATCCTGTTCACGATGATCGCGACGCCGATGGGGATTCTCCGTCTGTGCGACCGCTTCGATCTCCTGGCGTGGCAGACGGTGCTGACGCCGCTTTTGCGCCTTGTCGGCTGCGCGGCCGTTGCGCTCGTTGATGGCCCGTTCTGGGCTTACCTCATGGCCTGGTTCATCGCCGGCGCGGCGGGCGGGACGTTGCTCGTGTTCCTCGGCTGGCGCGAAGCCGTGCGCCAAGGCTTCCTCAAAGGCTGGACCTGGTCCTTGAAGGGCATCACGCATGGTCACCCCGGCCTGTGGAAGTTCTCGATCATCTCGACCTTGCACGCCTCGGTGCAGATGATCCCCGCGCAGCTCTCGACCTTCATTGTCGGCTGGGTGGCCGCGCCGGCGGCGGCCGGTTTGTTCAAGGTGGGCCGCGACGTGGCAACGGCGCTGTCGAAGCCGGCGGAGCTTTTGAACCAGTCGATTTACCCCGAGTTCGCGCGCCTCGGCAGCAAGGGCAGCTGGCATGATTTCGCGAAGCTGATCTTACGTGGAGGCGCCATGGGCGGCGGCGCGGCGATCGTGCTGCTGTTGATCGCGCTCGCGTTTGGGACCCCGTTCCTGACCGTGTTCTTCGGCGCGGAATTCGCCGGCGCCTACTGGCCGCTGGTGATGCTGATCGGCTCGGCGGGCTTGACGATTTGCGGCTTCCCGATGGACCCGGCGTTGTTCGCCATGGGCCGCCCGGGGATCGCGCTGCGGATCGGCACGGTGGTGATCATCGTCCTATACCTGCCGCTGCTGGTGGTGATGACGAAGCATTACGGGGCGGTGGGCGCGGCCGGCGCGACCTTGCTCGCCGCGCTCATGACCCTCGTTTCGATGAGCCTGTTTACGGCGGCCCAGCTCCGCCGCCAGGCCGCGATCGGCGAAAAGCGTGAAGCGGCCGCGCCGGGCCAACCGGCGCGGTCATAGACCCGCGCCGCCGCGCGGCGGCGCCTTAGGCGGCGTTTTCACCGGATGCAGCACCGCGATCCGCGCTTTCGTGAGCGGGGCGGGATCGAGCTTCCAGTCGCGGTAGCCTTGGGCGACGACGGTGAAGTAGTCGATGGCCGGCGCGCGCAGGCGCGCATCTGAAACCGTTTCCGGCGCCGCGCCTTGCGCGTTCATCACGTACGCCATCGCGTCCTTCATCTCGCCCGCGACATCGACGCGCACGGTGATCTTGCGGAAGAGCGTCGGAAACGCCTCGTACTCATCCAGCGACCGCTCGCAGGCCGGCGTAAGGTCGTAGACCGCGCCCCACACCACGCCGGTTTTGTCCGGCGCGATGTCGGCGTAGCGGCGGAAGACGAGCCGGTAACCATCGAGGCGGGCCGGACTCACAGGCACCGCGCGCGGCGCATGACGCTTCATGTGCCGGAGATTCAGGTTCGAGCCGTAGGCGAAATAGAGCATCGCTTTTTATGAGCGAGGTTTCGGGAAAGAAAAAGCGGCGGACCCAGGTGATAGGCCCGCCGCAGGTGGCTGGGGTGAGTGTGGGGAGGGAGGATGTAAGCCCCAGCGGATCGGGCGATCCTTGCGCCGCCATGTTAACGATCGGTGAATCTTGGTTAACGCGCGCACGGAAAACGAGTCATTCTCCGGCGGCACAACCTTCTAGAAATTATCTCTGATATAATTTTTTCCGGTCTAAGCCTTTGACCCAAAAGAAAAAGGCCCGATCTTGCGACCGGGCCTTCAGCTTCGTGTGGTCCTCGCCGCTTATGCCGCGGCTTTGATGTCCAGCGGCAGTTCGAGCTGCGCTTCGTTGTCCTGTCTGCGCAGGATATTCAGGCGAATCGCCATCAGTTCTTCCGCTTCGTTCAACGCGGTGCGCGGGGCGCCGAGACGGTGGGCACGCAGGAGCGCCGCATGCGTTTCGTCCGCGAGGAACGTCAAAAGAGCGTGGCGATCGGTCATTTCTGGTTCTTCCTTCCCTGTGACGCCGGCGTTCCGGCGGCACGCTGTGGGGCGGAAGATGCTGCAATGCACTCGTTTCGACAAACAAGAAGGTTTCATTTCAGCTGTGCGTTTCTTGCATGACAATGCCAGGGACATCGCGCCGACGCGTCGCATGTATAGTTTCCCCTATGCGTCAATCATCTAAATCTTGTGGTTGGGTAAGTTTTCGGCGTTGACCCCCCCGGCCAATCGCATGCACCATATCTCGTAGCAAGGTTGCTCCAGGTCCACCGGATTTAGAGCGCCGAGGGGAAATCAGGAAATCCAACGCCGGCCATGGGTGGTTCAACCACCCCCTGCCCAAATCAGTTAAGTCAACGCTATCAAAGACTTAACGTTAGGGCCCGGATGACGATTCGCTGTCCTTCGGAAAACCCTGCGATGGGGGCTTAGGTCGTACGAGGGGTAGTCTCAAATGAACGTTGCTGTCGAAGTCGCTTCTAAAGTTTCCGCCCACCAGTCCACCGTCCAGCCGGCCACTCCGGCGCCCGCCCCTAAATCCAGAGATGCAGCCGCCCTTGAGGTGGTGCCGTCGATTCGGATCGACCGGTCGCGTGACGCCTTGCTCACCGATTTCGGCAAGGCGACCCTGGAAGACCGTTACCTGCTCGCCGGCGAGTCCTACCAGGACATGTTCGCCCGCGTCGCCACGGCCTACTCGGACGACCTCGCGCATGCCCAGCGCATCTACGACTATATTTCGAAGCTTTGGTTCATGCCGGCGACGCCGGTCCTGTCCAACGGGGGCGCCGGCCGCGGCCTGCCGATCTCCTGCTTCCTGAACACGGTGAACGACAATCTCGACGGCATCGTCGGCACCTGGACCGAGAACGTGTGGCTCGCCTCCAACGGCGGCGGCATCGGCACCTACTGGGGCAAGGTCCGCTCCATCGGCGAGAAGGTCCGCAACTGCGGCGCCACCTCGGGCATCATTCCGTTCGTGCGCGTGATGGACAGCCTCACGCTCGCGATTTCGCAAGGCTCGCTGCGCCGCGGCTCGGCCGCCGTGTACCTCGACGTGCATCACCCGGAAATCGAAGAATTCCTGGAAATCCGCAAGCCGTCGGGCGACTTCAACCGCAAGAGCCTGAACCTGCACCACGGCCTGAACATCACCGACGAGTTCATGGAGTGCGTGCGCGACGACACCCCGTTCGGCCTGCGCAGCCCGAAGACCAACGAAGTCCTGAAGACGGTCAACGCGCGCGAGCTGTGGCAGAAGATCCTCGAGACCCGCCTCAACACCGGCGAGCCGTACCTGATCTTCTCCGACACCGTGAACCGCCAGATGCCGAAACATCAACGCGATCTCGGCCTGAAGGTGACCACGTCCAACCTGTGCAGCGAAATCATGCTGCACACCGGCCCCGACCATAAGGGCGTCGACCGCACCGCCGTGTGCTGCCTGTCGTCGCTGAACGTCGAGACCTGGGACGAGTGGCACACCGATGAGCAGTTCATCCCGGACGTGATGCGTTTCCTCGACAACGTCCTGCAGGACTTCATCGACCGCGCGCCGCCGTCCATGGAACGCGCCATCTACTCGGCCAAGCGCGAGCGCTCGGTCGGCCTCGGCATCATGGGCTTCCACAGCTTCCTGCAGCAGAAGGGCATCCCCTTCGAAAGCGCCATGGCGAAGTCGTGGAACTTCAAGATGTTCAAGCACATCCGCCGTTTCGCCGACGCCGCTTCGGTCGCGCTGGCCGAAGAACGCGGCCCGTGCCCGGACGCGGCGGAATCGGGCGTCATGGCCCGCTTCTCGCACAAACTCGCCATCGCGCCGACGGCGTCGATCTCGATCATCTGCGGCGGGACGAGCCCCTGCGTCGAGCCGATCCCGGCGAACATCTACACCCACAAGACCCTCTCGGGGTCCTTCGCCGTGAAGAACCCGTACCTGACGAAGCTGCTCGGCGAGAAAGGCCTCGACAATCCGGCCACCTGGAACTCGATCCTCGAGCGCGAAGGCTCGGTGCAGCACCTGAACGGCCTCACGCAGGAAGAGAAGGACGTCTACAAGACGGCCTTCGAAATCGACCAGCGCTGGGTCGTGGAATTCTCGGCCGATCGGTCTCCCTTCGTCTGCCAAGGCCAGTCCATCAACCTGTTCCTGCCGTCGGACATCGACAAATGGGACCTGATGATGCTGCACTGGCGCGCCTGGGAGACCGGCGTGAAGAGCCTTTACTATCTCCGCTCGAAATCGGTGCAACGCGCCGCGTTCGCGGGCGTTGAAGCGGACAACACCCGCGCGTGGCCCGAAAAGGCGCTGTCGAGCGGCCGCACGGACTATGAAGAGTGTCTGGCTTGCCAGTAATCTGAACGACCCTCACCCCCTCTCTCCCCAAGGGGAGAGGTGCCGGTGGGGGAGACAAAAAGACGACGTTTCAGGGACTGCCTGCCATGAACATCATCGCTCCGAAGACGCTTCCCGGTCTCATGACGCCGTCGCACGGCTACAAGCCGTTCCGCTATCCGTGGGCGCACGACTTCTGGAAGCGCCAGCAGCAGATCCACTGGATGCCGGAAGAGGTCCCGCTCGGCGAGGACTGCAAGGACTGGGCGACGAAGCTCAGCGACAACGAACGCAACCTGCTCACGCAGATCTTCCGCTTCTTCACGCAGTCCGACGTGGAAGTGAACGACAACTACATGGAGCGCTACTCGCGCGTGTTCAAGCCGACCGAGATCAAGATGATGCTCGCGTCGTTCTCGAACATGGAAACCATCCATATCGCCGCCTACGCGCTCTTGCTCGAAACCATCGGCATGCCGGAGGCCGAGTTCTCGGCCTTCATGCAGTACAAGGCGATGGCCGACAAACACAGCTACATGCAGAAGTTCGGCGTCGAGACCGATGCGGACATCGCGCGCACGCTGGCCATGTTCGGCGCCTTCACGGAAGGCCTGCAGCTGTTCGCGTCCTTCGCGATGCTGCTCAACTTCCCGCGCCAGAACAAGATGAAGGGCATGGGCCAGATCGTCTCCTGGTCGGTGCGCGACGAATCGCTGCACTGTGAAGCCATCATCAAGCTGTTCCACACCTTCGCGCGCGAAACCAACACGCTGACGCAATCGGTGAAAGACGACATCGTCGACTGCTGCAAGACCGTGGTCGGCCTCGAAGACAATTTCATCGACCTCGCCTTCGACATGGGCCCGGTCAACGGCATGACGCCGGACGACATCAAGGCCTACATCCGCTACGTCGCCGACTGGCGTTTGGGTCAATTAGGTTTGCCGGCCGTGTTCCAGATCAAGGAACATCCGCTGCCGTGGCTGTCGCAAATCCTGAACGGTGTGGAGCACGCCAACTTCTTCGAAGCGCGCGCCACTGAATATTCGAAGGCCGCCACCCAAGGGGTATGGCACGGCGCCGATGGCGTCTGGTCACACTTCGATAAAATGATGGCGACCCGTCAAGGAAACGCCGAGATCGTCGCGGCGGAGTAAAACTCCCGCCGCGGGCTTCTCGGCCCCGAGGCTGTCCTTTATCCTACGCCCCAGCTTGCAACCCAGGCTGGGGCATTTTTCTATGACGGGACGGGGACGGGAAACATGATCGTCAGAAACATCATCATCGTCGCGGCGCTCCTGGCCGCCACAGCGGCGTCCGCGCAGCGTCCCAGCGATAAATTCCCGCTCATCATCGGGCACCGGGGCGCGAGTGGATACCTTCCGGATCACACCATCGAGGCTTATGAGCTCGCGGTGGCGCAGGGCGCCGATTTCATCGAGCCGGATTTCGTGGCGTCGAAGGATGGGTATCTCTTTGCCCGGCACGAGCATGAACTCAGCCAAACCACCAACGTCGCCGAGGTTTTCCCGGAGAAGAAAACCAAGAAGATGATCGACGGGAAATTCGTCGAGGGTTGGTTCAGCGAGGACCTGACCCACGACGAGTTCAAGAAACTCAGGGCGCGGCAACCGTTGCCGTTCCGCGACCAGAGCCACAACGACATGTATGAGATCCCGACGCTGGCCGAGGTGCTGGGCGCGCGCGCGAGCCTGTCGCGCACGCACAAGCGCCGCATCGGCGTCATCCCGGAGCTGAAACACGCGGATTATTTCCGGGCGATGAACTTCCCGGTGGAAGGCTGGACGGTCCAGATCATGGAAGCCTGGGCGCTGGATCGCGCCGGCTCGCCACTGATCATGCAATCCTTCGATAAGGCCAGTGTCGCGAAGCTGAATGAGATGATGCCCAACATCCAGGCCATCCAGCTTCTCGACGGGAAAGCGGATGTCTCGAATACGGCGCTCGCCGCCATCAAGACATACGCCGACGGGATTGGATTGCCGAAAGATCTGATCGTACCCGTGAAGAACGGGCAGGCCGGCGCGCCGAATCAGGGCCGTGAGGCGTTGCACGAAGGCGGCGT
>JAIUPE010000144.1 GCA_020160875.1 Pseudomonadota bacterium
CACGCCTTCGGCGTACGACGCCGCCGAGAAGGACTGGTTGAGATTGTACTTGCACACGCTGACATTCTCCAGGAAGCCGCTGCTATTGCTGAAGATGATGTGCTGATAGCCGGCGAGTTGTCCGGCGCTTTGGATGTAGAAGGAATATGTGAGATCCGAAGGGCCGGGCGTCGCGTTCGCGGCCGTGACGATCTCGGAAATCGAACGCTGCAGCGTCGCCGCGCCCGGCACCACGATTTGCGCCGTGCCCAGATTGTTGCCGGACGGCACGCCCACCACCGTGATGTTGAACGTCGTCGGTGTCAGATCGCCGTTGACGAGCCGTATGAGCGACAAGGGGTCGGCATAAAGATAAAGGGGCGCGATCACGCCATAGGCGCCGCCGTTGCTGATGGCGGCCGCGCGCTCATGTTCAGGGGGATGAGAAACCGTCGCCGTCGCGGCGCCGGCCTGGTCTTGCCGCGGCGCGCTGCCGGCGTAGTAGGGCTCGATATCGAGGACTTGGAAATCCGGGGCGGCGCCTTCCGGGGTCTCGCCGAACGCGCTACCCGTCAATACAAGGCCAAGTAGGTGCGCATAAACGAATGATTTTACAATATTTTTCACGACCTTATGCTCCCTCCATACAATACTCTCGTTTAAATTGTATCGAGGTTGCGGCGTGCTGGGTATAAGGGGATGCGAATCCTTTCTAGGGTTGTGAAGGGCAGGACAGGCGGGGTTCCAGCGCGATCTGGTTCGGCGTCAGCTCTTCCTCGCGGATCTGGATCAGGCCTTTGTCGTCACGGCGCCAGTATTGGATGCGTCCCGTCAGTTTCAGCGGGAAGGGCTCGTCCTCGAAACGCATCAGGAAAAGAAGGTTGTTGAGCCGGTCCAGTTGATTTGCGCCGATGCGCGCGGCCTGGCTGTCGGTCCAGCCTTCCAGAATCACCTTGTGACCTTCCAGACCGATCTGCGCCGTGTTGATGCTCCAGAACGGGATGTTCTGGCAGCGATACGTGATCGCGGCCGGTTCATCCATCTCGATCTGGAACCAGGCGACGCCTTCGCCCGGATTTGGTTTGAGATTGCGCAACGACAGCATCATCGCGTCGTGGGCAAAAGCGGGCACGCTGACCGCGGTCAGGGCGAGCGCGGCGGCGAGGCGCCTGATCTTGCGTCCGCTTATTTTTTGCATGTGTACGTCTTACACAACGCGGGCTTGGCCGAGCTGCTCGGCGTCACCACCAGGTCCTCATAGCTCTCCATGCAGTAGATATGCCGGTGGCCAAATTGATTTGTATCGTGGCGCATGGGGCAGACGGTATAGACGCCGTTGATCTTGGCGCTGAGATCGAGCCCGATGATCTCACTGATGGCCCGTGGCGGCGGGTGGCGGCTCATCACGAACGCGCGCGACCCCTCGATATCGAGCACGAAGCCGACATTGGTCTCCATGCGGAGCGCGCCCGCGATCTTGATGCAGGAACTGATCGCCCCGAGGCAGCGCGGCGCCGGTGGTTCGGCGGCGCGGGCGGCGTTCGAAAAGACCGCCAGCGCGGCCGCGAATAAGGTGAGTTGCTGCATCGGCTTTTCCCCCAGGAAGTGTCTCATTTCCGCGGCGTAAAAGCAAAAGCCCAAAACAAAAGCGTTGCCCTGACGTCACCACAATTGCGCGGGCAAATGGGTTAGCATCGGTTGTTGTTTTCGAGGGGCGTGACATGGATCAGGGCACGGATCAGGGCACGGATCAGGGCGCGGAGCAGGACAGTGAAACGGGACGCGGCGCGTCCGCCTTTCCCAGTCAAGCCGTGGGTGAGATCGCCGTCGCGGGCGCCCCCTGGCTGCAAACCCCGTGTCTCGCGCTTCATCCGGGGCTCACCGTCATCATCGGCGCGCGCGGCGCGGGGAAAACCGCCCTTGCGGAGATGATCGCGGCGGGATGCGACGCCATTCCGCCCGGCGTCAACGCGCGCTCCTTCCTGCACCGGGCCCGCGCGCATCTGAAAGGCGCTGAAGTGTCGGTGACATGGACCGGCGGCGAGACGGCCGTGCGTGCGCTGACGCCCGGCGCCGCGGCGCGCGGTCCGCGGGCCCGCTATCTCTCGCAACAATTCGTCGAGGAGCTCTGCGCCTCCGACGGGGTCACCAGCGGGCTCCTGCGCGAGATCGAGCGCATGGTCTTTGAATCTCACGGCGTGACGGAGCGGGGCGGCGCCATCGATTTCCAGGAGCTGCTGACGGCGCGCGCCGGGCGTCACCGCGACGCGCGCGCCCGTGACGCGGCGGCGCTCACCGCCCTGTCGGCGCGTATCGCCGCCGAATCGCAAAAGGAGGCCCTGGCTCCGGCGCTCGCCGCGCAGATCGCCGAGAAAAGCGCGCTCGTCGCGCGGCTGTCGCAGGATCGCGACAAGCTCGCCGGCCACAAGGATTCCGGTAACGTCGCGCGCCTCACCGCGCTCACGCATGCCGCCGAACGCGTGCGCACCGTCGTGCGTTTCTTCACCCTGCAGGAACAGCAACTCGCCGCGCTCAAAGACGAGGTCGAAAGTTTCCGCGCGCGGGAAGCGCCGGCGGCGCTGCAGGCGTTGCAACGGCGCTATGCGGCTTGCGGAATCAAAGGCGAAGCCTGGGCGCCGTTCCAGCTTGATTACGCCGGTCCCGTCGAACGCGTGCTCGCCGAGCAGATCGCCCGCGCCCAGCGCAGCGTCGCCAGTTGGCGCGGACGCCCTCCCATTGGGGCGAATGCGCCCATGAATCCCGCCATGGAGCTCATCCATCCCAACATGGATCTCGAGAAAGTCCCGCTCGCGGTCCTGGAAGCCGAGATCGCGCGCCTCGGCCAGCGTGTCAGCCTCGACCGGCAGACATCCGAAGCTTTCACCGCGCTCTCGCGCCGCATCGTCGCCGAGACCGATATCCTCGCGCAGCTCAAGGAGCGTCTCGCGGATGCGGAAGGCGCCGCCGCGCGCCTCGCGCAGCTCGAGGGCGAACGCGCGGGCGCATATGAACGCATCTTCCACGGCCTGAAAGCCGAGGAGGAGGTGCTGTCCGATCTTTACGGGCCCATCGCCGCGCGCATCGCCGCTGCGGCTCTGGCGAACGACGCGGGGTCCTTGCGCAAGTTGTCGTTCACGGTCCGGCGCACCGTCGATTTTCCGGGCTGGGTCCAGGCCGGCGAGACGCTGCTCGACCTGCGCCGCCCCGGCGCCTTCGCCGCGCCGGGCGCGCTCGCGCGGGCCGCCGGGCCCCTGAGGGACGCTTGGGAGAGCGGCGATCCGGCCACGGTGTCCGCCGCCCTGGCGGATTTCCGTGAAACGCATCTCGACGGTTTGATCGGCCATGCGCCCTTCACCGATCCGGCGAGCGGCGAGTATCGCGACTGGACGCAGCGCTTCATCGCATGGCTTACCGGCACCGATCACGTCGCGTTGCGCTACACGGTGGCCTATGACGGTGTGGACATCCGCCATCTCTCGCCGGGCACGCGCGGCATTGTGCTCCTGCTCCTCTATCTCGGCTTCGACGGCGACGACGACCGCCCGCTCATCATCGACCAGCCCGAGGAGAATCTTGATCCTAAATCCGTCTACGATGAACTGGTGGGCCTCTTCACCGCCGCGCGGCAAAGAAGGCAGGTCATTCTCGTCACCCACAACGCGAACCTTGTTGTGAACACGGACGCCGATCACGTCATTGTCGCCGGCATCGGCGGCAACACGGGCGAGGGGCTGCCGCCCATCACCTACCGCTCCGGCGGTTTGGACGATGAGGAGACGCGGCGGGCGGTCTGCGACATCCTCGAGGGCGGCGCACGGGCGTTTCGTGAGCGCGCCCGGCGCCTCGGCCTCTGACCTCGCCGCGGCATTAAACCACGTTACGATGACGCCCGGGTCTTCGTGTGACGAGGGCCCATATCCGCGCCCCACGATATAATCGCTGCGACAGATAAAGAACGCCGTCATCCTTGCGGGCGGCGGCCCGCGAGGATCCAGGGGTTTCTTGGTTTATGCCGAGGACGAAAATACCCCTGGGACCTCGGCCCTTCGGGCCAACGACGGCGAGAAATACGAATACAAAAAAGCCGGAGCCTTCCGCCGGGTTTGTTGCACAAATCTTCGCGCGAATTTATCTCTGATATGATTTTCGCGCCGTGTGCGTGCCGTACCTTACTTCGCGGGCCTCACTTCCCCATCACATTCATCACCGCCAGCGTCATCGCCTCCACGCCCGTTCGGATGGTCGGTCCCGGCACCGGCGCGAACTGCGGCGAGTGATTGAACGGCACCTCCAGGCCCTTGGCCTTGGCGTCCTTGACCGCGGCCGGATCGCTTCCGCCGATTCCGAAATACATCGACGGGATGCCCGCCAGGACGAACACCGAATAGTCCTCGCTCGCCGAGCCCGGTTCTTCGTCCTGCACGGCCATATCGCCGAACGCCGCCCTGAACACCGCGCCGGTCCGCTCCGCCAGCGCCTTGTCGTTCACCACGGCCGTGCCGCCGGTGATGACGCGCACC
The DNA here is from genome assembly GCA_020160875.1 of Pseudomonadota bacterium. Lineage (GTDB taxonomy): Bacteria > Pseudomonadota > Alphaproteobacteria > Rhodospirillales > Rhodospirillaceae > SHVO01. The sequence goes on from JAIUPE010000144.1 coordinate 4,500, forward strand.
TCAGGCTCCGGCGCGCCCGCCATGGCCGCGACCGCGCCCGCCGTACGGTGTACGCCGTCCGCCAGCAATTTACGCACCTCCGGTGAATAGGAGCGGATGGTGCCGCGCAAGGAGACCCGATCCGGAATGATGTTGCCCGCGCTGCCGCCCTCGATGGCGCCGATGGTGATGACGCCGAATTCGCCCGCGGGCTTCTGCCGGCTCACCACGGTCTGTACGTCGATGATGAAGCGTGCCGCCATGACCACGGGGTCGATGGCGCCGCTCGGCATCGAGCCGTGCCCGCCTTTGCCGATGAAAGTGATGGCGATGGAATCCGAATTCGAGCTCAGCACGCCGGGTTTATAATGTACCTGTCCTGCCGGGTCCGGGCCCACATGCAGCGCGAACCCCATGTCTGGCTTCCCGAAGCGCTCGAACAGCTTGTCCGCGATCATGTCCTCGGGGCCGCCCGCGCTTTCCTCGGCGGGCTGGCCGATGAACATCAGCGTGCCTTTCCACTTGTCTTTCTGCGCCACCAGCGCGCGCGCCGTGCCCACCCAAGTGGCCATATGGATGTCGTGTCCGCAGCTATGGGCGGCGAAAGTCTCGCGCCCGTTCTACACCGCCTTGGCTTTGCTCGCGTAGGGAAGTCCGGTCTTCTCCTCCATCGGCAGCGCGTCCATGTCGGTGCGTACCATGACGAGGGGGCCGGGGCCGTTCTTGTAGATCGCCACCACGCCCGTCTTCCCGACGCGCTCGGTCACCTCGAACCCCGCCTCGCGCATCTGCGCCGCCAGCGCCGCCGCCGTGCGCGTCTCCATCATCCCCAGCTCGGGATGCGCGTGCAGATCCTTGTACAGCGCATCAAGACGCGGCGCGTCCAAATCGAGCGTCCGCGCGATGGCGGCCTTGGTGGCGGCAACATCAAGCTCCGCTGCGAAAGCGGCGGAAACGCCTTGGGAGAACACTGCACTGAGTGCGACGCCCGCGAACAATGCGAATTTAGTCATGTGAACATTCCCCCGAATTCTAGGTCACGATAAGCGTAACATCGCCGGAAACTTATCTCTGATATTTTTTCGCGGGCCACGCACGCCGTATGTTCAGCCCGCACAACGGAGCGAAAATTTATCGGAGATAATTTCCGTCGCGCGCCAGCGCGAAACGCTTTCTGCTGCCAGCGCTCAACGAGTCGCCCTCCTTTGTTACAAACCCCACCCCGAAACCCCCACAATTCCAACCCCCTGGCGCACCCCTTTACGCCTACCCCCGCGCTCCCTACCTAAGATTCATAGCCGGTGACACGGCGCACCGCGGGCTCCCGGGAGGGCGAGCATCCAAAGGCGTCATTACAGGCGAGGTATACAAAGGACAACGCCATGAAGACCTCTCAAGATCAGATCGCCGACATCCTCAGCCACGCGCCCGCCGTCCCGCGCCTCGTGCGCAAAGCCCAGCCGAAAATCGAAGGCCTCAGCGACGAAACCAAAGCGCATTTGATCGCCCTGCATATCGACTACGCCACTTATGGTCATCCACTGGTGCAGTCGCATCTGGTCTAACACTGGCGGGCTACACACCATGTGTTACCCCGGCGAAGGCGGGCGCGACGTGGCTTCCCTGACGTTCTCTCATCATCGGAGAAGGCGCGCGCCATGAGGCGACGCACTTCCACACGCTCCTCGTGTTAATCGCCGCCTGGCGTTCTCTCAGTGAGAAACATCTCAACCACATCCAATATGGCGGATACGCCCGGTATCGCCTGATTTAGGAAATACAGGAGTTCTTCGTCGATCGGGTCTAGCCGGATGTAGGTGTATTCTCCCGCGCCATCCGGATTGAGTTTGGCGGCCATAAGCGGTGAGCGCCTGTAAGGTTTTCCAGCGGCGGTCTTCGCGCCGGAAATCACGGTCACACCTTCATCGGTCTTATGGTGCTCAAAAGCCGCGGAGCCGGCGGATCCGCATAAACCGATCGCGGAGTGGAAGTGGTGAGGGCGCGCGGGTGCGAATGGTTGGGTGAGGGGATGGACTCATTTTTAAAGGAGTCTGATGTCTCAGGTACCGCATACGGAAACCATTTGGTTGCCGTACACGCATGTGAGTATTCAAAACCGGCTTATTTGGGCAACTTCGGGGAACGATTTCGCGACAGGTTATCGGTGCAAGGCGATTGTGCGTCTAAACCGAGCTGTGGGTGTTCAAGAAGCCGTTGTGAGGGCTTTGGCACGGCTGGCCGCTAAGTGACTGTCCATAAGGCTTCTCGCCGTCGCTGCGTCAACTTGCTTTTGATTTGATAACGCGATGGCCTTCTCTAGCACCGGCCATACGTCAATCAGCGTCTCCCCCACGGCTGAAAGCATGTTCGCCACCCGTTGCCTCGCCTGAGGATTAGCGACGACGAAGACCGCGCTGACAAGCAGCGCGAACTGGGCAGCGGGCGGCAGTCGCGCCACTGTCGTAGCTATGGCTTTCACAGTCCGAGTGACAAGCCCAAATGTCGCGTAGGCAGCAAATCCCCCGCTTACTCGAATACAAAAGACGTAGCTCGCGGCCCGCGCATACGACCTCGCGCTTAATACAAAACCCGCAGTGATGACTGTTCCCCCCATCTCCGCGATGTCTTTGTCACCTGTGTAAATACCGATAGCGTCGATTGCGCGTTCTAACAAAATGTAAGGCATGTCCTTCGGATCGGCGCAGTTATTGTTGGTCTGCCCCCTTTGAAGTGGTCCTCCCTTAGGTATGAATTTCACCAGGAGGATAGGATCAATGGCAAGGAAGC
>JAIUPE010000145.1 GCA_020160875.1 Pseudomonadota bacterium
CACCTGCGCCATCGCATGGGCGCTTTCGAGGGCGGGGATGATGCCTTCGATGGCGGTGAGGAGCTGGAACGCCTCGACCGCTTCGGTATCGGTGATGGGCACGTAGTTGACGCGCTTCATGTCGTGGAGGAACGCGTGCTCCGGCCCGACGCCGGGATAGTCAAGGCCGGCAGAGATGGAATGGCCTTCCAGGATTTGCCCGTCGGCATCCTGCAGGAGATAGGTGCGGTTGCCGTGCAGAACGCCGGGCGATCCACCGGTGATGGACGCGGCATGTTCACCGGTTTCAACCCCACGGCCCGCGGCTTCGACGCCGTAAATCTTCACCTCGGCGTCATCGAGGAACGGATGGAAGAGGCCGATGGCGTTCGAGCCGCCGCCGACGGGTGCGACGATGGAGTCCGGCAGGCGGCCTTCAGCCTCATGAAGTTGCGCGCGCACTTCGTCGCCGATGACCGACTGAAAATCGCGAACCATGGTCGGATAGGGATGCGGACCGGCGGCAGTGCCGATCAGATAATAAGTGTCGCGCACGTTGGCGACCCAGTCACGGAGCGCTTCGTTCATGGCGTCCTTCAAGGTCGCCGCCCCCTTCTCGACCGCGCGTACTTCGGCGCCGAGCATACGCATGCGGAACACGTTCGGCTTCTGACGCTCGATATCCTTGGCGCCCATGTAGATGACGCATTGCAGGCCAAAGCGCGCACAGACCGTCGCCGTCGCCACGCCGTGCTGGCCGGCGCCGGTCTCGGCGATGATGCGCTTCTTGCCCATGCGCATGGCGACCAGGATCTGTCCGAGACAGTTGTTGATCTTGTGCGAGCCGGTGTGATTGAGCTCTTCGCGCTTGAAATAGACCTTCGCGCCGCCGAGGTGGGCGGTCATGCGCTCGGCGTAATACAAGGGGCTGGGGCGCCCCGCGTAATGGGTATTGAGGTCTTTGAGTTGCGCGGCGAATTTCGGGTCGTCGCGGCAGGCGTTGTAGGCCCGCTCGACGTCCAGGATCAGGGGCATCAGGGTCTCAGCCACATAGCGGCCGCCGAACAGGCCAAAATGGCCGTTCTCGTCCGCGCCGGTCCTGTAGGTATTTCGCGCTTCCGCCAAAGGTTCGTCTCAACTCAACGTCTAAAAACCGACCCCGCAACCAAACCAAGCGCGGGGCGGGCGTTTTATACCCCTATCCGCCACCCGTACAAAGCCATAACAGCCTTATTTCCGGCTCGCGGCCGCGAGGGTGGTTTTGAGAAAAGCCCTGATTTTGGCGGGACTTTTGACTCCCGGAGCCGTCTCGACCCCGGAGGACACGTCCACGGCGCGCGCGCCGGAGGCCTTGATGGCCGCCGCGACACTTCCGCGCGTCAGACCGCCGGCGAGCATCCAGGGCGTCTTGCCCGCGTAGGTCTTCAGGAGCGACCAATCAAAGGCGAGCGCATTGCCGCCGGGGCGCGTCGCGTCCTTCGGCGGCTTGGCGTCGAAGAGCAGCCAGTCGGCGTGGTCTTCATAGATCTTGGCAGCGAGGACGTCGCGCGCGGTGGCGACACCGACGGCCTTGATGACAGGCAAACCGGACAACATGCGGACTTTGTCCACGCGCGCCGGCGTCTCATTGCCATGAAGCTGGATCATGCCGAGACGCGCGTGGGTGAGCACGGTCTCAAGCTCGGCGTCCGTCGGATTTACGAAGAGACCGACCGCGGTGACGCTGCGGGGAATTTCGTTGATCAGCACGCCGGCGGCATCGGCGGTGATGAAGCGCGGCGAGCGGCGGAAAAACACAAAGCCAATATAGGCCGCACCGCCCTCGACGGCGGCGGCAAGGCTGCGCGCGTCCTTGAGGCCGCAAATCTTGACGCGGGCTTTCATGCCGCAGGCGTAACGAGCGGCGCGATTTCAGCGGCGATGCGCGTAGCGGCGGCGGCGGGATCGGCGGCGGCGGTGATGGGCCGGCCAATGACAAGATAGTCGGCACCGGCTTTCAGGGCGTCGGCCGGGCTCATGAAGCGCTTTTGATCGTTGGCGGCGGCCCACAAAGGACGCACGCCCGGCGTCACCAGTTTGAAACCCGGCCCGAGATCTGCGCGCAGCATCTCGGCTTCGAGCGGCGAGCAGACGATCCCATCAAGACCCGAGGTTTTCGCGAGCTCAGCCAGGCGGCGCACCTGATCGCCGACCGGGCTGTTCACGCCCGTCGCGGCGAGATCGTCGTCATCCATGCTGGTCAGCACGGTCACGCCGATGATCACGGGGCGCGGCTTGGGAAATTCATGCGCCGCGTCGGTGGCGGCCTTGGCGGCGGCTTCCATCATCGCCCGTCCGCCCGAGGTGTGGATGGTCAGCATCGCGATGCCGAGCTGACAGGCGGCACGAACAGCACCCGCGACAGTGTTGGGGATATCGTGAAATTTCTGGTCGAGGAAGATCGGGAGGCCGGAGGCCTTCTGGACCTGCTGCACGCCCTTGATACCGTTGGCGGTGAAGAACTCGAGGCCGAGCTTCAGACCGCCGACGCAGTCGCCGACTTTCGCGGCAAGGCTGGTCGCGACGGAGACTTCCGTCGTGTCGATGGCGCAAAAGATCGGGTTGCGGAGTTTTGCGGTCATGGCGCTCGTGGGCTTCTTAGGAACGGCGCGGTTGTATCACAACCCGGGAACTAGCGGGGAAGGTCTTTAGTCCCGGGTTCTTTGGCCGCAGAAAAGGCGCTGGCGCGGGCAAGGCTGGCTTGCAGATCGCGCGTCTCCTTCCGCAGCGCTTTCAATTCGCGCCGACGTTTGCCGCCCGTGAGCCACGACGTGATCATGCCCGCGAGGAAGCCGATGAAAGCGGCCAGCAGAATGAGGGCGTAGAGCCCAAGTTCAAGCTGGTAGGGGAACGGCCAAATCTCCACCACAACGGGCGTGCGGTTGGACACGGCAAAGAGCACCACCAGAACGGCGACGATGATCGCGAGGAGCGTGTTGAGAATACGCAAGGATCGGCAGGATGTCTGATGGGGCCGGTTGGGCGCCGGCTCAGACGTTCAGCTGATCGCGCAGCTGCTTGCCCGTCTTGAAGTAGGGGACGGCCTTTTCCGCCACCGACACCGAGGCGCCGGTGCGCGGGTTGCGGCCAACGCGCGAATCGCGGTGTTTGACCGAGAAGGCACCGAAACCCCGCAGCTCGACGCGATCTCCGCGGCCCAAGGCCTTTGAGATTTCATCGAAAATCGAGGTCACGATGCGCTCGACGTCGCGCTGATACAAATGCGGGTTGCGCGCCGCGATCTGAGCGATCAGTTCCGATTTGGTCATGCGCCTCTCCAGCCCCCAAAGGACTATCCTAGGTTAAGAGAGGATGAGGGCCGTTCGGTCCGAAGTCAAGGATAAGCCACTCAAAAGACAGGCGTTTTTAGAAGGCCTTGTCGAAGGGAGCGAAGATGCAAAAATTATATCAGAGATAATTTTTAGCGAAAATCGGCATGAAGCGGCGGAAAAATCATCTCTGATATAATTTCCTGGGCATCTAGGCAGAGAAAAAGCCCGCCAGCGAGGCTGGCGGGCTCTTCTTGGTAAGGGACGCGAACGAAAACGACGCCCTAAAACGCTTCCTGTGACGGCAGGGAGTGAGTTTTAAGCTTCGTCGTCCTTCTTCGCGCTTTCCTGCTTTTTCTTCAGAGCTGCGCCCAGGATGTCGCCGAGCGACGCACCCGAGTCGGCCGAGCCGAATTCGGCCATGGCCTGCTTCTCTTCCTCAACTTCACGCGCCTTGATCGACAGCGTGAGCTTGTGGCTCTTCGAATCGATCTGGATGATGCGCGCGTCGACCTTTTCACCAACGGCGAAACGATCAGGACGCTGTTCAGAGCGTTCCTTCGCGAGTTCGTTGCGCTTGATGAAACCCTGAAGGTTGTCGTTCACGGTGACTTCGATCCCATTGTCGGTGATCGACTTCACGACGCACGTCACAACCTGGCCTTTCTTAAGATCGCCGGCGGCGGCAGCGTACGGATCTTCACCGAGCTGCTTGATGCCAAGCGAGATGCGTTCCTTCTCGACGTCGACATCGAGAACCTTCGCCTTAACGATCTGACCCTTGTTGAATTCCTTGAGGGCCGCTTCGCCTTCTGTGGCGTAGGAGATGTCCGAGAGGTGCACCATGCCGTCGATTTCGCCGTCGAGGCCAACGAACAGACCGAATTCGGTGATGTTCTTGACTTCGCCTTCGACCGTCGCGCCGACCGGATACTTGTCCTTGAACGCGATCCAAGGATTGTTCAGGCACTGCTTGAGGCCGAGCGAAATGCGGCGCTTTTCCTGATCCACATCGAGCACCATCACTTCCACTTCCTGCGAGGTGGAGACGATCTTACCCGGATGGATGTTCTTCTTCGTCCAGCTCATTTCGGAGACGTGGACGAGACCTTCGACGCCCGCTTCGAGTTCAACGAACGCGCCGTAGTCCGTGATGTTGGTGACGCGGCCGGTGAACTTCGCGCCGACCGGGTACTTGGCGGCGACGCCTTCCCACGGATCGGCTTCGAGCTGCTTCATGCCGAGCGAGATGCGCTGGGTTTCCGGGTTGAAACGGATGACCTGCACTTTGAGCTGCTGGCCGACCGAGAGCGCCTCGGACGGGTGGTTGACGCGCTTCCACGAGATGTCGGTGACGTGGAGCAGACCGTCGACGCCGCCGAGATCGACGAACGCGCCGTAGTCGGTGATGTTCTTCACGACGCCGTCGAGAACCTGGCCTTCTTTCAGGTCTTCCATCAGCTTCGAACGCTCGTGGGCACGGGTCTCTTCCATGACCGCGCGGCGCGAGACGACGATGTTACCGCGGGCGCGGTCCATCTTCAGAATCTGGAACGCCTGGGGCGAACCCATGAGCGGGGTAATGTCGCGCACGGGGCGGATGTCGACCTGGCTGCCCGGCAGGAACGCCACGGCGCCATTGAGGTCGACGGTGAAACCGCCCTTCACGCGGCCGAAGATGATGCCTTCGACGCGGGTGTTCTTGGTGTACTGCTCTTCGAGGACGTTCCACGCTTCTTCGCGGCGCGCCTTGTCGCGCGAGAGCATGATGAGACCGTCGCGGTCTTCGTAGCGTTCGACGTAAACGTCGATGCGATCGCCCGCCGACAGTTCAATGTCGCGGCCGCCACGAGCAAATTCCTTGAGAGGGATACGGCCTTCGGATTTCAGGCCGACGTCGACGAGCACGAAGTCGTCGTCGATGCGCACAACGCTGCCTTTGAGCACGCTGCCTTCAATGCTTGCGCTTTTCTTGAAGGATTCATCGAGAAGGGCGGCAAAATCTTCCTTCATCGCCGCTTGGGCTTGAGCCATTAAAAGTCCTTTCGTCGTCTTTTGATCCAGGCCACCGGTTGGTTCCGGAGGTCTTCGTGGTCATGCTCGGCTTCGGGACCATTCCCGATGCACCGAAGAGTCTTTTTGTTTGAGGCGCGATCTGATCGGAAAACCGGAAACCCACCTTTCCGGATCGCGCCTTAAGTCTTCTTCTTTGAAACAATAAAAGCCTTCGCTTGTGCAAAGGCCTCATCAGCGTTCATCGATGAGGTATCAAGCACGAACGCGTCGTCCGCGGGCTTCAGGGGAGCAACGCTGCGAGCGGAATCGCGCTCGTCGCGGGCCACCATGTCGTCCCAGACGCGCTGCTCATTAACGGATTCGCCCTTTTCCCGCAACTCCTTGATCCGGCGCTGAACCCGGACCTCCAGGCTGGCGGTGACGAAAATCTTCGCGTGAGCCTCCGGGCAGACGACGGTGCCGACGTCCCGGCCGTCCATGACGGCGCCAGCCGGCTGGGCGGCGAACGTGCGTTGATAGGCCAGAAGCGCGGCGCGGACTCCGGCGATGGCCGCCACCTTGGAGGCGGCGTTACCGGCCTCCTCGGTGCGCAAATCGGCGGGCGTAAAGTCTTTTATATCCAGGACCTTAGCTGCCGCGATCGCGTCGGTGGCGTCGGCCGGATTACCGCCCCGGCGCAAGGTCAAAACGCCCACGGCCCGATAGAGCGAGCCGGTGTCGAGGTAGGGCACGCCGAGGTCCTTGGCGATCCGGCGGGCCATGGTGCCCTTTCCGGACGCGGCCGGGCCATCGATGGCGATTATCATGCGAAAACTCCAGAAATTATATCAGAGATAATTTTTGCGCTTATTTTACAGGTATTTCCTGCATATCGGCCCCAAGGCCGTTCATGAGGGACAGGAATCCGGGGAAACTGGTGGCGATCGCGGTGGCGTCATCGACCGTGACAGCCCCATCGGACACCATGCCCAGCACCAGGAATGACATGGCGATACGATGGTCGAGGTTCACGGCGATAGGGGCGGCATTACCGGGCCGCGCCTTTCCACCGGCGACCGTTAAAGTGTCGCCTTCAACGCGGGCGGTAATCCCGCAAGATTGCAACCCATTCGCCATCGCCGTCAGACGGTCGCTTTCCTTCACCTTGAGTTCGGCGAGACCTTCCATACGCGTTTCGCCCGATGCAAAGGCGGCCGCGACCGCCAGGATCGGATATTCATCGATCATCGACGGGGCGCGTGTCGCGGGGACCGTCACGCCGTGAAGAGACGAATGTTTCACAACGAGATCGGCGACAGGCTCGCCGGCTTCCTCGCGTGAATTTTCGATGCGGATGTCCGCGCCCATTTCCCGGAGCGTAGTGAAGAGGCCGGTGCGCAGGGGATTCATGCCGACATTGGTGATGGTTATGGCCGATCCTGGAACCAGAATCGCAGCGACGCATGGGAAGGCGGCCGAGGACGGATCCGCCGGCACAATCACCGGGCGCCCGGTCAGCTCCGGGCGGCCCTTGAGCTGGACGGTATAGCCCCCGTCCTCCGCCTGACGGGTGGCGATCTTGGCGCCAAAATAGCGCAGCATGCGCTCGCTGTGGTCGCGACTGGCGGCAGGTTCAGTGATGGTGGTTACACCAGGGCCATGGAGACCGGCGAGCATGACGGCCGACTTCACCTGAGCCGAAGCGATCGGCGACACATAAGAAAGTGGCGCGGCGAGGCTGGCCCCCGTAATGGCCATCGGCAACCGACCGCCGGCGCGAGAGATAAAGCGCGCCCCAGTCTGGCTGAGGGGTTTGATCACCCGATCCATGGGGCGGCCACGCAAGGACGCGTCCCCGGTCAAAAAACTCGTGAAAGGATA
>JAIUPE010000146.1 GCA_020160875.1 Pseudomonadota bacterium
CGGCGATCGCCTGCTTCAGCTCGGGCAGCCCGCCGGCCGGGGTGTAGCGGTGGTTCTTCGGGTCCGAGCAGGCCCCGACGGCCGCGGCCACGATGTAGTCCGGCGTCGGGAAGTCGGGCTCGCCCGCGCCGAAGCCGATCACCGGCCGGCCCTGCGCCTTGAGCGCCTTGGCCTTGGCGTCGACCTTGAGTGTCGCGGACTCGGCGATCGCGCCGACACGGCGGGAGACCCGGCGGTCGCGCCGGCTCGGCTGACGCACCGTCCGGGTCAGAGCTCCCGGCGGTACCGCACCTGCGGGGCCCGGAGGGCATCGATGCGCATGTCCGCGCCGTCCGGCGCCCAGCCCGCCCGCTCGTAGAACCGCCGGGCGCGGGCGTTGCCGCGGAAGACCCACAGCACCGCCGAAGCGTGACCGTCCTCCTGCAGCAGCGTCACGGATGCCTCCATGAGCGCGCGGCCCACTCCCGTACCCACGCGGTGCGGGGCGGCGTAGATGGCGTACACCTCGCCGGTGGCGTCGGTGGGCGCCCCGTCCTGGGGGCGCAGCGGCCCGAAGCACGAGAACCCGCACACCCGCCCGTCATGTTCGGCCACCAGGTCGCGGCCGATCTCGGCTTCGCGATGGCCCAGCTGCAGTGCCTCGAAGAAACCCGAGGCCTTGCCCACCGCCAGGGATGACAGCTCGTGCAGGCCCAGATCACGGAAGCGCACGGCACGGGCCACCGGGTTGAGACGGGCGCCGTGGCAGCTGGGGCAGGCCTCCTCGCTCTCGGTGTCCGGCTCGCCCTTGAACAGATCATCGGGATTGTCCACCTTGCCGGCGATGAGGAGCGCGGCGCCGGCGTTGAGAGTCACAATATCGCGGTACGCGCCGCCGCGTCCGTGGAGGAGCGTGCGCAGCGCCGCGGCGTTGTGGTCGACATCGCCGCCTTTGAGATCTTCAATCTTCGCGCGCTTGAGGCCGGCGTCTTCGGGCGTGAGTTCGAACGTGTTCACGGCCTTCTTGCCATCGGCGCCGTCTTTCAACTCGGCGATGAACGTCGTGCCCGTGGTGGTGATTTCATCGAGACCGTCGGCGCCGTGCACGACCCAGGCGCGCTCCGACCCCAGATTGCCGAGGGTTTGGGCGAGGGGTTCGATCCACTTCTTGGCAAAGACACCCATCAACTGACGCTTGGCGCCGGCGGGATTGCTGAGCGGGCCGATGAGATTGAAGAGCGTGCGCTGGCCCAAATCGGCGCGCACGGGCGCCACATGTTTCATGGCGGTGTGATGCTTTTGCGCGAAGAGGAAGCCGATGCCGGCTTCGCGCAAAGCGCGCGCCACGAGCGCGGGCGAGGCGTCGAGATTCACGCCGAGCGCGGCGAGCACGTCGGCGGTGCCTGATTTCGAAGAGACGGCGCGGTTGCCGTGTTTCGCCACCGGCACGCCGCACGCCGCGACCACAAGAGACACGGCCGTGGAGATGTTGAAGGTGCCCGCGCCGTCGCCGCCCGTGCCGCAGGTGTCGATCGCGCCGGGAGGTGCGTCAACCTTCAGCACATGGGCGCGCAGGACGCGGGCGCCGCCGGTGAGCTCGGCCACCGTTTCGCCGCGCACGCGCAGGGCCATCAAAAACGCGCCCATCTGCGCGGGAGTGGCGCCGCCGGACATGATGACATCGAAAGCGGCCACGGCGTCGTCCTCCGACAGCGCGGCGCCGTCGGCGACCTTCGCGAGGAAGGGCTTCAGACTTTGCTCGGCGGACATCTTACGACGCGGCCTTCATGGCGGCGCTGACCTGGCCCACCTTGAAGGCGGGTTCGGGTTTGGCTTTAAGCCCGGTGGAGACGAGGAAGTTGCGTAGGATGCGATGCCCATGTTCCGACGCGATGCTTTCCGGGTGGAACTGCACGGACGTAATGGGATGCTTTTTGTGGGCGAGGCCCATGATGAGGCCATCGTCGCTGGTGGCGGTGATTTCGAGATCGGCGGGCAGGGACGCGCGATCCACCACCAGCGAATGATAGCGCGTGGCGGAGAAGGACGCGGGGATGCCGGCGAACATGGCATGACCGCCGTGCGTGATGCGGCTGACCTTGCCGTGCATGGGCGCGGGCGCGCGCACGACCTTGCCGCCGAAGGCCTGGCCAATGGACTGCAGGCCGAGGCAGACGCCGAACAGCGGCACATTGTTTTTGGCGGCGGCGGCGATGAGCGGCACGCAGATGCCGGCGCGGTCGGGATCGCACGGGCCGGGCGAGAGCACGAGGCCCGCGGGCTTCATGCCCAGGACGTCCTCGACGCTGGCCGCATCGTTGCGCACGACGGTGAGATCGGCCCCAAGCTCCGACAGGAAGTGCCAGAGGTTGTAGGTGAAGCTGTCGTAGTTATCGATGAGGACAAATTGAGACGTCGAACTCATGGCAGCTCATTTACATATAAAGACGGGCATATAAAGTCGGGCATACAAAGTCGGGCGCACCGTACGCCCCTCGCGCGCGGCGGCGGAAGGCTTTTAGCAGATCGAACGCCACGGCCAAGGCGGAGGCCCGGTGAGAGGCCCTTTGATTTTCCCCGGACTTTTTTTGGTGCGACACTTGCGACAGCGACACCCGGGAAATCGACATTTGGAAACAATGGCTTAGACGCCTTCCCCTGTTTTGCGACACTAAGCGACACTTTGCGACACTTTTTGTGCGGTGCGGAAAGATGGCGTGGGCCCGCAAAGGGGCGGTCGAGGGACGAGGGGAGAGAGTTCGCCCGAGATGGGGCGCTGCTGCAGACGGGGCGTGGTACCAGCGCAAACGTGGGCGCGGCGCTCCTGTGCTGAGTGGAGAAAGGAGTGTATCTGAAATGGGGACGAAAGGCAAGCTAATTCGCTCTCACACTTGGCCCTAGCGACTGAAAACTGACGGCTGCTAGGGTGGAGAAAGCGGGGGATGGATGAGAATAATAAAAAATGTAGGTGCTGATCGGGTGATCGACGAATTACGTCGTTGCTTGCAAGCTCAATCGCACCTCGCAGTTGCTTCACCCGACTTCTCCCTGTTCGCTTTTGAAGAGATCAGGGACCTATTGGAGCAGGCGGAAGGCTGCCGTCTGATCCTTCCGACTGGCGAAGAGTTGGTGCAAGGATTGCTCGGCTCGGACGCAGACCGTCCTTTTCGAAATCGCCTGCTATCACGCTGGCTTGCCCGTCAGTGCCGCGACTGGCTCGAAAAGAATGCCGAAGTGCGCGGAGCACCAAAAAAGCTTCCGCAATCAATTTTCATTTCTGATGGCCCCGACCAAGCGTTACGTCGCGCTATTGCGGGGCACTGTCCCTTTACGACGGAAGGGCTTGGATTGACGCCAGGCAACCAGTTGAGCTTGGTGCAGTCGTCGGAGGCTAACGAAGAGTGGGCCACTCTCAATATTTGGTTCTCTGAGCTTTGGAATAGCCTTCCCACCTCGTCAGAAGCAAAAGAGCGTCTGATTAAGCGCCTAAACATGCTTGCTGAGCATCAGCCGCCCTCGCTGATTTACCACCTGATGTTGTTCCACCTCTTTAAAGACCTTGGCGAAGAGCTGGATGAAGAGCGGATTGTCAAATCTGCTACCGGCATTCGCAATACTGTCGTTTGGAACAAGCTCTTCAAGTTCCAGCGCGACGGTGTAATGGGCGCGATTGATAAGCTGGAGCGCCTTGGTGGCTGCATTATCGCGGACAGCGTGGGCCTTGGTAAAACCTTCGAGGCGCTGGCGGTTATCAAATACTACGAGCTGCGAAATGACCGTGTGCTTGTGCTTTGCCCAAAGCGCCTGCGCGATAACTGGACGCTCTACAAAGTCAATGACAAGCGCAACATCCTCTCTTCTGACCGCTTCAATTACGATGTGCTGAACCACACGGATTTGTCGCGTGAGGCAGGCCTCTCCGGCGACATTGACCTTTCCTATGTGAATTGGGGCAACTACGACCTAGTAGTCATTGATGAGTCCCATAACTTCCGCAACAAGGCTCCGCACAAAGAGCGCGAAACTCGCTACGACCACTTGATGCGGCGGATTATTAAATCCGGCGTCAAAACCAAGGTGCTGATGCTGTCGGCCACGCCGGTCAACAACCGGCTGGCAGACTTGAAAAACCAAATTGCCTTCGTAACCGAGGGAAATGACACGGCGCTGATTGATTACAACATCCCCAGCATTGAAACGACCGTCCGCAAGGCTCAGGCGCAGTTCAATCGCTGGCTTGATATTGAGGATGCGGAGCGGAAGCCCGCCCGGCTTATGGATATGCTGGGCTTCGATTACTTTAAGCTGCTCGACCTGCTAACGATTGCGCGTTCCCGCAAGCATATCGAGAAATATTACGGGACCAGTGAAACGGGGAATTTCCCGGAACGTCTGTCGCCCATCAATATTAAGTCTGACGTGGATATTGACGGCGCATTTCAGTCTATCCGCGAAATCAATAACGATATTCGCCGCCTGAAACTCGGTGCGTATGCGCCGCTACGCTACGTTTTGCCCCATAAGCAAGCGGCATACGACGAGAAGTACAGTACGAAAATTCAGGGCGGTGACCGCACGTTCCGCCAGCTTGACCGTGAAGAAAGCCTCGTTCACCTGCTTCGTGTGAACATCCTTAAGCGGATGGAAAGCTCGGTCGCGTCATTCGCAATGACGATTAAACGCCAGCTTGCCGACGTAGAAGGCTTGCTGGCCAGAATTGACGCGCACGAAGATGCGGTTGAAGAGCTTTCGATTGACGACGTGGACATTGACGACCCGACGTTTGAGTCGCTGCTCGTTGGCCGCAAGGTCAAAGTGTTGCTTCAAGACGTAGACCGTGTGCGGTGGCGGCAGGACTTAAAGGAAGACCGCGACCGGCTCGCAGCCTTATTGGCCGATGCGAGCAAAGTCATTCCGCAGCGGGACGCCAAGCTGCGCGACCTACGGAACTTGATCGCGAATAAGGTCAAGAACCCAGTAAACGCCGATAACCGCAAGCTCATCATCTTTACGGCGTTTGCTGATACGGCGGACTACCTGTACCGCGAGCTGGCCGATTGGGCATTGAAAACGCACGGGCTGCATTCTGCAATCGTGACCGGCACGGGCGGCAATAAGACAAATCTGGCCGGATTGCGTACCGACTTGAGCAGCATCCTTACCGCCTTTGCGCCGCGTGCGAAGGACCGTCCGCAGGAACTCGCTAGCGAGGGCGAGTTAGACATTCTGATTGCGACGGATTGCATTTCAGAAGGCCAAAACCTTCAAGACTGCGACTACCTTATTAACTACGACATTCACTGGAACCCTGTGCGGATTATCCAGCGGTTCGGGCGCATAGACCGAATCGGCTCGCCCAATAGCCGTATTCAGTTGGTGAACTTCTGGCCAAACCTTGAGCTGGACGAATACATCAACCTGGAGCAGCGCGTCAGCGGACGAATGGTCCTCTTGGATATTTCCGCCACGGGCGAAGAAAATATTATTGTGCACCAGTCCGGCAACCAGATGAATGACCTGGAATACCGCCGGAAGCAGCTTGAGAAGATGCAAAACACGGTTATTGACCTGGAAGACCTGTCCAGCGGCATTTCCATCGCCGATTTGACGCTCAGTGATTTCCGCATTGAGCTGGCTGGTTATCTCAAGGAAAACCGCGCCAGCCTGGACGCTTTGCCGCTTGGAGCCTTCGCCGTAACGACCAGCGCAGGCAACGGCGAACAGCCCATTCCGCCCGGCGTAATCTTTTGCCTTCGTGCTGTTGGCGATACGGCAGTGAAAGCCATTGAGCCAGGTTATCCATTGGCTCCGCATTATGTTGTTCATGTAGGTGAAGATGGCGCGATGCTGTTGCCCTTTACCCAGGCGAAGCAGGCGCTCGACCGGCTCAGGAAGCTCTGCGTTAGCAAAGACACGCTTGATGCGGCTGCCAGCGCGACCTTCGATAAGCAGACGCGCCAAGGCAAAGATATGGAGGGCGTTCAAGACCTCCTGGCGAAGTCCATCATATCCATTATCGGGAAAAAGGAAGAGCGAGCCGTTGCTAGCCTCTTTAACCCAGGTGGCACGCACGCCATGAAGGGCGAGTTTCAGGGAAGCGGCGACTTTGAAGTCGTTGCCTTCCTGGTTGTACTGCCGGCGGCGGCTCAATGAGCGAAACCCCGGTAGCACAGGTTATCGCGGCCCTGGCCATTCCGCCGGATGCTCTCATAGAGCAGCGCGTGCCTAAGAAGTTCCTACTTGAGCAAGGAGCGCCTACGTCTGGCGACAAGCGCCAGATTCAAGATGGTGTGGAAGAGTTGATGTGGGTAGCTGCACTCAAACCAACCAACATCGGCGTGCCTGATTACTCCGATGCCGTGCGTGAGTACCTGGAAATTGCCATTCTCAGCCTTACCCTTCGCCAGAAAGCCAAAGCGCCCAGGCTGGTTGAGTTGGTTCACCGCGCCATTCCTTATCCGGTCGTCCTAGTGACAGCTCAGGATAACGGCGTGCATGTATCGCTAGCTCATAAGCGTTTTTCGCAAGGTGAGGCGGGTAAATTCGTTCTGGACGAATTGCGAGCCACTACGCTTCTTGAGCAGCCCACGCCAACGCCGCAGGAATTAGCTTTTTTGACTAACGCGGCAATTGCCAAGCTCAAGGCTGAAAATCTCTACACGCTTTATCAAGCGTGGATAGACCGGGTGGTGACGCTGGACGCAGCGCGTATCACCGGAAACTTCCAGCCGCCCGACACTGCTGAAAAAGCAACGACGCAGCGCACAAATCTAGATGCTTATGATAGGATAAAGCGCGATATAGCCATGCTTCGTTCTCAAGCCGAGAATGAGAATCAGCTCGCCCGCCGTGTAGAATTGAACCTGACAATCCGCAAACTCGAAGCAGAGCTTGCGGAAACAACGACTCATTTGTGACGAGATACTGTTATGCAGAAATTGACCGCCCAAGACCCGCAAACCAAGAGCGCCGACCTAGTGGCCGAAAATCTTGAGCACCTAAAAGAGGTGTTCCCTGAAGCGTTCGTTGAAGGGAAGGTGGACTTTGAAGTCCTCAAGCAGATTCTCGGCGCGGCGGTTGATGAGAAGCAAGAAAAGTACGGCCTGAACTGGCATGGCAAGCGCAAGGCGCGTCAAATTGCCCTTACGCCTTCAACAGGCACCCTC
>JAIUPE010000147.1 GCA_020160875.1 Pseudomonadota bacterium
TAGCCGTTGAACTCGCCCCAAGCATCGCCGTTTGCGTCGCCCGGCTTGTGATCGCCGCCGTGCGTGTAGATCGGACGGTCGCGGAACGTCCAGACATGCAGAGCGCCCGGTTCATTCGGCTTCGCGAGGTGACCGGTGGTCGGGTTGATCCACGAGGTACCCCAGATCAGGTTGTTGACCTTCACGTTGGCCGGCGCCGGCACGTAGGCGAAGGTCTTGTTACACAGGGCAGGATCGCCATTCCCGCAAATGGCAAGACGATAGGCCTGCGTGTTTGACGGGTGATCGCACGAAAGCTGATCGAGCGCGTCGTCACCACACTGATAGACATAGATGGTCATGCCGTTCTTGTCGGCCAGCACCTGTCCGATGCGGGAATCCTGCACCGTGAACTCCTTCGGCGGATCAGGATTCTTCTGAGTGTAGACGTTGTGCCAGCCCGGCTCATCGCCGCCCTCGAGGCTGCGGAAACGGCGATCTTGCACGCGCGTGTAAACCGGATGCGTGCGATAGGTCCACTGCTTCACGCCCGGAGAACGTTCAATGACGCCCCACTCACCCTGCGCCTGCGCGGTTTGCGGTGCCTGCACCGGCGTCCAGTCCTTGAGACACTTCACGTCGCAGTTCGACTTATTCGCCTGATCGCCGTCCCACACGTAGATCGAGAAGCCAATATGGTTGGTCAGCAGACGGCCGGTCGCCACGGTCTTCACCGCGAAGGCCGGCGGGTGATTCGGGGTCGGGCCGATCGGCTTGCGCAGCGCCGGCGCATCGCCGCGCTGTTCGCGGCGTGTCGCACCGTTCACCGTACCAGGCTTCGTGTCGAGCACGGAGGTGTACACGGCAAATCCATCATAGGCCCACTGCTTGCGCCCTTTCGGCCCGTCCACGATGGTCCACTTGCCGACTTCCTTCGCACCTTCCGGAGCGAGCAGAGCCGGCCATACTTGGATGCAGGTCGGGCGGGTATCGAGATCCGGCAAGATCAGACCCGGCGGATACGGGCTCATAAGGCCCGAGTTCTCGGTGTACTTGGTGTCGTCGCAGGTGGGCTTACCCTTCTGCTCGCCGGCATCGCCGTTGCGCAGACGATCAAGCGGCCAAGTGTAGAGCGTGTGACCACGCGAATCGACGAACACCGGGCCGTCGACGTCGGTGTGTTGGATACCGATGCCCGGCGGCATCGGGTCTTTCTGATAGTCCTCGAGCTCAGTGACAGGCGGCTTGTATCGATCCTGCGCGAACGCGGCCGTTGCCGTGGCGCAAGCCACGACAGCGACGGCCGCAAGACTGACAGTGCTCTTCAGACTCATAGCGAGATTCCCTTCCCAAACTCGGCCGCGCACCAAACTCGCGACTCCCGATCAGCGAGGCGCCCGGCTCTCAAATATCATTTGTAAATATACGCGCAGGGACCGGCGGGAGCGAGTAGATTTCCCGCAAAAATCAGTCCTTTTTCGGCCCGATCGTGTGCGCGGTACCGAAGCCCGGCCGGCCCGCAAAAGAAGACGGCAGGACCGACCTCCCGTCAGTCCTGCCGCCGGCGCGCCAAACAGGGCGCTGCCTCGCGTTGTTTTGACGCGGGTGCTCTATTCCCGCGACGGCTGAACCGGCGCCGGCGCCACACCATTCATCTCGGCAACGGTCTGGGGCGGATGATCCACATAAACTTGAACCATCTGCACGCTCATCGCGCCCGAGATCGCGGTCATTTGCCCCTTGTCGTCGGGATAGCCGTCGGCCAGACGGCGCATCGCGCGGTAGAGCGACGGCGACGAAAGCTGGCCGTAGCTCTGGTGATGGGTCGACCAGGACGTATTCAGGTGATGGATGAAGGCGTCCACCGGGGTATAGCCGGCGATGACGCCTTCGGCGCGTTCACCCGTGAGCTTCAGCTGGAAGCGGGCGCCCTTGAGGACATGGAATGCGCTGGCATCGAAGGTCGCCGAAGCCGGAATCGTCACGTCGGAGGCTTCGGTGATCAGCACCCCATCAACGATCTTACCTTTCCAGGTCGACTGCACGAATTTGCCGAAACGGTTGTCGATCCGCTGCGTACCGCCGGGGATGAACGACGCGCCGGTGGCATCGGTCAGCAAGTTGTCGAGGCCGCGATAGCTCTTCACCGTGACATCGTCGTCGTTGACCAAGCTATCGACGCCCGAGAGCTCGATCAGGAAGCGGTTGTTGTTATAGCGCCGCATGAATTCGTTTTCGAAGTGGTACACCGTGCCTTCCGGAGCACGGTAATTCGAGATGCAGCCGATGGCGCGGTACAGCTGGTTGTCGATGCCCTTGGCACCGTCGGGGCTGGTGAAATCAGTATCCTTCACCTTGCCGTCGAGGTTCATGCCGTACGAAATTTTTCCGCCGGCGTCTTTGAAGGTGAACGGTTCTTCCGCCATCGTGGGGTGCCACTGGCGGCCTTCACGCATCAGCTGCGTGTCCATCAGCGTGCGCTTCGTACCGTCTTCTGGAAATAGCTGCTTGAACTGCTCGCGCGGACCATCGTTGTAGCCATTTGGACATTCGACCTTGCCTTCAGGCGATTGGTGAACCGCCCAATAGCGGTGCGTGATCACGAACCCGATGGTGCCGTTTTTCACGGTCGCGGGAAGAGCGCCCGCGGTATCAGCTGCCGAGGATGAGGCGCCGGTCGCCAGGGATGTCGACGCCGCCAGGACGCACGCCAGGAGGATTTTGGCCGAAGGACGATGCATAACTTTCACTCCAACTTAACAAAAACTATCGAGACGACTGCTGCGCCGACGGCGCAGGCGTTTCGCCCGCAGCGACCTGCTGCGGCGGATGATCCACATAGACCTGAACGAATTTGACGCTCATCGCGCCGGAGATCGCGGTCATTTGGCCGGTCTTCGCATCCGGATAACCGTCAGCGAGACGACGGATGGCACGGTAGAGCGACGGCGCCGAAAGCTGGCCGTAACTCTGGTGATGGGTCGACCAGGATGTGTTCAGGTGATTGTTGAACGCTTGGACATCGACGTAACCGGCGATCACGCCTTCAGCCCGCTCCGGCGTCAATTTCAACTGGAAGCGCGCTTCACGGAAGTGATGCTGGGTGGACGTACCGAACGTGGCCGACGCCGGGATGACCAGCGGCGAGCCTTCGGTGATCAGGACACCGTCGACGATCTTACCCTTGAAGGTCGACATGATTTCCTTGCCGAAGCGCGCGTCGATCCGCTGCGTACCGCCGGCGATGAACGACTGCCCTGTTGCATCCGTGAGCAGCGAATCAAGCCCACGATAGGTGTTCACCGTCACGTCGTCGTCATTGACGAGGCTATCGACGCCAGACAGCTCGATCAGGAACCGGTTGCTGTTGTACCGGCGCATGAACTCGTTCTCGAAGTGATAGACCGTACCTTCCGGCGCGCGGTAGTTCGAGATGCAGCCGATGGCCCGGTACAGTTGGTTGTCGATGCCCTTGGCGCCATCGGGGCTGGTGAAATCAGTATCCTTCACCTTGCCGTCGAGGTTCATGCCGTACGAAATTTTTCCGCCGGCATCCTTGAAGGTAAAGGGCTCTTCGGACGTATCGGGGAACCACTGGCGGGCTTCGCGCATCAGCTGAGTGTCGACCAGCGTCCGCTTCGTGCCGTCGTCAGGGAAAAGCTGCTTGAACTGTTCGCGCGGGCCATCGTTGTAGCCCTTCGCGCACTCCACCTTGCCTTCCGGTGTCTGGTGGACCGCCCAATAACGGTGAGTGAGGACGTAACCGATACGGCCGTCGCGGATGGCGTTCGGCTTATCGTTCGCCGCCGTTTCGGCCGTCGCGGGGCGTGCGCCGATCGCAAGCGCGGCCACGGCGGCAAAGCTGCCCGCCGCAAACCATCTGATGCAAACCGACTTTTCCATCCTGCTCTCCCTCTCCCGCCGGCGTCCGTTTAAGGACGCACCCAGGGTGCCGCAGCGCCGGTTGCGCAGCGGAATAGGGGAATTATACGCTTCGGCTGCGCTGCGGACTTTGTATATTTGGCCGACTTTGTGGAATCTCAATGCAGTATTTTGGGAAACCAGGGTAAATTTCCGCAAAACCATTGGGTGCAGCGCAATAAACTGACCAATCGGTCAGGCAAATGCCCCTCAAAGGAAAACGGCGGGACCGGCCTTCGCCAATCCCGCCGTTCGATGGCGATCAAGCGCTTACTGGCGCGAGGTCTGGACCGTCTGCGGCACGACCGAACCATTCGCGGCCGTCGCCTGCGGCGGATGGTCAATATAGACCTGCGTGAACTTCACCAAGAGCGCCGAAGAAATGGCGGTCATTTCGCCCGTCTTCGGATCCGGGTAGCCGTCGGCGAGGCGGCGCAGCGCACGATACATGGACGGCGCCGAGAGCTGACCGTAGCTCTGGTGATGCGTCGACCACGACGTGTTCAGATGATGATTGAACGCGGCCACATCGACATATCCGGCCATCACGCCCTCCGCGCGCTCCGCCGTCAACTTCAACTGGAAGCGCATGCCCTTGAAGACCTGAAAAGCGCTGGTGTCAAACGTCGCCGATGCCGGGATCGTCACGTCCGCCGGTTCGCTGATCAACACGCCGTCAACGATCTTCGCCTTCCAGGTCGCGCGCACATAGCCGCCGAAACGGCCATCGATGCGTTGCGTGCCTCCCGGGATAAAGTTGGCGCCGGTGGCATCCGTCAGAAGCTGATCCATGCCACGATAGCTGTTGATCGTGACATCGTCGTCGTTGACGAGACTGTCGACGCCCGACAGCTCGATCATGAAGCGGTTCGTGTTGTATCGACGCAGATACTCGTTCTCGAAGTGATAGATCGTGCCTTCGGGCGCGCGGTAGTTCGAGATGCAGCCCATGGCCCGGTACATCTGGTTGTCGATACCCTTGACGCCATCGGGGCTGGTGAAGTCGGTGTCCTTCACCTTGCCGTCGAGGTCCATGCCATACGAGATTTTGCCGCCTGCGTCTTTGAAGGTGAATTGTTCTTCAGAGGTCGTGGGAAACCACTGACGCCCTTCACGCATCAGCTGGGTTTCGAGCAGGGTGCGCTTGGTGCCGTCTTCCGGAAACAGCGCCTTGAACTGCTCGCGCGGGCCATCGTTATAGCCTTTCGGACATTCGACCTTGCCTTCGGGCGTCTGATAGACCGCCCAATAGCGGTGCGTCAGGACGTAGCCGATCTTGCCGTCTTTCACGACCGCCGGAACGTCCGAGGCGCTCTGGGCGCCAGCGGTGCCGGCGCCGATCGCCAAAGCACAGATTGCCGCCAGCGCGCTCGACGCGATCAGCTTGGTTTTCAAGGACTGTTTCATATTGTCTCTCCCTACCGCTGACCGCGGCCTCAGCTCACGTTGTCCAAGAAATCGTCGCGCAGCCAGAAGGCCTTGAAGCCGTTCCGGTAGCCGTTGAATTCGCCCCAGGCGTCGGCATTGGTATCGCCGGGCTTGATATCTCCCGAGTGCGTATAAATCGGCCGGTCACGGAAGGTCCAAATGTGCAGCGCGCCTTTCGCGTTGGCTTCGGCCTTCTTGCCGGTCATGGGGTCGATCCACATCGTGCCCCAGATCAGATTGTTGGTCTTCGCATTGGCGGGCGCGATGACATAGGGGAAGGTCGCGAGGCAACGCGCCGCGTCATTCCCGCCGCAGATCGCCATGCGGTAAACCTGCGGGGCATTCGGATGATCGCAATACAACTGATCGAGCGCGTCGTCGGCGCAGTTGTAGACGTAGATCGTCTTACCGGTGGAATCGGCGAGTACCTGGCCGATGCGCGCGTCCTGCACCGTGAAGCCCTGCGGCGGATCCGGGTCCTTCTGGGTATAGACGTTATGCCAGCCCGGGACGTCGCTGCCTTCCATGCTGCGGAAGCGGCGATCCTGCACGCGGATGTAAACCGGGCGCGTCCGATAGGTCCACTGCTTGATGCCGGGGGCCCGTTCGATGATGCCCCATTCGCCTTGCGCCTGCGCCGTCTGCGGCGCCTGCACCGGGGTCCAATCCTTCAAGCACTCATTATAGCAGTTCGACTTGTTGGGGCCGTCCTTGTCCCACACGTAGATCGAGAAACCGACGTGATTGACGAGCAGGCGGCCGGTGGCGACCGTCTTCACGTTGAACGCGGGCGGAACGTTCGGCTTCGGCGCGGCGGGTTCGCGCAGCGCCGGCGCGTCGTTCGCGGTTTCACGCGCGGTCGCGCCGTAAACTTCGCCGGGCTTCTTGTCGAGGATGGAGGTATAAAGCGGTAGGCCATCATGCGCCCACTGCTTCGTGCCGTCATAGCGCTTCAGCGTTGTCCACTTGCCCACATCCTTCGCGTCTTCGGGCGCGACCACCGGATGCCACACCTGCTCGCACGTCGGACGCGTGTCGAGTTCCGGCAGGACGAGACCCGGCGGATACGGGCTCATGAGACCAGAGTTCTCGGTGTATTTCACATTGGCGCAGAACGGCTCTTTGTTCTTGCGGTCACCCGTATCGCCGTTACGCAGATCCTTGAGCGGCCACTTGTAGAGCGTCATGCCATGGGCATCGACGAACACCGGTCCGTCGACATCGGTGTGCTGAACCCCGAAACCAGGCGGCATCGGTTCGCGCACATAATCCTCGAGCTCGGTGACGGGCGGGCGATATTTATCCTGCGCCTGAGCCGCCGGCACGACAATCAGAGCCGCCACCGCGGCAGCGGTACCGCTCACAACACTCCCAAGACGACGCATGTTTTCTTCCTTATTTAAACCCGGCGCTTCACGAATCTTAGGCGCCGCTCTCCCGGTTTCGTATCTCTAAAGGCAGTGCAGCCCCAACAGGGATGAACTCCCTGCTGGGGCTGCGAAAGTCAGCGCGAACCTCTTTAAGCCAGGATCTCGTGGATCTCTTTGGAGGTCTGATTGCTTTTCGTGCCGAACGTCGAGACGTCGCAGCCCATGACCTTC
>JAIUPE010000148.1 GCA_020160875.1 Pseudomonadota bacterium
CTGACGGCGGTGGACGACGTCAGCTTCGAGGTCGCCGGCGGCGAGATCGTCGGCCACCTGACTTAACGAGACCTCTTCAACGGCATAGGGTTTGGGCGGTTCTTCCTTGCTGCACGAGGCGAGCGTGATGGAAAGAACAAGCGCGATAGCAGTTAGTGGGCGGTTCATGACGTCCTCTCTACTGTTTTGCGGCGGCGGTTTGTTTGTAGGCGGTCGGCGGCACGCGTTTGTGTGACGCCTGTTCGTAGGCATAGCCAAGCGTGATCATCGTTGCGTCCGACCACATCGGACCCACGAACGAAAGCCCAACGGGCATCCCTTCGACGAGCCCCATCGGCACGGTGATATGCGGATAACCCGCGATGGCGGCGTGGTTGGTCAGGTTGACCGGGCGCGAGCCTTTCGGCGCATCGTCAATGACGTAACCGGTGTCGGTGCCGTCCGGCACGATGGGGAACGCCGGCGGGCCTGTCAGCGTGACGATGGCGATCGCGCCTGAGTCGGACAGAGCCTTGTCGATGCCCTCGGGACCCGCGCGGCGTTTCGCGTACTCGAGCACTTTCATGTACTCGGGATTTTGGCGACCGCCCTGCGTCGCTTCGGCGTCTTCAAAGATGTTCACGCCGTGCATGCTCTCGCGCGGATCGGTTTTGCTGAAGGTGATGAGGTCGGCCAGCGTCTTGGTCTTCACCGCCTCCGGCGTGGTGCCAAGATAGGCGTTCAGATCTTCCTTGAAATCATAAAGAAGAATGATGCGCATCTCCGGCAAGAGGTCCTCGAACATCTCCTTCGGCGCTTCGACGATTTCAGCGCCTTGCGCGGTCAGCGTGGCCAGCGCTTCGTTGAACGGAACCTCGGTCTTCTCGTTATAGCCGGCGAGGCCGCGCACGATGACTAGCTTCTTGCCGCGCAAGGCATTGGCGTCGAGCGCGGCCACGAAATCGGTCTTGTGCGTATCGGCATCCTTGCTCCACGGATCACCGGCATCGGAGCCCGCCATGACGTTCATCATCATCGCGAGATCCTGGACGGTATGGGTCATCGGACCGGCTGTATCCTGCGTCAGGCTGATCGGAACGATGCCGCGGCGTGAAACCATCGCGATGGATGGTTTCATTCCGACGAGGCCGGTCATGGACGATGGGCAGACCACCGAGCCGGAGGTTTCCGTGCCGACCGCCGCGGCGGCGAAGCTGGACGCTCCCGCCACGCCAGACCCGTTGCTCGAGCCGCACGCGGACTTGGCGGGGTCATACGGATTGCGCGGCCCACCGCCGACCGTCGAGCCGTTGAAGGCCATGCGGGTGCGGAAGCCGGCAAACTGCGACGTGTTTGTCTTACCGAGGATCACGACTCCCGCGCCGCGCATCCGGCGGATCACTTCCGAATCCTGCGCCGGCAGATTGTCGATCAGCGCATAGGACCCTGCGGTCGTGGGCATGCCCACGGCGTCGATGTTGTCCTTGAACAGGATCGGAACACCGTCCAGAGGACCGAGGGACGTCCCGTCCTTCCGGCGCGCATCGGCGGCGGCGGCCTGCTTCAACGCATCCTCGGCGATGCGGATGACGCTTTTCAGCGGTGCATCATAGGCCTTGATGCGGTCGATATAAGCCTGGGTCACCGCAACCGAGGTTGTCTTTCCGGCGGCAAGATCGGCGGAAACTTGGGCGAGCGTGACCTCTTCCACGGCGTAGGGTTTGGCAGCTTCTTCTTTATTGCAGGCTGCCAGGCTCAGCGCGAATGCGGCTCCGAGCGCGATGACGATCCGTTGTGAGTTCATATTACCCTCATAAAACTCGAGAGCCCGCGCCACTCATCGTGACGCGGGCTCCGGCGATTGATTATTTCGGCTGAGCTACGGCCTGCTTATAAGCCGCCGGCGGGACTCGCTTCTTCGAAGCCTGCTCGTAGGCATAGGCAAGCGGGTAAAGATCGCCCTCGGCCCACTTCGTGCCGGCAAAGGATAAGCCAAGCGGCATGCCGTTGATTTGACCCATGGGCACCGAGATATGCGGATAACCGGCCGAGGCCGCGTACGCCGTCAACGACGGCAGTTGTGAGCCGCGCGGATCCGGCGAAACAGCGCCGCTGGTGGCGGAACCGTCCACCGGGATGGTGTCGGCGGGCGCCGTGGTCACCGCCACAAGGGCGATGGCGCCGGTTTCCTTGAGGATGCGGTCGATGCCGTCATCGCGCGTGATGCGGAACATTTCGGCGAGCGTCTTCTGATAGTCCGGGTTCGAACGCCCACCCACCGTGGCGTCCGCGTCCGTGAAGTTCTCCTGCTTATGCATGCTCTCGCGCGGATCGGTGGCGTTGAACGCGATCAGGTCCGTCACCGTGCGCACATTCACCGTATCGGGCATCGTGGCGAAATAGTTGTTCAGGTCTTCCTTGAGATCGGCGAGCAGGATGATGCGCATCTCGGGACGGATATCGATCCACTTGGTGTCGGGTACTTCAACAAGATCGGCGCCCTGAGCCTTGAGGACCGCCAGCGCTTCGTCAAAGACCGGCGTGGTGCGCTCGTCTTGCCCGCGCAGGCCGCGCAGCACCGCGAGGCGCTTGCCCTTGAGCCCGTCCGTGGACAAGAGCGAAACATAGTCCTTCTTGTTGGCGTCGGCGTCCGCCGACCAGGGATCGCCCGGGTCGCTGCCGGCGATGACGTTGAGGATCATGGCGTTGTCGCGCACCGTGTGGGTCATCGGCCCAGCCATGTCCTGGGTCAGGCTGATCGGCACGATGCCGCGGCGCGAAACCAGCGCGATGGTGGACTTGATGCCAACAACGCCGTTCTGGCTGGAGGGGCTGGTGATCGAGCCCGAGGTCTCCGTGCCGATCGTGCCGGCGGCCATGCTCGTCGCCGAGGCAATGCCGGGTCCGTTCGAGGAGCCGGCGGCGGACTTCGTCAGATCATACGGATTGTGCGTGCTGCCCCCGAGGGTCGAGCCGTTGAGCCCGGTCGAAGTGCGGATGCCGGCAAACTGCGATGTATTCGCCTTGCCGAGAATCACCGCCCCCGCCGCGCGCAAGCGGCGGGTCACTTCGGAATCCTGCTTGGGCAGGTTGTGTTCGAGCGCCCACGAGCCCGCCGTCGTCGGCATGCCGACCGCGTCGATATTGTCTTTCAGCAGAATGGGGACACCGTCGAGAGGACCGAGCGCCTTACCGTCCTTGCGGCGCGCGTCCGAAGCGGCGGCCTGCTGCAGCGCGTCCGGCGCAACCGCGATCACGCCGTTCAGCGGACCGTCATACATATTGATGCGGTCGATATAGGACTGCGTGATGGCCGCTGAAGTCATCTTGCCTGCGGCGAGATCGTCGGAGATCTGACTCAACGGCACTTCTTCGACATTATAAGGAGCGGCGGGTTCTTCCTTGCCGCATGCGGCAAGACCGAGCGAAACGAGCAAAGCGATGCTGGTGAAACAGCGGCGGTTCATCATCATGTTCACATCCCCTTATGCGAATGACTTAAACGGCGTGGCGGCGAGTTTTGCATAGCAAAACGGCCTGTAACAGCCCCCGGGAAACAACCCAAATTAGGCCTCGTCCGAAGCATTTATGAGACCGTCTCAGCTCTCCTTGGAGGCGACCGCGAGACTCGGACCTATTTGGCGCCCGTAACAACCTGTTTGTAGGCCAGCGGCGCAACGCGTTTCTTGGACGCTTGCTCGTACGCGTAGCCATAAGCCAGCAGCGTAGATTCCGACCACTTCGGCCCAACGAACGAAAGACCAACCGGAAGGCCTTCCGCCAAACCCATCGGGACGCTGAGGTTTGGATAACCCGCAACCGCCGCCGTTCCACTGACCGTCGGCGGCACAGAACCTTTAGGACGCTCGGCCGCAACATGGGTGCCGGTCCCATCCGGAATAATCAGCGCAGGAATGCCGGCCGTAAGGGCCACAACGGCCGTGGTGTTGAATTCCTTGAAGGCGCGGTCGTAGCCTTCGACGGAGGCGCGGCGGCGCGCGTATTCGAAAGTCTTAATGTATTCGGGATTCTGGCGGCCCATGGTGGTGGCTTCTGCCGCATCGAACAGTTCCTGACCGTGTTTGCTTTCTTCGGGATGGGATTTGTTGAAAGCGATCAAGTCGGCGATGGTGCGCGGCTTCACGGCGTCGGGCGCATGAGCGAGATAGGCCGCCATGTCTTCCTTTATGTTATAGACCATGATGAGCCGCAGCTCCTGGGTCAGGTCTTCCATTACATCTCCCGGGAGTTCCACGAGCGTAGCGCCCTGAGATTCAAGAACGCTCAAGGCCTCGTCGAAGACGGTCTGGGTCTTTTCGTCGTACCCGCCCGTATTGCGGACGACCCCAAGGCGCGTACCTTTCAAAGCGTCCGTCGAAAGCCCCTTGGTGTAGTCGGTCTTGTTCGCATCGGCATCGGCGGACCACGGATCGCCCGCATCGGAACCTGCCATGACGTTCAGCATCATCGCGATGTCGGTGACGCTGCGGCCCATGGGACCGATGGTGTCCATTTCCAGGCTTAACGGCACGACACCGCGGCGGGAAACGAGCGCCACGGACGGACGCAAGCCGACGACCATGTTGTGCGACGACGGGCTAACGATGGAGCCGGTCGTATCACTCCCAACGGTCGCGGCGGCGAAGCTGACGGCTGCGGCAATGCCCGAACCGTTGCTCGACCCCGACGCCTGACGGTTGAGATCATATGGATTGTGCGTACCGCCGCCGAAGACGCTGCCGTTGAGGCCCCGGGTCGTGCGGAAGCCGGCCCACTGCGAGGTGTTCGCCTTGCCGAGAATGATCGCGCCCGCCGCTTTAAGGCGGCGCGTGACTTCGGCGTCCTGCGCGGGAAGATTTTTCTCAAGCGCGTAAGAGCCGGCCGTCGTCGCAACGCCGGTCGCGTCGATATTGTCCTTCAGGAGAACCGGCACGCCATCGAGAGGGCCAAGAGATTTTCCTTCCTTGCGCCGCGCATCCGATGCCGCTGCCTGTTTCAGCGCGTCCGGTGTGAGGCTGATGACGGCATTCAATGGGCCATCATACATGTTGATCCGGTCGATATAGGCTTGCGTGACCGCCGCGGAGGTTGTCGTTCCCGCCGCGAGATCGGCCGAAATTTGCGCGAGTGAAACTTCCTCGACCTCATACGGCTTCGCCGCTTCCTGTTTATTGCAGGCGATGAGCGAAACCGAGACCAGAAGCGCTGTGGTGAAGGAACGGATGTTCATTGTCGAATCTCCTGCCTAATTGGCGCTGGCGCCTTGTTTGTAAGCGGTCGGCGGTACGCGTTTCTTGGACGCCTGCTCATAGGCGTAACCCATCGCAAGCAGTTGCTCTTCCGACCACGGCGGACCGACGAATGAAAGGCCCACCGGCATTCCATCCACATAGCCCATCGGCACCGAGAGATTCGGATACCCGGCAAGCGCAGCTACACCGCTAATGGACGGTTTGCGCGCGCCCTTCGGCGTGATGGCGGCTGGATGTCCGCCCGCTGTCGGCGCCGCCGCGCCCGGCGCGGCCGGCCCGCCACCGATCAAACCGGCGGGCCCGCCGGTCGGCGCAACGATGGCGCTGATTTCATAATCGGACATCGCCTTGCCGTAGCCCTCGGCCCCTGCCCGCCGCTGCGCGTATTCGCGGGTCTGGACGTACT
The DNA here is from genome assembly GCA_020160875.1 of Pseudomonadota bacterium. Taxonomy (GTDB): domain Bacteria; phylum Pseudomonadota; class Alphaproteobacteria; order Rhodospirillales; family Rhodospirillaceae; genus SHVO01. Next base: position 5,638 of record JAIUPE010000148.1, read on the forward strand.
CCGGCGTTTCACGTCCAGTCGTCGCCTCCGCCGCTTCGAACAGATCTTGGCCATATTTATTCTCGCGCGGGTCAGCCTTATTGAAGGCAATGAGGTCCGCGAGCGTCCGATGTTTGACGTTGGCTGGCGCGCTGGCAAGATAGGCCGCCATGTCCTCCTTGATATCGTAGATCATGATCAGGCGCTGTTCCTGACTGAGATCCTCGAGCACGGCCTCCGGAATATCGACCAGCGTCGCGCCTTGCGCCTGCAGAACACTCAGCGCCTCTTCAAATCGGACAAGGGTGTGGTCGGAGGCGTTGGTGCCACGGTAGACGCCAACCCGCTTGCCTTGCAGGGCTTCAGTGGACAACGCTTTCGCGTAATCGGTCTTGTGCGTGTCGGAGGCCGCGGTCGCGGGATCGGCCACATCGGTACCGGCGAGAACCGTAAGAAGCATGGCAACATCACGCACGTTGCGTCCCATGGGACCCGCGGTATCCTGTGTCAGGCTCACGGGCACGATCCCGCGCCGGGAGATAAGCGCCACCGTAGGACGCAATCCAACAACACCGTTGGCATTCGACGGGGCAACCACCGATCCGGTCGTATCGGTGCCTATGGTCGCAGCGGCGAAGCTGGCCGCCGCAGAAATGCCCGATCCGTTGCTCGATCCTGCCGCCCCGCGCGCGAGATCATAGGGGTTGTGCGCCGGTCCGCCGACCGTGCTGCCGTTCAGACCGCCCGTTGTCGTACGCAACCCGGCCCATTGCGAGGTATTGGCTTTCCCGAGGATCACAGCGCCCGCTGCGCGCAACCGGCGCACCACCTCGGAATCCTTGATGGGAAGGTTATCGATCAGTGCGAACGAGCCGGCTGTGGTCGGCATACCCACGGCATCGATATTGTCTTTGATCAGGATGGGGATTCCGTCCAGCGGGCCCAAGACCTTGCCATCCTTGCGCCGTTGATCGGACGTAGCCGCTTGCTCAAGCGCATCGGGCATGATCCCGATCACGCCGTTCACCGCCTTATTGTAAAGACCGATGCGGTCGATATAGGCCTGCGTCACCGCGACTGACGACGTGGTCCCGGCGGCAAGGTCATCAGCTACCTGGCTGAGCGGCACCTCTTCGACCGCGTACGGCTGGACATCTTCCTGTTTG
>JAIUPE010000149.1 GCA_020160875.1 Pseudomonadota bacterium
CTCGGCCATGAAGCCGCCGCGCCGGTCGCCCCTGAAGCTTCGGACAAGCGGTTCAGCGACCCGGCCTGGCAGGAAAACCAGGTCTTCAATTTCATCAAACAATCCTACCTGCTCACGTCGCGTTGGATGCAGTCGACGGTCGCCGACGTCGACGGCCTCGACCCACACACCAAACACAAGGTCGAATTTTTCACTCGCCAGTTCGCCGATGCCCTCGCGCCGACCAACTTCGCGGTGACCAACCCGCAGGTCCTACGCGTCACCGCCGAGTCAAAAGGCGAGAACCTGATCAAGGGCTTACAGAATCTTCTCGAAGACCTGGAGAAGGGCAAAGGCCGCCTGCGCGTGTCGATGACCGACGAGGATGCCTTCAAGGTCGGCGAGAACGTCGCCGCGACCCCGGGCAAGGTCGTGGCCGAGACGCCGCTCATGCAGCTGATCCAGTACACGCCGACGACAGCCACGGTGAAGGAGATCCCGGTCGTCATCATCCCGCCCTGGATCAACAAGTTCTACATCCTCGACCTTCGGGAAAAGAATTCCTTGGTCAAGTGGCTCACGGACCAGGGCTACACCACCTTCATCGTGTCCTGGATCAACCCCGACGCGGCGCTCGCCGATACCAGCTTCGACGACTACATGCTGAAGGGCGCCATCGCGGCCAAGGACGCGGCTCTCGCCGCCACCGGGGCGAAGCAGACCCACATGGTCGGCTACTGCATCGGCGGCACCCTGCTCGCCTCCACCCTCGCCTACCTCAAGGCCAAGAAAGACACGACCGTCGCCAGCGCGACCTACTTCGTGACCCTCACGGACTTCAGCGAGCCGGGCGACCTCGGGGTGTTCATCGACGAGGAGCAGATCTCCAGCATCGAGAAGCGCATGGAGGAAACCGGCTACCTGGATGCCGGCGACATGGCCATGTCGTTCAACATGCTCCGCGCCAACGACCTGATCTGGTCGTTCGTGGTGAGCAACTATCTTCTGGGCAAAGAGCCCTTCCCCTTCGATCTCTTGTATTGGAACGCGGACTCCACCCGGATGCCGCGGGCCATGCACAGCTTCTATCTGCGCAAGATGTACCTCGAGAACAAATTGTGCGAACCGGGCGGGCTGTCCCTCGGCGGCGTGCCCATCGACTTGCGTACGGTCGATGTGCCCACCTACATGATCAGCTGCCGCGAAGACCATATCGCGCCCTGGAAATCCACCTTCGCGGCCACCAATCTTTTCAGCGGCCCGACCAAGTTCGTCCTTTCGGGTTCAGGCCATATCGCCGGCGTCGTGAACGCGCCCGCAGCCAAGAAGTACGGTTACTGGACCAACGACAAAACCAAGAACGCCAAAAAAGCCCAAACACCGGATGAATGGCTGGCGGGGGCGACCGAGCATCCCGGTTCATGGTGGACAGACTGGGACGCCTGGTTGAAGCCGAAGTCCGGCGCCGATATCCCCGCCCGCCAACCGGGCGACGGGAAGCTGAAGGTCATCGAGGACGCGCCCGGCCGTTACGTAAAAGCCCGGGCCGTCTAGAGCAAGCCGCGGTGCCGGCTTGCCCTAGCTTATTGATTGGTCGCGGCGTTTTCGCGGAAAACCGGTATCCACTTTTCCGCACACCGCTCTTAGCGGTTCTCGGTTGAAGGAAAACATCCTTTCAACCTAGTCTCGGACCAGAAGCCCGCCGCTGAAGGATGAAGGCTCGCGGGCGCCACCATTGGAGGTCCGATGAACACCGGCGTTTTCACGCGCGGCCTGCGCGGAGTCCTTGTCAGCTCCCTTCTCACCAGTGCCTGTTGGTCCATCGCCCCGGCGAACGCCGCGGACGACACCAAGATGAATGCCGAGGTGCTGAAGCACTTCACCAAGATGATCCAGACCGACACAGCCGATCCGCCCGGCAGCGAAAAGCCGCTGACGGATTATCTGGCCGAGGTCCTGAAGGCGGAAGGGATCGCGTCGCAAACCTTCGCGGTCAAAGGCCAAGAGCACCGCCCGAACCTCGTCGCCCGCCTCAAGGGCACCGGCAAGAAAAAGCCGTTGCTCATCATGGCGCATACCGACGTGGTGAATGTCGACCCAAAGAAGTGGAAACACCCGCCCTTCAGCGCGCACCGCGAGGACGGCTACATCTATGGCCGCGGCACGGTGGACGATAAGGACAACCTTGTCGCCGCGCTCATGACCCTGATCGACCTCAAGCGCCGCAACGTCCCGCTCGACCGCGACGTCATCTTCCTGGCGGAAGCCGGGGAAGAAGGCTCCACGCAATTCGGTATTGAATTCATGGTGGGCGAGCACCTTAAGGAAATCGAATCCGAATTCTGCATCGCCGAGGGCGGTAACGTCTCGCGCGAAGGCGGCAAGGTGAAGTTCGCCTCGGTTCAGACCTTGGAAAAAATTCCCCGTGCCATCGCCTTGAAGGCCACCGGCGTGGCGGGCCATGGGTCCGTCCCCCTCAAATCGAACGCCGTCGTCCGCCTCTCCCAGGCGGTCGCCAAGGTGGCGGACTGGCAAGCGCCCCTGAAACTGAACGAAACGACGGCCGCCTACTTCGAGCGGCTGGCAACGATCTCCACCCCCGAGGACGCCGCCCGCTTCCGCGCGGTGTTGAAGCCGGAAAGCGCCGAAGGCAAGGCTGCGTTCCAGTACTTCCTGGAGAAGGACCCGTTCCACGCCTCCGTGCTTCATACATCTTTGTCGCCAAACATGGTCGACGGCGGCTACCGCGTGAACGTTATTCCGTCGGAAGCGACGGCGACGGTCGATACCCGCGTCTTCCCCGACGAGGATCCGGAGTGGCTGCTGAATGAAGTACGCAAGGTCGTGAACGACCCGGCCATCGAAGTGGGTTGGGCCCCGCGCAATGTACGTCCGGCGGGCACCTCGCGCCTCAACACCGATGCGTTTCGTGTGATCGAAGGTCAGCTCAAGAAGCACTATCAGACCGTCGTACTTCCCACGATGAGCACCGGGGCAACCGACATGGCCTATCTCCGCGCCAAGGGCATCCAATGCTACGGTGTCGGCGTCGCGATGGATAAGGAAGACGGCCCGCTCGGTTACGGCGCGCACAGCGACCAGGAACGGGTGCTCGAGAGCGAACTCTACAAATTCGTGAAATTTCACATCGACACCGTCGAGGAACTCGCGAAAGCGAGATAGCCGTCACGAAACACGCGGGAGTCACCGAAGTTAAACGCGGCGGGCGCCAATCCGCCGCGTTTTCTTTCGCGAATCCTTCACGCCTTCGTCACGCACCCGAAATCTTTCGTGCGTAAAAGCTCCTCTCGCGAAGGGTTCACTTCGGGCGGAGTTTCATGGTCGGCGCCACCATCAGCCGTCGCAAGCTCGTCACGGGCAGCGCCGGCGCGGCACTTCTCGCGGCAGGTCCGGCCCGTGTTGCCGGCGCACCGGTTTCCCATACACCGGCTCCGCGCCGTATCGCTTTCGGTTCCTGCGCGCACCAGGACAAAGAGCAGCCCGTGTGGGACGCGATCGTCGCGTCCAAACCGGACCTCTTTATTTTTCTGGGCGATAATATCTACGCCGACACGCGCGACATCGATGTGCTCAAGGCGCAATACGCGAAGCTGGCCGCGAAGCCAGGGTTCAAGAAATTACGCGATAACGTCCCGATCCTCGCGATCTGGGACGATCACGATTTCGGCGAGAACGACAGCGGCTGTGACTACCCTCTAAAAGAAGCCTCGCGTAAAGCCTTCCTCGACTTCTGGGGCGAGTCCGCACTTTCGCCGCGCCGCACGCGCGACGGCATCTATGAATCGAAAATGTATGGCGTTGCCGGCCAGCGGCTCCAGATCGTCATTCCGGACCTGCGCAGCAATCGCACGGCCTTGAACACGCTCGATCTCGGCGATCAAGACTATGGCACTTGGGCAAAGGCCAAACAGACGGCCGGCCTTCCCGTGCCCGGCCCCTGCGCGCGCAACACCGATCCCAACGCTACCATGCTCGGCGAAGCGCAGTGGCAATGGCTCGAGCGCGCGTTGATGGAACCGGCCGACGTTCGCATCTTTGCCTCCAGCCTGCAGGTCGTTGCCGATTTCCCGGGCTGGGAAGCCTGGATCAACTATGCACGCGATCACCAGCGCCTGATCGACACCATTCGCCGCACCCGCGCCAGCGGTCTGATCTGCCTCAGCGGCGATACACACTATGGCGAGATTTCAAAACTCGACATCAACGCCCCCTTCCCGATCTGGGATGTGACCTCGAGCGGACTCACGGAAGTCTGGCCGGTCCTGCCGCCGAACGCCAATCGCGTCGGCGCGTCCTTACGTGAAGTGAACTTCGGTATGATCGATATCGCCTGGAACGGCGCAGCGACCACCTTACGGCTTCAGGTATGCGATGTGAAAGGTGCGCCGCGACTGTCGCAGACCGTGCGCCTCGCGGACCTTCAACCTGTTCAGGTCTGAGCTTTTTCCAGTCCCTCGATCTGATCGAGCACAGCCCCAAACTTCTTCCCGAAATCCGTAAGGCGATATTCCACCCGCGGCGGGACTTCGGCGAACATGCGCTTTTCGGCGATCCCGAACCGCACAAGCTTGCGCAGACGCTCGTTCAAGACCTTGGCCGAAAGCCCCTCGACCGCATGCTCCATCGCACCGGGCCTGTGCACGCCTTTGCGAATCAGCGAGAGGACCGTCAGCGACCATTTACAGCCAAGGATGTCTTCCATCATGCTTTTGGCGGTCGGCGCCTTCGCGGCGCGCTGGATTTTCTTTTGCTTAGGCATCAGCAATTTATACCAAAAGGTTAGTAACGCACCGATTTGTGCCCGCTTTTCTGACGCACGCGCCGAGCGGCATCCTTTCATCCTCAGAACGAAAGGACCGCCAATGATACGATCTTCTTCGCTGTTTATCGCCAGCCTCTTTTACGGCGCCGCCGCGCTGGCCGCGGACGCCGGCCCCGAGGTTCCCTATCCCACAGGTTATCGCGACTGGTATCACGTCAAGTCCATGCTCATCGGTCCCGGGCACGGTCTTTTCGATACGTTCGGCGGAATCCATCACCTCTATGCGAACCGCGAGGCAAAGATGGGATACGCGGCCGGTAAATTCCCGGACGGCGCCGTGATCGTATTTGATCTGCTTGAAGCCAAAACCGACGCCGGGGCCACGTTGGAAGGCCCTCGTAAAGTCGTAGGCGTCATGCGCAAGGACTCCAAGCGTTATGCAACGACCGGGGGCTGGGGTTTTGAAGGATTTAAAGGCGACAGCCAGACCGAGCGCGCCGTAACGCAGAAAAACGCCGCGACAGCCTGCTTCTCATGCCACGAAGCGCAGAAAGAAGCCGACTACGTGTTCAGCCGCACACGGCCTTAGGCGAGGAACAAGGCGTTATACTCTTCGCCGAGGTCAACATAACGGTCCACAGCCTCGGCGAAGCTCTTGAGTTCTTCGGGCTTCACGGCGCGCACAAAGCGCGCCGGCGAGCCCGCCCACATCTGTTTTTGCGGAACACGTTTGTTTGGCGCGACGAGCGCACCGGCAGCCACCATCGCTTCCTTTTCGACGACCGCACCGTCCATGACCGTCGCCCGCATCCCGATGAACGCCTTATCCTCGAGCGTGCAGCCATGGATCGTCGCCATGTGGCCGATCAGCACATCGGCGCCGATGATGGTGGGATGGGTTTTGTAGGAGACATGAACGACGGTGCCGTCCTGAATATTCGTCCGGTCGCCGACACGGATGTGGTTCACGTCACCGCGCAGCACGCAATTGAACCAGATGGTAGCCCCGGAACCGATCTCGACATCGCCGATGATCACGGCATTGGGCGCGATGAAGGCATCGCTCGCGATTTTAGGGCTAACGCCCCGCCAGGGCAGGATGATCGGACCGGACATCCGCTCAGGCTACGCGAGGCCCGCGGTTTCCGGCAAGCCAAGCATGATGTTCATATTCTGCACCGCGGCGCCGGATGCGCCTTTACCCAGGTTGTCGAGAAGCGCAACCAAACGCGCCTGCCGGCCACCTTCCGCACCGAAGACATAGAGCTTCAACATATTGGTGTTATTGACCGCTTCGGGGTCGAGGGTCTTCAACGCGCGCACCTTCTCAAGCGGCACGACCTCGACGAAACGCTCGCCCTCGTAGGCATGCGCCAACACATGATGGACATCGTTCACCGAAGGCTCGCCCGGCAACAGCGACAGGTGCAGCGGCACTTCGACGATCATGCCTTGCTTGTAGCGCCCAACCGCGGGCGTGAAGATCGGCCGTTCGCGCAGCCCCGCATGCTTCTGGATTTCCGGTACATGCTTGTGCTGAAGCTCCAGCGCATAGATCCGGTAGGCCGCCTTGGTATAGTTGGCCGCCGTCGTATCCTCGAATTCGGCGATCATGGACTTGCCGCCGCCCGAATAGCCGCTGACCGCGTTCACACTCACAGGATAGTTGGCCGGGAGCAGGCCGCTCGAAACCAGCGGGCGCAGCAGCGCATTGGCGCCCGTCGGATAGCAGCCGGGGTTTGAGACACGTTTGGCCGACGCGATGCAGCCGCGATGGCCTTTATGCATTTCCGGGAAGCCATACGTCCAGCCGTCGGCGACGCGGAACGCCGTCGAGGCATCGATCACTTTTGTCTTGTCGTTGGCGATGAAGCTCACCGCTTCCTTGGCTGCATCGTCGGGCAGACACAGCATCACCATGTCGGCGGCATTGAGCAGTTCCGCGCGCGCCGCCGGGTCCTTGCGCCGTTCCGGGGCAATCGAAAGCAGCTCGATATCGGCACG
>JAIUPE010000150.1 GCA_020160875.1 Pseudomonadota bacterium
GTGGCCGCCGCGGTCGTAGGCTTGCGTCCATGGCCCGGCTCGCACGCGTTGTTGCGCCAGGTTTGCCGCATCACGTCACGCAGCGCGGCAATCGGCGGCAACCTGTCTTCTTCGGCGACGATGATTATCTCGCCTATCGGTCGTTGCTCGCACAAGGGTGCAAGAGCGCCGGCGTTGCGGTGTGGGCGTATTGCCTGATGCCCAATCACGTTCATCTTATTCTCGTCCCGCAGGATGAAGATGGCTTACGCGCCGCGCTTGGCGAGACTCATCGGCGCTATACCCGGCACATCAATGAACGTGAAGGCTGGCGTGGACATCTATGGCAGGAGCGGTTCGCTTCATTTCCGATGGATGAGAGCTACCTTCTCGCATGCGCCAGGTACATCGAGCAGAATCCGGTGCGGGCGAAACTCGCGCGCCGTCCGCGCGATTGGCGCTGGTCCAGCGCGCGGGCACATTTGGATCGGCGCGGCGATGGTCTTGTCGATGTGAAGCCGCTCCTAGAGATCGCGTCCGATTGGTCCGGTCTGCTCGGATCGGTTCTGGAGGGCGAGGACTATGACGCTTTGCGGTCGGGGGAGCGGACCGGGCGTCCGCTCGGGCCGGATCGCTTTGTTGGACAGTTGGAGAAACGCCTCAAGAGGTCGCTGGCGAAGCAGAAACCCGGGCCCAAGGCAAAGTGAATTAAGTATACTGTCCCCGAAATTGGAACAAGGCAAAGTGAATTAAGTATACTGTCCCCGAAATTGGAATATCGCGCATAAAAAAGGCCCGCAATTTCTGCGGGCCTTTTTGTTTCAGTGAGACGCTGCGTTACGGGGTCGCGATCACCCAGTACATCGCCGGGGCGCCGTCCATCCAGGTGCCGAAATCGTAGGTCGGCTTCGGCGCGTCGCTGGCCATGTTCGGGGTGTCGGCGAAGGCGTATTGGAAGTCGTCGTTACCGTTCATGTCGCCGGGTTTCTTGTCGCCCGCGTAAGTCCACATGGCGTAGCCCTGATAGACCCATTGACGCTGACCGTCGGCGCGGGTCGCGATATCCCAGAAGCCCTGCGGCTGGGCATCGGCGGCGGCGAGGAACGGCGTCCACACGGTGAGACATTCTTCGGAGCAGCGCGGGTTGGTGCCGATGTCGCGGCCGACGGCGGGGCGCGCCGGATTGCCACGGCGGAGCGAGCGGCCGCCGCCCGATTGCAGGATGTGGCCATCGCGGCGATAGAGCGTCATGCCTTCGGCCGTCGCGAGGACCTTGCCCTGGCCCGGCGTGTGCTGCACGCGCACGCCCGCGGGCATGTAGTAGCGCTCGATGGCGGCGACATCGAATTTTGGGTCGCGCCCGATCCCGTAAGCGTCGCCCGAGGCGTTGTCGTATTCGTAGGTGTAGAGCGCCTGGCCCTTATAGGTCCACTGCTTGATACCGTCGGCGCGGGTGACGAAGTCGAAGCCGCCCATCTTCTTGGCGAACTGCGGCGCGGCGGCCGGTTTCCAGCTTCCATCGGCCGGCGCTTTCTTGGCGCCGCCGTTGAAGGCATAAAGCGTGCGGCCCTCATGGTTGACGAGGACGACGGCGGTCGCGTCCGGCACTTCACGCACCTGGATGCCGCTCGGCGTTTCGATGCCGGCGACGGGGAAGGCATTCGCGGTATGCCACTCTTTCGGCATCGGCACATCCGGCGTCGCCTTGATGCCGCCGCCGCGATTGCCGCCGCCGACCACACGTCCGGCGCCGTCGATGCGGCGCGAGCCCGTCTTGGCCGGGCTGTTGCCATGCACGGAACCCGGATCGACGTCTTCGATGTAGGTGTACAGCGGTTTGCCGCCGAGGGTGAGTTGCATCGAACCGTCATCACGTTTGATCTGGTTCCAGACGTTCGCGGGCTTGAACCCGGCCGGCGGCGGGAACGCCTTCCACTTCGCGGCGCATTCCGCCGCGCACATGGATTTACCCGGCTGGTCGAGATCGTAGGTGTACAGCGTCATGCCCTTGGCGTTGGCGAAGACGATCTCGTCGCGGCCCAGGAAGGCGGCGGTTTGTTTGCCGAGGTCGTATCCTTGCGCCTTGCCGAGCGGCTGAAGCGTGATGCCGGGCGGCGTCCAGGCGCTGCCGTCATCCACGGCTTTTGCGCGCGCGGCGTCGGCCCCGTGCGCCAGCGCAACGGCCAGAAGGGACACACCGAAACCTAACGCGAGCTTCCGAGAGATATTCATTGCTTGCTCCCTTTTCCGGCCGTTAAGCGAGAAGTTCAGTCATGGTCTTGGAGGTCGTGTTCGAACCGCCGCCCCACGTATTCACCGAGACGCCCATCACCTGTTGCATGGTGAGGCCGACGCGGGTTTGTGGATCGCCGGCCGCGCGAATGTGCAGGCCGGTCTTGAGGCGCCCCCCGGCGCTGCCGACGACGAGAGTCGCGAGGTCGTCCATGGTATGCGTGCGCGCGTAGCCGTGGTCGGTCTGCCAAAGGATGGCGGTACGGTCGAGGACCGAGTGATCGCCTTCCTTCATGTCGTCCATGGCTTTGATGAAATCATAGAAGCGGGTGTTGGCCCATTCGATGAACCAGCCGACTTCGCGCTGATAGCCCAGTTTGTCGTCGACGGGTTCTTCATGCGTGAGCACATGCCACGACAGCGGCTGACCCGGCTTACGCAGGCCATTGGAGCCAAGCACGACGTTGACCACGCGTGTTTGGCCGCAGGCGATGGCGTTGGCGAGGAGTTTGCCGAAGATGGCGCCGTTCTTCTCGGCTTCGACCACACTGTCACCGGAGCCGCCAGATTCGGTTTCATGAGGGATGTGGCAGGCCGGAAGCGGATCGGGCTTCTGCATTTCGAGCGCGAGTTGATTTTCAATGTCGCGCAGGGAGGTGAAGTACTGTTCGAGGCGCGCCTTATCGGAAGCCCCCACCTGCTGCATGAGGCTCATGCGCTCGTCTTTCACGGCCGACAGCACGCTCTGACGCGCCATGACCATGGGGTCGGGCGCGAATTCGGCCGCGTTTGGATCGATGAACTCCGGCCCAAAGATGCGGGTATAGAGCGCGGCCGGCGATGTCTCCGCCGGGTTGGTGGTGGCGCCGACACTCTTGGAGAAGCTGCGGCGGCCGCCGCCGATGGAGGCTTCGAGCGAACGGAAGCGTGTGCGCTTGCCGATCTGCTCGCCGATGATCTGGTCGAGCGAGGCGCCATAGACGACGCCGCCCCGGAGCGCGCCGGTGGAGGAGATCTGATAGCCCGAGGTATGGGTCTCGAGCGGGCGGCCATCCATGAAATACTTCGTGCCGCTGATGATGTTGATCTTGTGCTTCAGCGGTTCGAACATGCGCAATTGGTGTTTGTTCGTGTAGCCGGCGCCGATTTTCTCGGGGATCCATTGACCCGGATCGAAACCGAGGCCCTGGTACCAGGTGCCGAAGCAGACCGGGAGGTCCTTGCCGGTGGCGGCGAGGGCGGTGCCGTTCTCGTTCAGGAAACAGTCGAGAAAGGGAAGGCCAACGGTAATGGCCGCGCCGCCCCCAAGTCCCTTGAGCGTACCCTTCATGACGTTTCTACGATTCACCAAACGGGTCATTTGGAGGTCTCCTTCTTAATTCGTCGCATGCGCCGGGACCGAGGCGGTCTGCGTCGGCGCGGCTTCGGGTTTCACACGGGTAAAGCTTTCGCTGGTCGCGATGAGCCTCATCAAGGCAGGAATGCGGTAGCCGGCGGTGGCGAAACTCTTCTCAAGGCTTGAAATCTGCGCACGGTCCGGAGCGCGGCCGAGCGCGTAACCGAGCATGCGGTTGGCCACGCAGGATGTGGCCGCGGGCATGGAGGCCAGGACCTTGCCGAGATCGGCGGGGCCGGTGAACGTCTTGCCGTCCACGGCGCCGCTGGTGTCGAGCGTGACGCCGCCTTCGGTGGTGCGCCATGCGCCGGCCGCGTCGAAGTTCTCCAGCGCGAGTCCCATGGGGTCGGTGATCTTGTGGCAGCCGGCGCACATCGGCTCGCGGGTGTGAGCGGCAAGACGGTCGCGCGCGGTACGGTAGTTGGTGGTGTCGTTGATAAGGTCGAAGTTCACGTCACCCGGCGGCGCGGGGACTTTCTGGCACAAGAGCACCTCACGCACGGCTTTACCGCGCAATACGGCGGAGCCACGGCCGGACGGCGAGTGCAGGGCGGTGAAGCTCATATGAGTCATGATCCCGGCGCGGTTATCGTCGGCGCTGAATTCATAGGGCTGCCATGCGTCGGGCGAGCCGTTGGGCAGATAGCTGACCACGGGCACCTGATAGATCGCGCCGAGTTCCTTGGTAAGGAAGGTTTTGCGGGTGGTGAAGATGTCGCGGTAGTCGCCCTTATTGGTGAGCACGACGTCGATAATGGTGCGCAGGGTCTGTTCCTGGGCGTCGGACGCGGCCTGGGTCGAAAACTTCGGGAACAGCGCCGTGTCCTTGGTGACGTTCTCGAATTCGTCGAAGCCGAGGAAGTCGACGAAGAAGGCGCGCACGCCGGATTCGACACGCGGGCTGGCAAGCATGCGGTCGACCTGTTTGGCGATGCCGCGCGGCGAGGAAAGCTCGCCCTTCGCGGCGGCCTGCATGAGCGTCGCGTCGGGGCCGGAGTTCCACAGGAAGAACGAGAGGCGAGACGCGGTCGAATAGGCGTCGAGCTGGTATTCGCCGGCCTTGCCCCGCACCGGGGTCGCGGTTTCCGCCCGGAACAGGAACTTGGGCGAGGACATCATGGAGGCGAGGCTGAGCGAGAGGCCCGTGTAGAAATCCTGCGTCTTGTCCGTGGCGAGGCGCGCGGCGGTGACGAAAGCGTCGCGTTCCGCGTCCGTCAGTGGGCGGCGGTACAGAAGCAGGCCGACTTCATCTATGATCTGACGTACGCAGGCGTCGTCGGCGGCTTTCACGTCCTTGGGCTTGCAGGAGAGCATCATGTCGCGGTGCGCGGGGTCGACGATCTGGCGTGCGATGGTGCGCGACATGGCGTCGTACTGTTCCATGCCGGCGGCGGTGACGCCGATGTGGCTGGAGCCGATGGCCAGCAAACCGTCCGTGCGCATGTCCGGTTCGAACCGGCCACCGAAGTCGATGGTCGGGCCGAACACGTCGGTCATGACGTTCTTGTACTGCTCGCCTGTGAGGCGGCGCATGACAAGCTGGGACGGAGCGTTGAGGTCCGCCGAGGCTGCGGCGGCCGTCTTTTCCGGCGGCGCGCTTTGCGAACAGGCGGCGAGCGCGGCCGCGGCGGCCAGGGCAACGAATGTCGAGCGGGCAAATACCATCGTATGCACCTAGTTTCCGGCGACGCGGTTGTAGCGTGCGTCGGCGGCGGGCACGGCAAACGCCGGCACGGCTTCCATGTAGTAGGCGGCGGAGATCGCGCTGTTCACGCCGGTCTTGGCGTCCGGGAACGCGTCCGCGTTTTTCTTGAGGAGGTAATAGAGGCCGGGGATATCGCCGACGATGCACTGTTCGATGGCCTGACCGCCGCTGGCAAAGGCGAAGTAGAGGTCGGCCCAGGGCTGGTAGCCGCCAATGAATCCGTCGGCGGTGCCGTCGCGGCGGATCTTGAAGTCGAATTTCGCGTCGTGAAGGCGGAACTCCGGCATCCCCAAGGGATTTTGGAACATACGGAACATTCCATTCATAGAGCCGGTGACGACGCCGTTTTCGATTTTTCCCTTCATCTCGTTATGGGAGCGGGGATCCGGATCGATACGGTAGGTGACGTCGGCGCGCGGCGTGCCGTCGACGTTGGACGACAGGAACTCGAGCGCGCGGTCGAAGGTGATGGTGACTTCGCCGTCTTTCGAGAGGTCCTCGCCCGTGATGGTGACGATCCAGGCCGGCTGTGAGTCCTTGAGCTGGCCCCAGAGCCAGTCCCAGTACGTCGGGCGGCCTTCGAGGGACCCGCGGAAGGGACGCGAGCAGCCCAAGGCACGGTAAAGCTTGTGGTCGATACCCTTTTGCTTGGTATCGACGTTGGTGAAGCTTCCCGGCTGGTCGGGACCTTTGTTGTCGAGGTCGAAGCCGTAGGCTTTGTCGCCGACGAGCTGCTTCCACTCGGGATCTTTGACCGTTGAAGGATACATGTACGGGTTGACCGGCTTGCCGTCGACGCGGCCGCGCGTGCGGATGATTTCGGCGAAGCGGTTGGGGCCCTCCTCGTTGGCGTCGCGCTCCTTGATGAGCGCTTCGATCTCTTCGCCGGACATCCCAAGATCCTTGAGGTCCTTGATGTACTGGTCCTGCACGGTCGGGTTCGGGCCGCCGGGGCCGCAATCGTCGTCGGTGTTGTTGGTGGCGTGGGAGAACCAGCCGACCACGAAACTCTTGCTCTCAGCCGCGAAGGCGGCGCCCGGGATCAGGGCGGAGACACTGGTCAACAGAGCGGCGATCGCCGCCGTTTTTTTGAAACTAGGCACGCGCAATCTCCTCCGCACAGGCATTCGGACACACGATCCGGGGCCGCGATCCCGCGCTGATGCGGGGACACCTGTAGTGCTCGGAATTATAATATTTTTCCCACAATCCGTATAGGAAAGTGGCGTAACAGCCTTCCACAGGAGCCTCCCAGCTACGGTGTTCGCGCAACGCAAACCGGCTGCGGCCCGGCTTTGTCAGCCGGCCCACATTGTCATGATGCATCGTGGATCGATTTCCGCCCGTTTGGCCGGGCCGATAAGAACGATTTACGAGGGGAGACGCCCCTGCATCGCTTACAGGGCGAAGGGAAGGTGGCTTTTTTATTTTTGTAAAATGTG